>JAGHZW010000088.1:1759-38958 GCA_017745195.1 Pseudoxanthomonas sp. | reverse complement strand
CGCGGTGCGGGCCTTGCCGATGGCGATGTCGATCGCGCCGAGGACCGCGTCGTCCTGGCGGGCGAAGGCTTTGAGGTGGGCGCCGGCGTCGAGCACGGCAATGTTGACGGGAACGCCGATGGCGTCGGCACGGGCTTCGCCGGCGGCGATCAGCGCATGGGCCTGCTGGTGGGTGATCATGGATCTGCTCCGTTTTCCTGGCGTCGGGGACCATCCCCAGCGCCGACGTGAGCAGGTTATTTTTCGAGGGCTGGCGCCGCTGTTCGCGGATTTCGGCGACTGTTCCGATCTTGCGATGGCCTTCGCCTCACCCGTCCGATGCACGTGTTTGCGGAGCCGGGCCCGGCGCGACGATGGCGTCCGTCGATGGGCGAATACGTTCGCTGGCGACCGCATTGCCGCCGGATCGGCGCGCCGATCGCGCGGTGGACTCCGGCATGGTCGCGCTCATGGGGCAACCAGAACCCGGGAGTGGGAACGGCGCGGCCTGGGTCGTCACCATCGCGCGCTGTGTGCCGATCAGAACCGCCGGACGCGGGCAGCGTCGCAACAGCACGATGTCGCCGCCGGCCGATCACGTCGGCCTGGACGATCCAGTGGCGTAACGGGGTCTGCCGGTCTGCCCGGCATCGGCATTCACCCGCCGCCGGCGAATCCCGACTGCCGCCAGGCTTCGAACACCACGACCGCCACCGCGTTGGACAGGTTGAGGCTGCGGTTGCCCGGCCGCATCGGCAGGCGCAGCTGCCGTGGCGCCGGGATGGCGTCGAGCACGTCCTGCGGCAGGCCGCGCGTCTCCGCGCCGAACAGGAAGGCATCGCCATCGGCGTAGTGCGGCTGGTCGTGGCGGACCTGGCCGCGGGTGCTCAGCGCGAACAGGCGCTGCGGCCGGATCGCGTCGAGCGCGGCGTCCAGGCTGGCGTGCACCTGCACGCGGGCGTACTCGTGGTAGTCCAACCCGGCGCGCCGCAGTTGCCGGTCTTCCATCGCGAAGCCGAGTGGCTCGATGAGGTGCAGGCGCGCGCCGGTATTGGCACAGAGCCGGATCACGTTGCCGGTGTTCGGCGGGATTTCCGGCTGGTACAGCAGGACATCGAAAACGGGAGCTTGCATCGCGGCGATTGTATGCGGGCCCAGGCCGCCGCCGCGCGGGGGCGGCACTCAGGGCGTGGTGACGGCCAGGGTCTCGGCCAGCAGGTTGGTGGCCAGCTGCGCGGTCAGGGCGCGGGCCTGCTCGGCGGCGATGATCGCGGCGCGCTCGGCCAGCTGTTCGGCGGTCGGGTGCACGTTGATCGCCGGCAGGTCGACGATGCGGGCGACGAAGGCGCTGGTGGCCAGCTCGGCGCGCAAGGCGGCGTCCGGGCGCACGGTGACGGCCGGCAGGTCGACGATGTGGTCGACGCGGACGGTGTCGGCCGCGGCGAGTTCGGCGCGCAGCGCGGCATCGGGCTGGACGGTGATGGCCGGCAGGTCGACGATATGGTCGACGCGCGCGGTTTCGGCGTTGGCGGACAGGGCGGCCAGCGACAGGATCAGGCTCATCGCGGCGGACAGGGTCTTGGCGTTCATGGCGTGCTCCGGTGTTGTGTAGCTGTGGTGTGGTAGTAAAGTAATACACCTAACCAGCAACTGCAAGCGAAAGTTCCAGATTTCTCGCCTTTGTTCACCATCCGTTCAGTAGCTTGTTGGATGGCCTCGGCGCACCAGAAAGCAATGCATGCAGCGTGCCAACTCCAACGCATTGAAATGGAAGGGATTTGGTGCAGTGTCCGCAGTGTCCGCACGGTTCGCGGACGTCCGCTGGGCAGCGTCCGCCAGTCGCGGAGCAGGGCAATCCAGGCGAAGCCGGCCATGGAAGCGCCGCACGAGGCAGGTATCCCCGCGTGTCGGCGTCTTATTAGAAGGGGCGGCGGCCGCGACGGACCGCCGCCATCACCAGGGCACGGACTGGCCGTTCGAATCGAGGAACACGCCGCTGTCGTCCGGGCCGAGGCCGTCGATCACCCGCAGCAGCGCCGCAACCGCATCGCCCGCGGACACCGTGGCCTGCGGTCCGCCCATGTCGGTGCGTACCCAGCCCGGATGCAGCGCGACCACGCGGATGCCGCGTGGTGCCAGCGCCCGCGCCAGCAGCACGCTGCCCATGTTCTGTGCGGCCTTGCCGATGGCGTAGCTGGGCGTGCGGAACTCGTGCCGCCGGGCGAGCGAGCCGATTTCCGACGACAGGTTGGCGACCACCGCGCCGGCCCGGCCGTCTCCGGCATCGGCCAGCAGCGGCGCCAGCGCCTGGCTGAGCAGGAACGGGCCGACCGCATTGGTGCGCAGGCTGGTGTCGAGGCCCGCTTCGCTGACCTGGCCGAAGCGCTCGCCGCCATGCAGGACGCCAGCGTTGTTGACCAGCAGGCCGAGCCGGGCGCCGTCGAGCACCAGTGGCAGCTCGCGCAGCAGTTCGTCGCGGCTGCGGGCCATGGCCACGTCCAGCGGCAGTACGTGCAGCCGGCCCGGATGCTCGCCGGCCAGGGTGTTCAGGGCGGTCGCGCGACCGGGATGGCGGCAGGTGGCGACCACGCGCCCGCCGCGCGACAGCAGCTGGCGGACGAACTCCAGGCCCAGGCCGCGATTGGCCCCGGTCACCAGGCAGTGGCGATCGGTTTCGGTGGAATCGGGCATCGGTGGCTCCGGTCCCGCATGGCTTGTGGCCTAGTGTAAAGGCCGGGGGGGCTGGGTAGGATCGGGCGCTCATCCCTGTGGAGCGTCACCATGACGGTAGCCCGTCGGCCGCGCACGGCCGCCCTGGTCCTGGCCATCACCGCCTCGTTCGGCGTCGCCGCCCTCGCGCCATCGCCGGCCCTGGCCGCCAAGGCCGCCGCGCCCGCCGGCGAGCAGCTGGTTCCGTACGAGGAGTTCACCCTGCCCAACGGGCTGCGGGTGATCGTGCACACCGACCGCAAGGCGCCGATCGTCGCGGTCAACCTCTGGTACCACGTCGGCAGCAAGGACGAGCCGGCCGGCCGCACCGGTTTCGCGCACCTGTTCGAACACCTGATGTTCAACGGTTCGGAGAACCACCGCGGCGAATTCTTCGAGCCGTTCGAGCTGGCCGGCGCCACCGACCAGAACGGCACCACCTGGCTGGATCGCACCAACTACTTCCAGAACGTGCCGACCACCGCGCTGGACATGGCGTTGTGGATGGAGTCGGACCGCATGGGCCACCTGCTCGGTGCGATCGACCAGAAGGTGCTCGACGAACAGCGCGGCGTGGTCCAGAACGAAAAGCGCCAGGGCGAGAACCAGCCCTACGGCCAGGCCGACGACGAGATCTACCGCGCGCTGTACCCGGCAAGCCATCCGTACCACCACAGCACGATCGGCTCGATGAACGACCTCGACGCCGCTTCGCTGGAAGACGTGAAGCAGTGGTTCCGCGCCTGGTACGGCCCGAACAATGCGGTGCTGGTGCTGGCCGGCGACATCGACGTGGCCACCGCGAAGGACAAGGTCGGCCGCTACTTCGGCGACATCCCCGCCGGCCCTAGCCTGGCACGGGTGCAGGCCGGCCCGGTGAAGCGCGCGAGCAGCCACGAAACGATGACCGACAAGGTGCCGCAGGCGCGCATCCACCGTGCGTGGAGCGTAGCCGGTTACGGCGATGCCGATGCCGACCGGCTGCAGGTGCTGTCGCAGGTGCTGGGCGGCAGCCGCAGCTCGCGCCTGGACCGCCGCCTGGTGCATGAGGACAAGCTGGTCGACAAGGTCAGCACCTACATCGAGCCGTTCGAGCTGGCCTCCACTTTCCTCATCACCGCCGACGTGAAGCAGGGCGTGGACCCGGCCAGGGTCGAGGCGATCATCGACGAGGAGTTGCGCAAGCTGCTGGCCGAAGGCCCGACCGCCGAGGAACTGCAGCAGGCGCAGACCATGCTCGAGGCCGGTTTCGTGCGCGGCGTCGAGCGCATCGGCGGATTCGGCGGCAAG
Organism: Pseudoxanthomonas sp.; assembly: GCA_017745195.1. GTDB lineage: Bacteria > Pseudomonadota > Gammaproteobacteria > Xanthomonadales > Xanthomonadaceae > Pseudoxanthomonas. Next base: position 34,980 of record JAGHZW010000088.1, on the reverse strand, counting down.
GCTGACGCGCTGGCCGAATGTGCCGTGTACACGAAGGACCCGGGCTGCTTCCGCACCAGCCTGGAGGTGATCCGCCACACCACCGCCGCAGAGCTGAAGGCCACCGGCAACCGCTGGCTCGGCGAAGGCTCGCACACCCTGCTGGTAGTGCCCGGCGAGCGCACCGCGCTGGCCGAGGAACCGTCGCCGACGCCGGCGCCGTTCGTGCTGCCCAAGCCCGATGCGAAGTACAGGACAACCGCGAGCACGGTCGACCGCAGCCAGGGCGTGCCGGTGCCGCAGAGCTTCCCCGACCTGAAGTTCCCGGCGCTGGAACGCGCCACCCTTGCCAACGGCACGAAGGTGATCCTCGCCCGCCGCGACGCGGTGCCGGTGGTGCAGTTCAGCTACGAATTCAAAGGCGGCTTCGCCGCCGACCAGGGCCACAAGCTGGGCACCTCCAGCTTCGCGATGGGCATGCTCGACGAGGGTGCCGGCGACCTGGACGCGCTGGCCTTCGCCAACCGCGCCGAATCGCTGGGCGCGATGCTCGGCGCCGGCGCGTCGCTGGACGGCGGCAACGCCTACCTGTCGGCGCTGAAGGAGAACCTGGACGGCTCGCTCGGCCTGTTCGCCGACATGCTGCGCCAGCCGCGCTTCGACCAGAAGGAGATCGACCGCGTCCGCGCCAGCTGGATCGCCGGCATCGGCCAGGAAAAGGCGCGCCCGAACGGCGCCGCGCTGCGTGTGCTGCCGCCGCTGCTGTATGGCAAGGGCCATCCCTACGCGATCCCGTTCAGCGGCAGCGGCACCGAAGCGTCGATCGGTTCGCTGACCCGCGACGACCTGGTCGCCTTCCACAGGCAGTGGGTGCGGCCGGACAACGCGACCCTGATCGTCGTGGGTGACACCACGCTCGATGAAGTGATGCCGCTGCTGGAGAAGCACTTCGGCGACTGGAAGGTGGCCGCGCCGGCGGCGGCCAGCGCCGCGCTGCCGACGGTGCAGCGTCCGGCCAAGCCGGCGGTGTACCTGGTCGACCAGCCCGGTGCGGTGCAGGCCACGATCCTGGCCGGCCAGGTCGTGCCCTCGACGAAGGACCCGGGCGCGATCCGCTTCGACTTCGCCAACTCGGTGCTCGGCGGCGAGTTCAGTTCACGCCTCAACATGAACCTGCGCGAGGACAAGCATTGGGCCTACGGCGCCTACAGCAGCACGCCCGGCGCGATCGGCCAGCGCCCGTGGATCAGCTTCGCCCCGGTGCAGATCGACAAGACCGCCGAGTCGCTCAAGGAAGTGGACCGCGAGGTGCGTGACTACGCGACCGGCAAGGCACCGCCGACCGCCGAGGAAGTGGCCAAGATCCAGGCCACCGAGATCCGCAGCCTGCCCGGCGCCTACGAGACCGGCCGGGCGGTGATGAGCACCATCGGCGGCATCGTCCGCTACGGCCGGCCGGACGACTACGTGTTCCGGCGCAAGGCCGAGATCGAGGCGCTGACCGTGGACCAGGTCAAGCAGGCCGCGGCCACGCTCGATCCGGACCGACTGGTCTGGGTCGTGGTCGGCGACCTCAAGCAGGTCGAGGCGCCGGTGCGCGCGCTGGGCCTGGGCGAGGTCCACGTGGTCGACGCCGACGGCAAGCCGGTCACGACGACGAAGAAGTAACCCGGGTCGTAACCAGGCCGGGTGCGCGGCGGCGAAGCCCGCCGCCGCGACCCGCATCGCAGGCCGCCGGGCGCGGCCTGCTCCTGTACCGTTCATCTCCCGGCCGGCACTCTGCCCCTGCCTGCCTCATTCCGGAATCCGTTCATGCTTCGTCCCCTGTCCGTCCTGCTCCTGGTCCTGCCACTCGCCGCCTGCACCTGGGTGTCGATCAAGCCCGAGGCCAAGCAGGTCCGGGTGGTGCCGGCCGGCGCCGTACCGGCCGGATGCGTGAAGCAGGGCGAGATCGAGGTCTCGGTCAAGCACAACGTGGCCTTCTACGAGCGCAACGCGGTCAAGGTCCGCGACGAGCTTGAAACCCTGGCCCGCAACGAGGCCGTCGCCCTGCCGGCCGACACCTTGCAGCCGCTCGGCGAGCCGGCCGGCGGCACCCAGCGCTTCAGCGCCTGGCGCTGCGGACGCTGAACCCCGCCCCGGCCGGGCCATACGTAAAGGTGCGGTGAAGGCGGGCAGCCGTTAGAATCGATGACCCTTTCGCCCCACGGGCGTGGATTGCCATGCTTTTCAAGAACGTCTCCATCGCGGGACTGGCGCATGTCGATGCGCCGCACACCCTGACCTCGCAGGAAATCAACGCGCGGCTGAAGCCGACCCTGGATCGTCTCGGCATCCGGGTCGACGTGCTCGGCGACATCGCCGGCATCCATGCGCGCCGCCTGTGGGACCAGGACGTGCAGGCCTCCGACGTGGCCACGCTGGCCGCGCGCAAGGCGCTGGATGACGCCGGGGTCGGCATCGAAAAGGTCGGCCTGCTGGTCAACACCTCGGTCAGCCGCGACTACCTGGAGCCGTCCACCGCCTCGATCGTCTCCGGCAACCTGGGCGTGTCCGACGAGTGCATGACCTTCGACGTCGCCAACGCCTGCCTGGCCTTCATCAACGGCATGGACATCGCCGCGCGGATGCTCGAGCGCGGCGAGATCGACTATGCGCTGGTGGTCGACGGCGAGACCGCCAACCTGGTCTACGAGAAGACCCTCGAGCGGATGGCTTCGCCGGACGTGACCGAGCAGCAGTTCCGCGACGAGATGGCCGCGCTGACACTGGGCTGCGGCGCCGCCGCGATGGTCCTGGCCCGCCGCGAGCTGGCCCCGGACGCGCCGCGCTACAAGGGCGGCGTGACCCGCTCGGCCACCGAGTTCAACCAGCTGTGCCGCGGCAACCTGGACCGCATGGTCACCGACACCCGCATGCTGCTGATCGAGGGCATCAAGCTGGCGACCAAGACCTTCGCCGCGGCCAAGGTCGCGCTGGGCTGGGCGGCGGACGAGCTGGACCAGTTCGTGATCCACCAGGTCAGCCGCCCGCACACCCAGGCCTTCATCAAGTCGCTGGGCGTGGACCCGAAGAAGGTCATGACCATCTTCGGCGAGCACGGCAACATCGGTCCGGCGTCGGTGCCGATCGTGCTGAGCAAGCTCAAGGAGCTGGGCCGCCTGAAGAAGGGCGACCGCATCGCCCTGCTCGGTATCGGTTCGGGCCTGAACTGCTCGATGGCCGAGGTGGAGTGGTAATCGACGCCACCGGCGTCTGAAGCGAAGGGCCGGCTCGTCCGGCCCTTTTCACGTCTGCGTCGGGGCCGGGTGTCGCGCGATGCCGGCCCGTTCTTCAGCGGATGGCGCGCCGCTCAATCGGCGCCGCAGCACTTCTTGTACTTCTTGCCGCTGCCGCACGGGCAGGGATCGTTGCGGCCCGGGCCTTCCTCGCGGCGGATCGGCGTGCGCGGAGTCAGCGCATGCACGCGGTGGTGGTTGAGGTCGGCCAGCATCGAGGGCAGGTCGATGACGATGGCCAGGCGTTCGCGGTAGCCAACCGGCGTGGCCGGCGCCTCCGGATCGTCGGGGTTGATCGCCTCGCCGCTGGCCAGGCGGTCGAGCTGGTCGAAGATCTCCTCGATCCAGTCGTTCTCGTCCAGCCACTGGTCCCATTCCTGCTCGCGCAGCATCACCGCGGTGAAGAAGCCCAGCGCCCAGTCGCGGCCGACATCGAGTTCGTCCTCGTGCAGGGCCTCCTCGCCGCTCAGCTCCGGGTCTTCGGGCAGCCACAGCAGCGGGGCCAGGTGGTCGGGCAGGCTGTCGCCGTCCTGGCGCGCGCGGGCGGCGCACATGTTCCAGTGGCCCATCAGCAGCTGTTCGACCTGGAGGGCTTCCTCCTCGTTGTCCCAGCGCGGCGGTTGGCCGCCCCAGACCACCGCCTGCCATTCACCGGGCGGGACCTCCGAGGGCGCCACCACCAGCGCCGAGAGGAATCCATCCAGCGCCTCCAGGTTCAGGCCCTTGAACGGCACGGCGCGTTGTTCGAGCAGCTCGGACAGGCGTTCGATCTGCTGGTCGTCGAGGTAGGGCGGGGGCGTGGTCATGGCGGCGGGACCGTAGGGCGGGCGTGCATGGTAGTCGCTGGCGTCGCACCGTGCCGGCGTCCGTGGGCCGGCCGCGGGCTACGCTGGCCTACAATGCGCGGTTTCCGCGCGAACGTCCCGACCGTGTCCCAGTTCCCCGGCTATCCCCGCGACCCGAAGCGCTTCGAGGTCCGTCCCAGCATCACCATGTCGTACCTGGACGAGGGCCCGCGCGACGCCGAGGTGGTGGTCGCGCTGCATGGCAATCCGTCGTGGAGCTACTACTGGCGCACGCTGGTGGCCGGGCTGACCGATCCCGCTGCCGGCAGGCAGTACCGGGTGATCGTCCCCGACCACGTCGGCATGGGCCTGTCGGACAAGCCGGACGACCACCTGGCTTCTTCGCCGCGCTACGACTACACCCTGCAGTCGCGGGTGGACGACCTGGAGGCGCTGCTGCGCCATGCCGGGGTCGACGACGCCACGCCGGTGACCCTGGCCGTGCACGACTGGGGCGGGATGATCGGCTTCGGCTGGGCGCTCAGGCACGCCACCCAGGTCAAGCGGCTGGTGATCCTCAACACCGCCGCGTTCCCGATGCCGGCGGCGAAGAAAATGCCCTGGCAGATCGCGCTGGGACGCGACTACTCGGTCGGCGAACTGGTGATCCGCGCGTTCAATGCGTTCTCCGCCGGGGCCTCGTGGCTGGGCGTGGAGCGGAAGATGCCGGCCGACGTGCGCCGCGCCTACGTGGCGCCGTACGACTCGTGGAAGAACCGGATCTCCACGATCCGCTTCATGCAGGACATCCCGCTGTCGCCGGAGGACGCGGCCTGGCCGCTGCTCGAAGCGGCCGGCAGGGCGCTGCCGTCGTTCGCCGACCGCCCGGCCTTCATCGGCTGGGGCCTGAAGGACTTCGTCTTCGACCGGCATTTCCTCGAGCGCTTCCGCGCCGACCTGCCACGCGCCGAAGTGCACGCCTTCGAGGACGCGGGCCATTACGTGCTCGAGGACAGGCACGAGGTGCTGGTCCCGGCGATCCGCCGCTTCCTCGACGCCAATCCGCTCTAGCGGCGGTGCCGTGCCTGCGTCATGCGGGCGGCAGCGGATTGCGTTCGATGTCGGCCACGCCGACCCAGTCGGCCTCGGTCAACACATGCAGCCCATGGGCCAACCGTGATTTGTCGCACTGCGGACTGCGTTCGCCGAACTCCAGCGAGGCCGGTACCGTGGCGCAGGCCGACGGCCGGCGGTCGTGGATCGTGCAGCGGCTGTAGCGGCCGATCTCGGCATCGAGTGCGATGCAGCGCGGATTCGACTGCGAGGTGCCGCGCATGACCCGCTCATGGGTGCGCAGGCTTTCGGTCAGTTCGACAGGCACCTGCCCGCCCAGCGCGGGGTCCGCCTCGCTCCAGTGGAAGCTGACGCGGAAGTAGGCGCAGCAGGCGCCGCAGGACAGGCAGGGATGGGCCATGGGTGCCGGGCCTTGCGCGGCGAATCGGAGGAGGGGGCGCGGCATTCTGCCGCAACCGCCGCCATGCGCAAGCGGCGCCGCTTCAGCTTCGCACGGCGCCGGAAGCGCGGGTCGTATCGGCGATAATCGGCCGATGACCGAACCCTGCAATATCGCCGCGGCGCTGCCGCGGCTGGCCGCCGAGCGTCCCGACCAGCCGGCGATCCGCTGCCCCGGCCGGCGCGGCGCCGGTGGCGGTCTGGCCACCTACAACGTGGTCCTCGACTACCGCGCGCTGGATGCGCGCAGCGACGCGATCGCCGCGGGCCTGGCCGTGCATGGCATCGGCCGCGGCATGCGCACGGTGGTGATGGTGCGGCCGTCGCCGGAGTTCTTCCTGCTGATGTTCGCCCTGTTCAAGGCCGGCGCGGTGCCGGTGCTGGTCGATCCGGGCATCGACCGGCGCGCGCTGAAGCAGTGCCTGGACGAGGCGCAGGCCGAGGCCTTCATCGGCATCCCGCTGGCGCACGCGGCGCGGCTGGCGCTGGGCTGGGCGAAGTCGGCGCGCAGGCTGGTCACCGTCGGCACCCGCTGGGGCTGGGGCGGAACCACGCTGGCGCGGGTCGAGCGCGACGGTGCCGGCAGCGGACCGCAGCTCGCCGACACCGCGCCGGATGATGTCGCCGCGATCCTGTTCACCAGCGGCTCGACCGGTGTGCCCAAGGGCGTGGTCTACCGCCATCGCCACTTCGTCGCCCAGATCGCGATGATGCGCGAGGCCTTCGGCATCGAACCCGGTGGCGTCGACCTGCCAACGTTTCCGCCGTTCGCGCTGTTCGATCCGGCCCTGGGGTTGACCTCGGTGATCCCGGACATGGATCCGACCCGGCCGGCGCGGGCCAATCCCGAGCGCCTGCACGACGCGATCGGCCGCTTCGGCGTGAGCCAGCTGTTCGGCTCGCCGGCGTTGATGCGGGTGCTGGCCGAGCATGGCCGACCCCTGCCGACGCTGCGCCGGGTGACGTCGGCCGGCGCGCCGGTGCCGCCGGAAGTGGTCGAGAAGATCCGCACCCTGCTCGGCGACCGGGCTCAGTTCTGGACGCCGTACGGCGCCACCGAATGCCTGCCGGTCGCGGTGATCGAGGGTCGCGAGCTGCAGGACACGCGGGTGGCGACCGAAAGCGGCGCCGGCACCTGCGTCGGCCGGCCAGTGCCGCCCAACGAGGTGCGGATCATTGCCGTGGACGATGCGCCGATCGCCGACTGGTCCGGCGTGCGCGTGCTGGCGCCGGGCGAGGTCGGCGAGATCACCGTGGCCGGTCCCACCGCCACCGACAGCTACTACAACCGCGAGTCGGCCACGCGCGCGGCGAAGATCCGCGAACAGGTCGACGGCGGCAGCGAACGCATCGTCCACCGCATGGGCGATGTCGGCTATTTCGACGCGCAGGGCCGGCTGTGGTTCTGCGGCCGCAAGACCCAGCGCGTGGAAGCCGTCGACGGCCCGCTCTACACCGAGCAGGTCGAGCCGGTGTTCAACGTGCATCCGCAGGTCCGGCGCACCGCGCTGGTCGGCATCGGCGGGGCCGCGGGCGCGCAGCAACCCGTGCTGTGCGTCGAGCTGGCCGACGGCGTGCCGGCCGCCGCGTTCGAGCGGATCGAGGCCGAGCTGCGCATGATTGGCACGCGCCATCCGCACGCCGCGCGCGTGCACAGGTTTCTGCTCCATCCCGGATTCCCCGTCGACATCCGCCACAACGCCAAGATCGGCCGCGAGAAGCTGGCCGCCTGGGCCGCCACCCAGCTGGGAGCGAATGCATGAAGATCCTGGTCACCGGCGGCGGCGGATTCCTCGGCCAGGCGTTGTGCCGCGGCCTGCGCGAGCGTGGGCACGACGTCATCAGCTTCCAGCGCAGCCATTCGCCGGCGCTGGCGGCGCTGGGCGTGGGCCAGGTGCGGGGCGACCTCGCCGACGCGCATGCCCTGGCGCATGCGGCCGCCGGTGCCGACGCGGTCTTCCACAACGCGGCCAAGGCCGGCGCCTGGGGCAGCTACGACAGCTATTTCCAGGCCAATGTGCTCGGCACGCGCAACGTGCTCGCCGCCTGCCGCGCGCACGGGATCGGCCGGCTGGTCTACACCTCCACGCCGAGCGTGACCCATCGCGCGACCCATCCGGTCGAAGGCCTCGGAGCCGACGAGGTGCCCTACGGCGAGGACTTCCAGGCGCCGTATGCGGCGACCAAGGCGATCGCAGAACAGGAAGTGCTCGCCGCCAACGACGCGACGCTGGCGGTGGTCGCGTTGCGCCCGCGGCTGATCTGGGGGCCCGGCGACGCGCAGATCCTGCCGCGGCTGGTCGAGCGTTCGCGTGCCGGGCGGCTGCGCATCGTCGGCAGCGGTGACAACCTGGTCGACACCACCTACATCGACAACGCCGCGCAGGCGCACTTCGATGCGTTCGAACACCTCGCACCCGGCGCGGCCTGCGCCGGCAAGGCGTACTTCATCTCCAACGGCGAGCCCAAGCCGATGGGCGAGCTGCTCAACGCGCTGCTCGCCGCGGCCGGTGCGCCGCCGGTGCGCAAGCATCTCTCGTTCAAGGCCGCCTACCGCATCGGCGCGGTCTGCGAGCGGCTGTGGCCGCTGCTGCGCCTGCGTGGCGAGCCGCCGATGACCCGCTTCCTCGCCGAGCAGCTCAGCACCACGCACTGGTACAGCATGGAACCGGCGCGACGCGATTTCGGCTACGTGCCCGCGGTGTCCTTTGACGAGGGAATCACAAGGCTGAAAGCCGCGTGGCGGAACGCGCACGCCGTCACCTGATCACCACCGGCGTGCGCGCAGCATCCCTGCAACCGCCCGGAGTGGCGTTATCTGCCGAGGGATGCCCATGCTTCACTATGCCGTCGTCTTCTTCATCATCGCCGTCATCGCCGCGCTGCTGGGTTTCAGCGGAATTGCCGGTGCCGCCACCAACATCGCCTGGATCCTGTTCGTCGTGTTCCTGATCCTGGGCGCGATCTCGCTGCTGCGCGGACGCAAGGTCTAGCGCGCCACCCCACGGGAGGGCCTGCCGCCCGGCGGGGACACGCCGGCGTGCACGGCAGGGAAGCCATCGGAACGGGCGAGCAGTGCTTCGCCCGTTCCCGTTTTCGGCGATCCGTCCCGCCGCTGGCGCGTGTGGGTGTCCGCGTACCGGCCCGCCGCCGGTAGAATGCGGCCCATGCCAACGCCTTTCGATGCCCTCAAGCCGCTGGCCGGACGCGCCCTGGAAGCGGCGCTCAACCGCGCCGTGACGCTGGATCCCGACACGCGCGCCGCGCTGGCCTCGATGGATGGCCGGCGCATCTCGCTGGCGCTGGAATCGCCGCCGCTGGCCCTGGAAATCGGCGTGCACGGCGGCTACCTGCAGGTCGGTCCGCCGCTGCGCGAAGCCGACCTGGCGGTGCGCGGCACGATCGGCGGCCTGCTCGGGCAGCTGCCGTTCCTGGCGAACGCACGCAAGGGCAACGGACGCCTGCACGTATCGGGCGATGCCGAGCTGGCCCAGCACCTGCAGCGCCTGGCGGCCGGCTTCGATCCCGACTGGCAGCAGCCTTTCGTCGCCGCCTTCGGCGAGGTGATCGGGGTGCAGGTCGCCAATGCGCTCGCCGCGGCGCTGCGCGACATGCGTGCGGCCGCGACCGGCCTGGCCCGTTCGGGCGCCGAGTACCTCACCGAGGAACGCCGCGACGTGGTCGCGCGCGCCGAGCTGGCCGCCTTCAACGACGACGTCGACGCGTTGCGCGATGACGTCGAACGCATCGCCGCGCGGGTCGCCCGGTTGCCGCGCATGCAGGTGCTGCCGTGAAGGCCGCGCTGCGCGCCTGGCGGATCGGCCGGGTGGTCCTGCGCTACCGGCTGGACGAACTGCTCGACGACACCCCGGCCGAACGCTGGCTGCGCCTGGGTAAGCCGTTCGCGCCGCGTGCGCCGGCGGCGGTGGCCGCGCTGCCGCGCGGGGCGCGCCTGCGCCTGGCGCTGCAGGAGCTCGGACCGATCTTCGTCAAGTTCGGGCAGATCCTCTCGACCCGCCGCGACCTGCTGCCGGTGGACATCGCCAGCGAGCTGGCCCTGCTGCAGGACCAGGTCGCGCCGTTCGACGGCGACGTGGCCCGCGCGATCGTCGAGCAGGCGCTGGGCCAGCCGGTCACCGCCGCGTTCGCCGCGTTCGACACCACGCCGCTGGCCTCGGCCTCGATCGCGCAGGTGCATGCCGCGCGCCTGCCCAGCGGCCGCGAGGTGGTGGTCAAGGTGCTGCGGCCGCGCATCGAGAAGCAGATCGCCGCCGACATCGCCCTGCTCAAGTCGCTGGCCGCGCTGGTCGACCGCACCCATCCCAACGCCGACAAGATCCGCCCGCAGGCGGTGGTCGCCGAGATCGAGACCACCCTGGCCGCCGAGCTGGACCTGCAGCGCGAGGGCGCCAACGCCAGCGTGATGCGCCGGCTGTGGGCGGACTCGCCGGACCTGTACGTGCCGGAGGTGATCTGGAGCCATACCGCCGAGCGCGCGCTGACCATGGAACGGGTCAGCGGCATTCCGTCCGACGACGTCGCCGCGCTGGATGCCGCGGGCATCGATCGCAGCGTGCTCGCCGCCAAGGGCGTGCGCGTGTTCTACACCCAGGTGTTCCGCGACAACTTCTTCCACGCCGACGCGCACGCCGGCAACATCTGGGTCGACGACGACCCGGCGCGCCGCCATGACCCGCGCTTCGTGGTGCTCGACTTCGGCATCGTCGGCCAGCTCTCGGCGCAGGACCAGTACTACCTGGCCGAGAACTTCATGGCCATCTTCCACAAGGACTATCGGCGCATCGCCGAGCTGCACGTTGAAGCGGGCTGGATGCCGGCGACGGTCCGCATCGACGAACTCGAAGCGGCCGCGCGCGCGGTGTGCGAGCCGTACTTCACCCGGCCGCTGAGCGAGATCTCGCTGGCCGAGGTGCTGGCCAAACTGTTCCGCACCGCGCAGCGCTACGAGCTGACCCTGCAGCCGCAGCTGATCCTGCTGCAGAAGACCCTGCTCAACATCGAGGGCGTCGGCCGCCAGCTCGATCCGCGCCTGGACATCTGGGCGGTGGCGCAGCCGGTGCTCGAGCGGATCCTGCGCGAGCGCTACAGCCCGCGCCGGCTGCTGCGCGAGTTCGGCAAGCGCGCCCCGGAGCTGATGACCCGCGCGCCGGAAATGCCGCGCCTGCTGCATGCCTGGCTGGAACAGCAAGTCGAAGGCCGCCACGAGATGGGTATCCGCTCGCAGGAGCTGGCCGAGGTCGCGCGCACGCTGCAGACGATGCAGCGGCGCTCGGTCGCCGCCATCCTCGGTAGCGGCCTGCTGGTGGTGGCCGCGGTGCTGTATGCGCTGGAAGCCGGTGGGCCGCGCCTGTTCGGCGTGCCGCTGTCGGCGTGGATCGCCGGCCTCGGCGGCCTGTGGGCGATCCTAGCGGCGCTGCCGCGGCGCTGATCGCGGACGGCGGTCCGGATCGGACCGCCCTGGTGACGTAGGAAGTCCGGCGTGCGGTTCGTGCATGCCCTCCCCGCGTCGTGCGCCGGGGAGGGCATGGTTGCGGTCAGTGGCCAGCCGCCGCCGGCGCGGGTGCCTTCTCCGCGGCGGCGAAATCACCGGCGGTGAACGTGCTCAGCTTGGCCGGATCCAGGTGCCTGCGGATCGCCGCGTTGACCTGGTCCACGTCGAGTGCGCGGTACTTCGCGTCGAGGTCGGCGCTGAACTGCATGGTGCGGCCGAAGAACAGCTGGTCCTGGAGCATGCCGGCGACCTGGCCGTCGTTGGCCCGCGCCTGTTCGCGTTCGGTCATCAGGCCCGATACCGCATCGCGCAGTTCGGTGGCGGTGATGCCTGCCGCGATCAGCCTGGCCAGTTCCTCGCGCACCGCGGCCTCGACCTTGCCCATGTTCTGCGGCGCGGCGATGGCCTGGATCATGAAACTGCCGGCATCGTCCTGGCCGCCGAGGCTGTCGTCGGCGTCGATCGAGCTGCCCACGCCGTAGCTGAGGCCTTCCTTCTGCCGGATCCGGTCGCCGAGCCGCGATTTCAGCGCGCCGCCGCCGAAGATCCGGTTGGCGACCATCAGCGCCGGGTAGTCGGCATCGGTCACCCGCAAGGCGACGTTGTGGCGGGCCATGAACACCGCGTTGGGCTTGTCCGGTGCGGGCAGGCGCTCGTTCACCGGCGCCACTGCGGTGTAGCGCGTGCTGATCGACGCATACGGATGGGGGGTCTGCCAGCCGGCGAACAGGCTTTCCAGCTGCGCGCGTACCGCATCGGCGTCGAAGTCGCCGACGACGGCGACCTCGCCCTGCGCGGTGCCGTAGAAATCGCGGTGGAACGCGATCAGGTCCTCGCGCTTGAGCGCGCGCAGCCCGGCCAGCGATTCGTCCAGCGTCTCCACATGCAGCGGATGCCCGGCCGGCCATGGATCGAAGTGCAGCGCCAGCGCCTGCGAAGCAATACTGCCCGGTTCCTTGCGCGAGGCCTCCATCCCGGTGATCGCCTGCAGCCGCAGCTGTTCGAACTCGTCTTCGGGGAAGGTCGGCTCGCGCAGGACGCCCGCCAGCAGCGCCAGCGCTTCGGCCAGCTGGTCGCGACGGGTCAGCAGCGACAGGCTCGCGCCTTGCAGCGCGCCGCCAACCCCGCCTTTGGCCTGCAGCGCTTCCAGCTTCTGGTCGATCTGCACGCGACTCAGTTGTCTGGAGCCGCGCATCAGCATGGCGCCAGCCAGGCCGGCGGCCATGTCGCGACCGGTCAGCGAAGTGGCATCGCCGAAACGGAAGTTGCCGACCACCGTTACCGTGTTGCCGCGCGTGCGCTTGGGCAGCAGCGCGAGCTTGAGGCCGTCGCCGAGGGTGATGCGCTGGGTGCGCGCCTCGATGTTGGCCGGGGTCGGCTCGAAGTGCTCGCCGGCATCGACCGCGGCGCGGCCGGTGTAGCCGGCGACCACGTCCGCGGCCGCCGGGCCGGCCGGGACCTCGACCCGGTCCGGCGCGTCGGTCGGCACGAAGCGGCCGAGCGTGCGGTTGCTCGAGCGCAGGTACTGCGCGGCCACGCGGTTGACGTCGGCGGCGGTGACCTTGGCGACCGCGTCGCGGCTGGTGAACAGCAATCGCCAGTCGCCGGCGGCGACGAACTCCGACAGGCCCATGCCGACCGCGTTGACGTCGGTGAAATACAGGTCGTAGGCATTGGCGATGCGCTGTTGCGCCTGCGCCACTTCCTCGGCGGTGACCGGTGACTTGGCGACCTGCTCGAGCTGGGCCAGCAGCACCTGCTCCATCTTCGCCGCATCGCCATCGCGCGGCTGCACCGCCACCGCGGTGAACAGGCCGGCATCGGCCAGCGATTCGGCGGTGGCGCCCGCGCCGGCGGCGATCCGGGGCTCGACCAGCGCCCGGTGCAGGCGCCCGCCCGGCGTGTAGCCCAGGACGTTGGCCAGCACCGACAGCGCGGCGTTGTCGGCGTGGGTGCGCGACGGGATGTGGTAGGCGGCGGCGACCAGGTTGAGGTCGCCGGTGCGGCGCACGGTGACCTCGCGCTCGCCGTCCTGCGCCGGCTCGATGGTCGGGAAGCGCGGCAGCGGCGTCTTCGGGTTCTGCAGCGGGCCGAACGCGGCGTACACCTTGCGCAGCACCTCGGCCTGGTCGATGCGCCCGGCGATGATCAGGGTGGCGTTGTCGGGCCGGTACCAGGTCCGGTAGAAGGCCTGCAGCTGCTCGATCTTCAGGCCTTCCACGTCCGAGCGCGCGCCGATCGTGGAATGCCCGTAGTTGTGCCAGAGGAAGGCGGTCGAGCGCAGCCGCTGCATCAGCACGCCGGCCGGGTTGTTCTCGCCGGCTTCCAGCTCGTTGCGGACCACGGTCATCTCGCTGTCCAGGTCGGCGCGGGCGATGCGCGAGTTGAGCATGCGGTCGGCCTCCATCCGCAGCACCCAGTCCAGGGTGTCGGCGCTGGCCGGGAAGGAGGCGAAGTAGTTGGTGCGATCCAGCGAGGTGGTCGCGTTGAAGGCGATGCCGCGGCGCTTCATCTCGCCGCTGATGTCGTCGTGGGTCGGCGTGCCCTTGAACATCAGGTGTTCGAGCAGGTGCGCCATGCCGGTCTGGCCATAGTTCTCGTGCACCGAGCCCACGCCGTAGACCAGGTTGACGGTGACGGTCGGCTTGGTCGGATCGGGGAACAGCAGCACGCGCAGGCCGTTGGCCAGGGTGAACTCGCTGATGCCCTCGATGCTCGGACCCGCGGCCACGCCCTTGGGCAGGGCCGGCGCCGTGGTGGCGGACAGCGCCGTGCCGGGCAGGGCGAGTGCGAGCGTCAGGGTGAATGCGAGAATTGCCTTGTTGCCGGGGATCATCCGTGGTCTCCAGTGATAAGCATGCCGGCAGGACCGCCGGCGCGCCGAGTGTCGCAGAAGCCGCGCACCCCTGCAGCGGTGACGGGAGAAACCATGCAGTTGCCGGTGCTGTACCAGGACGAGTGGCTGGCGGTGGTCGCCAAGCCGGCGGGATTGATGGTGCACGACAGCGCACTGGCCGCCGACGAGACCGACTTCGCCGCCGACCGGCTGCGCGAACAGTTCGGTCGTTCGATCCACCTGGTCCACCGGCTCGATCGCGCCACCAGCGGTTGCCTGCTGCTGGCGTTCGATCGCGACAGCGCCTCGGCGCTGGGCAAGGCGGTGATGGCCCAGCAGCTGGAAAAGCGCTACCTCGCCGTCTGCCGCGGTTGGCCGGAGGAAGCATTCACCATCGACCATCCGCTCGACGGCGGCCCGGGCAAGCCGCAGAAGAAGCCGGCGGTGACCCGCTTCCAACGCCTGGCCACCGGCGAACTGGACGAGCCCTCGGCCGGCTTCCCGACCTCGCGCTACGCGCTGCTCGAATGCGAACCGGTGACCGGCCGCTTCCGCCAGATCCGCCGCCACCTCAAGCACGTCTCGCATCACCTGATCGGCGACACCAGCCACGGCGACGGGCGCCACAACCGCGCCTTCCGCATGCGCGGCGTGCACCGGATGCTGCTGCACGCGTGGCGGCTGGGCTTCCCTCATCCGCAGACCGGCGCGATGCTGCGGGTCCAGGCGGCTCCCGAGGGCGAGTTCCTCAAGGCGATGGCGCTGTTCGGCTGGGAGCTGGCGTAGCAGCGACCCGGCGACTCCCTGTCGCCGACCACCGGGGCTCCTGCATACAATCCGGCCATGCCTGCCGATGCGCTGACGATCAGTCCGAGCCTGGCGATCCCCGAGTCGGAGATCGTCGAGCGCTTCGTGCGCGCCAGCGGCGCCGGCGGGCAGAACGTCAACAAGGTCTCCACCGCGGTCGAGCTGCGTTTCGACATCGCCGGCTCGCCGTCGCTGCCCGAACCGCTGCGCGCGCGGCTGCTGGCCCGGCGCGACCGCCGGGTTACCGATGCCGGCGTGCTGGTGATCGACGCGCAGCGCTTCCGCACCCAGGACCGCAACCGCCAGGATGCGCGCGAACGGCTGGCCGCCTTCATCGCCGCGGGCCTGTCGGTGCCCAAGCGCCGGATCGAGACCAAACCGACCCGCGGTTCGCAGCTGCGCCGCCTGGAAGGCAAGCGTGAACGCAGCCAGATCAAGCGCGGGCGCGGCACGCGCTCCTGGGAATGAAATGAGCGACACCGAACCCTTGCTGCCGATGATCCCGGCGAACATGCCGCAGGTGCCGCCGACGCGCCGTTTCTCGCGCTGGCTCGGCCGCACCCTGCTGCGCCTCGGCGGCTGGCGCGTGACCGGCAAGTTCCCGGACATCCCGAAGCTGGTGCTGATCGCCGCGCCGCATTCGTCCAACTGGGACGGCATCTGGGGCATGGCGGCGAAGATGGCGTTGGGCTTCGATGCGCGCATCCTCGGCAAGGATTCGCTGTTCTGGTGGCCGCTGTCGGTGGTGCTGCGCAGGCTCGGGGTGATCCCGCTGGACCGCAGCAGGCCGCAGGGCGTGGTCGAACAGAGCGTGGAGCTGATCCGCACCTCGCCGAGGCTGTGGTTCGCGCTCGCCCCCGAAGGCACGCGCAAGCCGGTCAGGCAGTGGAAGTCCGGCTTCCTCAAGATCGCCCATGGCGCCGGGGTGCCGATCCTGATGGCCTATTTCCACTACCCGGACAAGGTCATCGGCATCGGTCCGCTGTTCCATACCAGCGGCGACCTCGACGCCGACATGGCCGCGATCCGCGAGTGGTACCGCCCGTGGCAGGGCAAGAACCGGGGCACCACCTAGGCGCACGCATGGCCGTCGCCCTGGTCTGGTTCCGCGACGACCTGCGGCTGGATGACCAGCCGGCGTTGCGTGCCGCGCTCGATCGGGGCTGGCTGCCGGTGCCGGTCTATATCCACGCACCGGACGAGGAAGGCGCGTGGGCGCCGGGCGCCGCCTCCAATGCCTGGCGCCGGCGCGCGCTGGCGGCGTTGTCGGCCGAACTCGAGCGCCGCGGTTCGCGCCTGCTGGTGCTGCACGGCCACAGCCTGCCGCTGCTGCAGGCCACCGCGGCGCTGACCGGCGCCGAGGCGGTGCTGTGGGCGCGCCGCTACGAGCCCGCGGTGGAACAACGCGACGCCAGGATCAAGCGCGAGCTGCGCCGCGCCGGCCTGCACGCGGAGAGCTTCAACGGATCGCTGCTGTTCGAGCCGTGGGAAGTGGCGACGAAGCAGGGCGATCCGTATCGCGTGTTCACTCCGTTCTGGCGCACGGCGCGGGCGCAATGGCGCGCGCCCGCGACCTGGGACGCGCCGGCGCGGCTGCCGTCGCCGGAAGATGCCGGTGCGCCGCACGGGGTGGCGCTGGACGACATCCTGCCGGCGCCGCGACCGGCGTGGGATGCCGGTTTCTGGCAGCGCTTCACGCCGGGGGAGACCGGCGCGCGCCAGGCACTGGCGCGCTTCGCCGGGCGCGCGCTCGACGGCTACGCGGACGCACGCGACAGGGCGGTCGAGGCCGGCACCTCGCGCCTGTCGCCGCACCTGCACTTCGGTGAAATCTCGGTGCAGCGCGTGGCCGCCACGGTGAACGACGCGGACGGCATCGCGGATGGCGACCGCGAGCGTTTCCTCGCCGAACTGGGCTGGCGCGAGTTCGCCCACCATGTGCTGCATTACTTTCCGCAGGTGGCCGAGCGTCCGCTGGATCCGCGCTTCGAGGATTTCCGCTGGGCGCGGCCGCTGCAGGCCAGGCTCGCTGCCTGGCGCCATGGCCGCACCGGCGTGCCGATCGTCGATGCCGGCATGCGCGAGCTCTGGCACACCGGCTGGATGCACAACCGCGTGCGCATGGTCGTCGCCAGCTGGCTGACCAAGCACCTGCGCATGCACTGGCGGCACGGCGCGCGCTGGTTCTGGGACACGCTGGTCGACGCCGACCTCGCCAACAATACCCAGGGCTGGCAATGGACCGCCGGCACCGGCGCCGACGCCGCGCCGTACTTCCGCGTGTTCAATCCGGTGAGCCAGGCGCGCAGGTTCGATCCGGAAGGCGCCTATATCGCACGCTGGGTACCGGAACTGGCGGCATTGCCGCTGCCGGCGCGGTTCGCGCCATGGGAACACCCGGAACTGCTGCGGCGGCATGCGCCTGACTACCCGCGCACGCCGCAGGTCGACCTGGCCGAGGGCCGGCAGGCGGCGCTGGCCGCATTCGCCGCGCTCCGTCACGCGCGCTGAGCCGCTGGACGGCGTCACGGTTGCATGACGCGCGCCGGGTAGGATCAGGCTCCCTCCGGCCGCTCGCGAGGTTCCACATGCGCCTCGTCACTCTTGCCTTCTTCGCATGCGCGGTCGGCCTCGGCGGCGGCACGGCCGCCGCGCAGGCGCAGCCCGCACCGGCGCCCAAACCGTTCACCGAACGCGAGGTCGCGCGCTTCGACGAGCCATGGGCGATGACCTTCCTGCCTGATGGCCGCCTGCTCGTCAGCGAACGCGGCGGCGGGCTGTGGATCCAGGACCTCGCCGGCAACCGCCGCATCCGCGTCGGCGGCGTACCGGCGGTGGTCCATGCCGGCCAGGGCGGACTCGGCGACGTGGTCCTGCATCCGCGCTTCGCCGACAACGGGCTGCTCTACTTCAGCTACGCCGAGGCCGGCGAGGGCGATACCGCCGGTGCCGCGGTCGCACGGGCCAAGCTGGCCATCGACGGCGACAGCGCCGCCCTGCAGGACCCGCAGGTGATCTGGCGCCAGCAGCCGAAGGTCGAGGGCCGCGGCCACTACAGCCACCGCATCGCCTTCGATCGCGCCGGCATGCTGTGGATCACCTCCGGCGAGCGGCAGAAGTTCGACCCGGCGCAGGACATGGCCAGCAACCTCGGCAAGGTGATCCGCCTGCGCGATGACGGCAGCGTGCCGCCTGACAACCCGTTCGCCGCGCAGGGCGGGGTGGCCGCGCAGGTGTGGACGCTCGGCCATCGCAACATGCTCGGCATCGCCTTCGATGGCGACGGCCGGCTGTGGGTGCACGAGATGGGCCCCCGCGGCGGCGACGAACTCAACCTGATCGAGAAGGGCGCCAATTACGGCTACCCGATCGTGTCCAACGGCGACCACTACGACGGACGACCCATTCCCGACCACGACACCCGCCCGGAATTCCGCGCGCCGGTGGTCAGCTGGACGCCGGTGATCTCGCCGGCCGGCTTCGTCATCTACAGCGGCGACCGCTATCCGGGCTGGAAAGGCAGCGGCCTGATCGGCGGCCTGTCCTCGCAGAGCCTGGTGCGGGTGGCCTTCGACGGCGTCCACGCGCGCGAAGCCGAGCGCTTCGACATGGGCACGCGCATCCGCGAGGTCGAGCAGGGGCCCGATGGCACGATCTGGCTGCTGGAGGATGGCGGCCGCGGCTCGCAGGGGCGCCTGTTCCGGCTCGAGCCGCGCCAGACGTCCGGCTGATCGGCCTGGCGGCCCATATCGGCGGACCTTGCCGGGCACGTCGCCATGCCGTCTCTCTTCGACATCGGACTCACGCTCTGCTGGTTCGCGGTGATCGGCTACTGGCTGTGGAGTGCGCGCAACGTCAAGCGTCCACAGCGCACCGAGTCGCGCAGCAAGCGCCTGCTCGCGTACTGGCTGCCACTGGCGGTGGCGGTGCTGCTGCTGGCGCCGGGCGACGGGATCGGCCATGGCCTGCTGCGCGGGAAGTTCGTGCCGGACACCATGGCTGTCCGTGCGTCCGGCCTGCTGCTGTGCGTGGCCGGCGCGGTGCTGGCGATCGCGTCGCGGCACCTGCTCGGTCGCAACTGGAGCGGCACCGTGCAGCTCAAGCAGGACCACGAACTGGTGGAAACCGGCCCGTACCGCCATGTCCGCCATCCGATCTACAGCGGCCTGCTCCTGCTGTTCCTCGGCAACGCGGTGATGGTGGGCGCCTGGCGCGGCCTGCTGGCGGTGGCGATCGTCGCGGTCTCGTTCTGGTTCAAACTCCGCCAGGAAGAGCGCTGGCTGGCCGCGCATTTCGGTCCGGCCTACGAGGACTACCGGCGTCGCACATGGGCGCTGGTCCCCGGCCTGCTCTGAGCCGGCATGCGCGGGAGATCCCGTCGGGCCTGCACGTCCTCCAACGTCCCGCGCGTCCGACCGGACACTTCCCCGCAGGCGGAGGCAAGCGCAATGATGGCGCGCGGGCGGCATGATGCCGGCACTGCACGCCACGGCCGGGGCGGACCGACCACACCGGCGATCGAACCGGCAGCACCGGGAGGGAGAACAGGATGGCCACCACCGCGCAGACACACGGCATCCGCCAGGTCGCGATCACCGTCGCCGACGTCGATGCCGCGCTCGGCTTCTACCGCGACGTGCTTGGCCTGGCGTTCCTGTTCCGCGCCGGGCCGCAGCTGGCATTTCTCGATGCCGACGGCGTGCGGATCATGCTGACCACGCCGCAGGGCGCCGGTGCGGTCGGCGCCAACTCGATCCTGTACTTCCGCGTGCACGACATCGTCGCGACCCATGCGGCGATGCTCGCACGCGGCGCGACCGGCGAACGCGAGCCGCAACTGACCGCGCGCATGCCCGACCACGAACTGTGGACCGCGTTCCTGCGCGATCCCGATGGCAACCTGGTCGGGCTGATGGAGGAAGTGCGCCCGTAACGGCGGCGATCAGGACCGGCCCGGCGAGGCGAGGTCGTCGCCCGTATCTTGTTGGCCCAGGCCGGCGCCCGCGCCTGCCCCCGCTCCGGCCGCCATGCCGCCTCCCATCCCTCCGCCCATTCCTCCGCCCATTCCTCCGCCACCGCCACCCGCGGTACGCGACTTGTCGCCGCCGTCGGCGCCGCGCTTGCCGCCACCACCGGCGACCACGCGCAGCGGTCCCTGGCCGGGAATGGCCAGGCCAGCCGGGATCGGTTCCAGGTCCAGCGCCTGGCGGATGAACACGCGCAGCGACGCGACCAGCGCGGCGGTCTCGATCCTGCGTCCGGCGACCATGTCGCTGGCGGCCTGCGCGGCCAGCCGTACCTGTTCCTCGGTACCGAGCAGGACCACATCCGACAGCGCGGCCTCGACCGCGTCGCGGATGCGGCGCCGCCGTTCCGACGCGGTGCCGGGATCATCGGCATTGTCCGCCTCCGCATCGCGGTGTCGGTCGCGCAGGTGGGTCGGGTCCACGCTCAGCTCGCCGGTGAACGAGCCGCCGAGGGTCTTGTAGGCGGCGATCAGCGTCTTCAACCGCTCGTTGATCTGCCGGTTCTCGCGCTCGCGCTTGCGCTGCAGGGTCTGCATGAACAGCAGGCGGATACCGACGGCCACCAGCGACACGACCACCAGCCCGAGCAGGGTGGTGAGCAGGCCGGACCACGAGCTGAAGTCGAGGTTGCGCATGCGGGGCGTCCTGGCGGCAGGCACCCACGATAGCGCGGCTTCCGGCCTGCGTCCGTCAAGCGGCGGGCGCAGGCCATGCGCGATCCATGTCGTTGGTCATGTGGATCGACGCCGCGCGCGGCGATAGCGTGGGAGTCGTCCGCCCACGCCGGAGCCATCGATGGAAGCCTTGCCGAAATCATCGCAGCAATCTTCACGCGCGCGCCGCGCACGCCTGTGGCTGCGCCGCGAAGTGCTGCCGACGCTGGCCCTGCTGCTGTTGCTCGGCACCGCGCGCGCCTCGTTCGCCAACCACTACCTGGTGCCCAGCGGTTCGATGCAGCCGACGTTGCAGCCGGGCGATCGCGTGGCGGTGGACATGAGCGCCTACGGGCTGCGCGTTCCGTTCACCCGCCACGTGCTGGTCGAGCGCGACCAGCCGCGGCGCGGCGACGTGGTCGTGTTCGACTCGCCGGCCGATGGCACACGGCTGATCAAGCGCGTGGTCGCAGTGGCCGGCGACCGGGTCGAGTTGCGCGATGGCCATCTGGCGATCAACGGCGCGCCGATGGACGACACGGTGCAGCGCGATGCCGAGCGCTTCGGCACGCGCGTGGCCCGGCTGGACCTGGCCGATGGTGGCGGCCCCGACATCGCCGGCGTGCTGGTGCCGCCCGGCTACGTGCTGGTGCTGGGTGACCATCGCGGCCGCAGCGCCGACGGTCGCTGGTTCGGCTTCGTCGAGGCCGACGCGATCTACGCCCGCGCGCTGGCCGTGTACTGGCGCAGCGGCGAAGGGCCAGGCTGGCGCAGGCTGTGATCGGTGCCGAGCCGCGCGGCGAGCTCGCGGGCGGCCATCGCGGGCGCGCAAAGCGGCGCCTCTGGCCGGTTGCCATGGCGATGTCCGTAGCCTCCTGCATCGAGGCGGAATGCGCGGCACGCGCGAGGCGGAATCGGATGGCGACCAAGGACGACAAGGGCAAACCACCCGCCAAACCGGCGCCGACATCGCGCCGCCGGGCGTACGAATACGACCACCAGTACGGCCTGCGCCTGCACGGGCAAGCCGCGGACGTGCCGAAGAAGAAGCCGACGCCGACGCCGGGCGCTGGCGGGAAGTCCTGACGCATCGCCGGCGCGGTGCGTTCGCGATCCGCGCCGCTCAGCGCTCCGAATGCCCGGCCTCGTCATACTCGCGCGGGGCCATCAGGTCCGGCTTGATCAGGGCGATGAAGGCGCGGGCCTGCGGCGACAGCACGCGGCCCTTGCGCACCACCACGCCATAGCTGCGCGAGGGGAAGAACGCGGCCAGCGAGCGCGAGGCCAGGCGTTCGCCCTCGTTCTCGGCCAGGCAGATCGAGGGCACGATCGACACGCCCATGCCCATCGCCACGTACTGCTTGATCACGTCCCAGCCACTGACTTCCAGCGCGACCGTGTACGGCACCCGGTTCTGCTGCAGCACCAGGTCGACCAGGCGCCAGGTGACCTGCCGTTTCGGCGGCAGGATCAGCGGATAGCCGGCCAGGTCGGCCAGCTCCAACCGCGCCTTCTTCAGCAGCGGATGGCCGGGCGGAGCGATCAGTCGCTGCTCGAAGCGGTAGGCGGCCTCGTAGCTGAGGTCGGCCGGCACGTCGAGCAGGGTGCCCACCGCCAGGTCGACCGCGTCCTCGCGCAGCAGGTCGGTGCCCTCGCTGGTCACCACGTTGGTCAGGGTCAGGCGCACGTCCGGATGGCGGGCGCGGAACGCCGCCACGATCCGCGGCAGCAGGTAGAGGATCGTGGAGCTGTTGGCGGCGATCTTCAGCTCGCCGGCGTCCAGGCCCTGCACCCGCTCGCGGAAGGCGGCCTCCAGCCCGTCGATCTGCTCGACCAGCGGCAGGGCCATCTCGTACAGGACCTCGCCCTCGCGGGTCGGCAGGAGGCGCCGGCCGTTGCGCTCCAGCAACGGCACGCCCAGGTCCCGTTCCAGCGCCTGCAGCTGCAGGGTGATGGCCGGCTGGCTGACGAAAAGGGCGTCCGCGGCGCGCGAAACCGAGCCCAGACGGACCGTCTGGCAGAACGCCCGCAGCGGTTTGAGTCGGTCGGATTTATAGGAAAAACGGGGGCTTGCGGCAGGCGACATGGAATGGTTGTGCCTGTTTATCAGTTGAACTTATAGAACACATTGCCAAAACTGTTTTGTCAAATAGTTTGACGCGATGCAGCGTGGGCTCCGCACCAAGCAGCCAGGAGCCTGCCATGTCCGCCATCGCCGCCACGCCCAGCAGTTCCGCCGCGAACGCCCCGTCCTCGCCCCGTCCGGCCAGCCGTCCGCCCATTGCCGCGGTGCCCCGCGCGGCCGCCGGGCTCGCGCTGACCGAGCGCGTCGCCGGCCAGGAGCAGCTGCTGCCGGCGCCGCTGCTGGGCCTGCTGGTCTCGCTGCACCGGGCGATCGAGCCGGAGCGCCGCGCCCGCCTCGCCGCGCGCCGCGAACGCCAGGCCTTCTTCGACGCCGGTGGCCTGCCCGACTTCCGCGCCGATACCCGCGCCCTCCGCGAGGGCGACTGGACCGTCGCGCCGATCCCGCGCGCGCTGCAGGACCGCCGCGTCGAGATCACCGGCCCGACCGACCCGAAGATGGTGATCAACGCGCTCAACTCCGGCGCGCAGTGCTACATGGCCGACTTCGAGGATTCCACCGCGCCGACCTGGCGCAACCTGCTGGCCGGCCAGCGTGCGCTGGCCGCCGCGGTGGCCGGCACGCTCGCCTTCGAGGGCGACAACGGCAAGCAGTACCGGCTGCGCCCGTACGAGGAGCGCGCGGTGCTGATCGTGCGCCCGCGCGGCTGGCACCTGGACGAGAAGCACGTGCGCATCGACGGCGAGCCGATCTGCGGCGGCCTGTTCGACATGGCCGTGTTCGCCTGGCACAACGCGCGCACGCTGATGGCCAATGACCGCGGCCCGTACTTTTACCTGCCCAAGCTGCAGTCGATGGAAGAGGCGGCGCTGTGGGAAACCGCGCTTTCCCATGTCGAAGCGATGCTGGGCCTGCCGCACGGGCAGATGAAGGTCACCGTGCTGGTGGAGACGCTGCCGGCGGTGTTCGAGATGGACGAGATCCTGCACGCGCTGAAGGACCGCATCGTCGGCCTGAACTGCGGGCGCTGGGACTACATCTTTTCCTACCTGAAGACCTTTCGCGCGCATGCCGACCGGGTGCTGCCCGAGCGCGGCCAGGTGACCATGACCCAGCCGTTCCTGAAGGCCTATTCGGAACGGCTGATCCGCACCTGCCACCGCCGCGGCGCGCACGCGATGGGCGGCATGGCCGCGCAGATCCCGATCGCCGGCGACGAGGCGGCCAACGAACAGGCACTGGCGCGGGTGCGCGCCGACAAGCTGCGCGAGGTCAGCGCCGGCCACGACGGCACCTGGGTGGCGCACCCGGCGCTGATCCCGGTGGCGCGCGAGATCTTCGATGCGCACATGCCCACGCCGCACCAGCACCACGTGCTGCGCGAGGACGCGAACGCGGGTCGCGACGAGCTGATCCGCCCCAGCGCCGGCACGATCACCCGCGAAGGCTTCGAGAACAACGTCGAGGTCTGCGTGCGCTACATGGCCGCCTGGCTGGACGGCAACGGCTGCGTGCCGATCCACTGGCTGATGGAGGACGCGGCCACCGCCGAGATCGCCCGCGCGCAGCTGTGGCAGTGGCTGCACCACTCCGACCCGCGCGGCCGCCACGCCGATGGAAGCCCGGTGCACCTGGCCGACGGCACGGTGATCGACTTCGCCCTGTTCGAACGGACCCTGGCCGCGCTGCCGGGCCGGCTCGGCGATACCGCGACGCTGCCCGGCGGCGCGCGGATTGCCGAGGCCATCGCCTTGCTCGACGAACTGACCCGCGCCTGCCAGCTGGTCGATTTCCTGACCCTGCCCGCCTATGCCCGCATCGACTGATGCCGGCCGCCCAGAACACCCCACGGAGAACGCCATGACCACGCTGAAGACCGCCGAGCAGATCCAGCACGAATGGAACACCGACCCGCGCTGGGCCGGCATCACCCGCAACTACACCGCCGCCGACGTGGTCCGCCTGCGCGGCACGATTCCGGTCGAGCACTCGATCGCCAAGCTCGGCGCGCAGAAGCTGTGGCGCTACCTGCACGAGAAGGACTTCGTCAACGCGCTCGGCGCGCTGACCGGCAACCAGGCCATGCAGCAGGTCAAGGCCGGCTTGAACGCGATCTACCTGTCCGGCTGGCAAGTGGCCGCCGACGCCAACCTGGCCGGGCAGATGTATCCGGACCAGTCTCTGTACCCGGCCGACTCGGTGCCGGCGGTGGTGCGCCGGATCAACAACGCGCTGCTGCGCGCCGACCAGCTGCACCATGCCGAGGGCGACGACAGCATCGACTTCCTGCAGCCGATCGTGGCCGACGCCGAAGCCGGCTTCGGCGGCGTGCTCAACGCCTTCGAGCTGATGAAGGCGATGATCGAGGCCGGCGCCTCCGGCGTGCACTTCGAGGACCAGCTGGCCTCGGTGAAGAAGTGCGGGCACATGGGCGGCAAGGTGCTGGTGCCGACCCGGGAGGCAGTGGAGAAGCTCAACGCCGCGCGCCTGGCCGCCGACGTGCTGGGCGTGCCGACGCTCCTGGTGGCGCGCACCGACGCCGAGGCCGCCGACCTGTTGACCTCCGACGTGGACGACAACGACAAGCCGTTCTGCACCGGCGAGCGCACCGTCGAAGGCTTCTACAAGGTCCGCAACGGCCTGGAGCAGTCGATCAGCCGCGGCCTGGCCTACGCGCCGTACGCCGACCTGGTCTGGTGCGAGACCGGAAAGCCGGACCTGGAGTTCGCCCGCAAGTTCGCCGAGGCGATCCATGCCAAGTACCCGGGCAAACTGCTGGCCTACAACTGCTCGCCCAGCTTCAACTGGAAGAAGAACCTGGATGACGCGACGATCGCCAAGTTCCAGAAGGAAATCGCCAGCTACGGCTACAGGTTCCAGTTCATCACCCTGGCCGGCTTCCACGCGCTGAACTACTCGATGTTCAACCTGGCCCACGGCTACGCGCGCCGGCAGATGAGCGCCTTCGTCGAGTTGCAGGAGGCCGAGTTCGCCGCCGCCGAAAAGGGCTTCACCGCGGTCAAGCACCAGCGCGAGGTCGGCACCGGCTATTTCGACCAGGTGACCCAGGCGATCCAGCAGGGCCAGTCCTCGACCACCGCGCTGAAGGGCTCGACCGAAGAAGAACAGTTCCACGATCGCGCCGCGGCCTGAGGCCGGGCGGCACGGTCCCCGGTCCGACGGGAGAAGCGGACCGGGGTTGCGGGTGCACCCGGAAACGGGCGCACCCGTTTTTTTAGGGGGTGTGGCGGCGCTGGCCGTCACCGTCGCGTTCCGGCGTTCACCCATTCAGGAGTCGCCGTTGCTGGCGACATGGGGGATGGAATGCGAGCAGGTTGTCTGTGCCCGCGCGATCCGTCGGCGGCTGGTCCGGCGACAGATGACCGCGCCCCCGGGCGCCACGGTCCAGGCGGATCGGTGCGCCTGCGCACGCCCGAAGGCGAGGTGATCGGCTGCCGCTCGTGCGGATCGCCGCATCCGGGCAGTCATCCGGTCGGCCCGGTCCGGCCACGCGAGGCCCATCATCCGGCCCGGCGATCCGCGACCCGCATCCAGGGCGGCCGCCACGACCCGATGGCCGGTCGCTCCGCCATGGTCGCTGCCCCGCCGTCCCGTACGCGGGCCAATGGTATGCTCGCCCTTCACCCGGGGGGGGCCGGGTACGGGAGCCGTGGGATGTCGAGCGACGGCGTGACACGCAACGTCCGAGACAAGATCGACCAGGAAGGTGGCGCCGGCGCGGGTGCCGCCTTGGCCATGCGCGAATTCAACCTGTTCGCCGCGGTCGGCCACGATCGCGCGGTGCATGCCGGCGAGCGTGTTTTCCGCCGCGGCGATGCGGGCGAACTCATGTACGTCATCGCCGACGGCCGGGTCGAGCTGGACTTCGGCAACGACCTGGCGACCAAGCAGCTCGGCCCGCAGGAGTTCTTCGGCGAGCTGGGCCTGCTGATCGGCGAGCACACCCGCAGCGCCGACGCGGTGGCCGTCACCGACGGCCGCCTGGTGGAGCTGGGCGAAGAGGAATTCCAGCGCCTGGTCGAACGTGACCCCGGCCTGGTGGCGCAGTTCCTGCGCCGCTCGATCACCCGCGTGGTGCTCAACGAGCAGAGCCTGATCCGCCAGCTGCGCCGCCGCAACCAGGACCTGGAGACGGCGCTCGACAACCTCTACGCCACCACCCACCAGCTCAACCAGACCGAAGAGCTGATCCGCACCGACGAGCTCACCGGCCTGTACAACCGCCGCGGCCTGACCCTGCACCTGCAGGAATGCCGCCGGCTCGGCAACCAGGAGGCGATGGGCCTGGTGCTGGTGGACTGCGACCGCTTCAAGCAGGTCAACGACGACCACGGCCACCTGATCGGCGACCGCGTGCTGCAGAACATCGCCGGCATCCTGCGCTCGGTCGCCGGTGCCGAAGACGTGCCCTGCCGCCTGGGCGGCGACGAGTTCTGCCTGCTGGTGTCGGCGCAGAAGCGCGAGGACGTGATGCGCTACGCCGACTTCGTGGTCGCCGCCACGCGCAACCTGCTGCTGCTGCAGCAGCAGGTGCCGACGATCTGCCCGGTCAGCGTCGGCGCCTGCCTGGTCGAGCCGGAGCAGGACTGGAACGACTGGTATGCCCGCGCCGATGCGGCGCTGTACGAAGCCAAGCGACAGGGCGGCAACCGCGCGTTCTGGATCGATGGCGCCGGCGTGCCGGCGACCTGAGGCACGGGGATGGACGGCATGCCACACGATGCCCGTGCACCGCAGCTGCGGACCCTGCTGCTGACCGACCTGTGCGACTCGACCAGCCTGGTCGAGAAGCTGGGCGACAGCGTCGCCGCCGCCCTGTTCCGCGACCACGACCGGCTGGTGCTGGAGTTGCAGCAGCGCTGGCGTGGCCGCCTGATCGACCGCTCCGACGGACTGCTGATGCTGTTCGAGCGCCCGCTCGACGGCCTCGGTTTTGCCCTGGACTACCGCCGTGGCCTGGATGCGCTGGGCCGCGCGCACCGCATCGGGCCGATGCTGGCGCGCGCAGGCCTGCACGTCGGCGAAGTGCTGATCTGGCGCAACAGCCAGGAGGCGGTGGACGCCGGCGCCAAGCAGGTGGAAGTGGAAGGCCTGGCCAAGCCCTTCGCCGCGCGGCTGATGCACCTGGCCCGACCCGGGCAGATCCTGCTGTCGTCGGTGGCCGAGCCGTTGCTGCGGCGCTCGGCAAGCGATCTGGGCGAGCGCGGCGACGCGTTGCAATGGCGTACCCACGGCCGCTGGCTGTTCAAGGGCGTGCCCAAGCCGCAGGAAATACATGAAGTGGGCGAACCGGGCCTGGCCCCGCTGCGCGCGCCGCGCGGCGACGCCAAGGCGCGGCGCGATGTTCCGGCGTGGCGGCATCCCCTCGCCTTGGCCGCCGAAGCGGCCGCCGTGGTCGGCCTGGTCGTCGGCGGCTGGTTCATGACCCGCCCTGAGCCGGCGATCGCCTTCGCCGAGCGCGACTGGGTGGTGGTGGGCGACCTGCGCAACCTCACCGGCCAGACCGTGCTGGACGATTCGCTGGAACAGGCGTTCCGGCTGAGCCTGGAGCAGTCGCGGCATATCAACGTGCTGTCGGAGCTGAAAGTGCGGGATACCCTCTCGCGCATGGGGCGTCCGATGCTCGCGCTGGTGGATCGCGAGGTCGGATCCGAAGTGGCGATTCGCGACGGCGCGCTTGGCCTGGTCCTCCCTTCGGTATCGGAGGTGGGCGGCCAGGTTCATGTCAGCCTGGAACTCGTCGATCCGCGGACGAGGGAGACCTTGTTCTCCACCTCGGCGCATGGGGTCGGGATGGAATCGACCCTCGAATCGATCGACGAGGTTACGGCGTCGTTGCGATCGGCGCTGGGCGAAGGCAGCGTTGCACTCTCGAAGGATTCCAAACCCCTTCCGCAAGTGGCGACGCGGAGCCTGGATGCCCTTCGGGCTTACGCCCTGGGCCAGGAAGCCTACGGAACGGGCAACTACGTCCAAGCCAGGGATTTCTACAAGCGGGCGATCTCGTTCGATCCCGAGTTCGCGCTGGCCCATATCGGCGTCATGCGGGCCTACAACGTGCTGGACCAGCAGGCGGAGGGAATGCCATACCTCAGGAAGGCCCAGGAACTGCGGGCGAACCTGAAGGGAAGAGACCAGGTCTATCTCGACGCGTGGGTGGTGCAGCTGGAAGATCCAGAGCATGCCGCCGATGCCTGGATGCAGATGGCGAAGATGTATCCCGATTATTTTCCCGCGCTGACCAACACCGCCTTCGCGCTCGAGGTCCACAACAGTTACGGGCAGGCGCTGGACTTTGCTTCACGTGCGGCGGTCAAGCAGAGCGAGTTCGCGCAGGTTTCCATGGAGCTTCTGGGTCGGCTCCGCCTGGCACGCGGCGAGTTCGACGAGGCCCGGCGGATCCTGTCGTCCGCCGGTGATACCGGCACGCCGGGCATGCGGATCTGGCAGGTCGCAGCATTGGCGGCAGCAGGAGACTTCGCTGCAGCGGAGAAGCTTTGGCCGTCCGACGACCAGCTCAAGCTGACCTACTTCGAACGCGTGTCGATGTACCTCGACGAAGGGAAGTGGCGCCTCGCGAGGGCCGAGGCGGATCGGGTACATGCAAGGGCGGTCAAGGATGCCGCCCGCTTCCGCCAGAGCTATCTCCCGCTGGCGGTCGCACTCTGGGCGATGGGGGACGCGGACACTTCGAAGCAGGTGTTGCGGTCGGCGGTCGACGCTGCCCTGACGGCCGCGCGGCAGCCCACCAGCGGCATGGACCAGCGTGACGATGCAACGCTAGCCTTGCATGCCGCGCTGTTGGCGCAGCGGATGGGCGACCCGTCACCGGCCGCGGCCGTCTCGGCGGCGCTGAAGGAGAACGACAGACTGGCCTCGATCCAGCCGGTCAAATCCCTCGCCACGGTGCTGGCGGCCCGCCGGCTGATCCTCGCAGGAAAACCGAACGAGGCGATCGCTTCCCTCAATGCCATCGTCGACGGAACAGAGCCGCTGCAGGCCAGGGTCGCCCTGATGGAGGCCTACATGGCTGCAGGTGAAGCCGACGCCGCGCTCGCACAGGCCCGCTGGCTTGCAGGTAACAGGGGGCGGGCCTACGCGGAGTATGGCTGTGCGTGGTGCCAGCAGGCTCTCAACGTGGTCGATGCCCGGCTCGCCGAGCGCCACGCCACCGCGCTGGCCGCGGCGGCTGGTGACCGGGACGTGCTGGAGCGGCGGTTGGAAATGACGAGACTGCCGCCGGCCCAGGCAAAGTGAGGTTACGCGTCGCGCGTGCCCTTTGACTGGATATTGAGCAGGATCGGCTGCATGCCCAAGCCCGAGGTCAGCGACGAGCGGATCTCGTCGCGCGCCGAGGCGATGGCGTCCTTGGAAGCCAGGCCTCCGACCTTCAGGCGGGAATGGAGCAGCTTGAGGTCTTCTGCCGCGCCGGGGTCGTAGCCGGCCTTGACCAGCGCCGCCGCGGGGTCTCGAGCGAAGAGATCCCGGAATTCGTCATCACTTGCCAGCAGGTCGAGCAGGCGGTCGGCGACTTCGGGAGCGAGGGGAGCCGGTGCGGCCCCCTGGTTCGGATCGGACATCGGTTTCCCCTGACCACCCGTCAGGGGTGGTTTCGCAGCGAAGCTTAACGGGAAACGCGTCGCATGAAAGAGGAAGGCATGAGGGTTCGCCGGTGCAAGGTGCTCTATCTCGAATCCAGGGAGGAGGTCACTTTCGACCTGGATGATCTTCTCGCCGGCGGGACAGGCGCCAGGCGTGTTCGCTCCTGGATCGCCCTGGCACCACACCTGGGCGCTGAGCATGTGGTGGATGCATTGGCCCGCGAGGTCATTGGCGGTCTCAGCCCCGAGCAATGGAGCGAACCGGCCGACCTGCCGGACGAGTGGCAGCCGAAGCTGAAGGAGCTCATCGACCGGGGACTGGTCCTTGCCGATCAGGCGGGACCCGACGATCCATTCCGCGCAAGGGACGAGGCACTCAGGCGCAGCCACTGGCATCCACTCTCGGCCCTTGCACACGGCCTGACCCGCTGGAACGGGGTGGATGCCGTCGAGGCCATGCAGAGCACGGGCACGGAAACGGCAGACAAGTTGCGGGACGTTCTGGGACCGCCGCCGCCGGAACGCGCCATTCGTGACGACCTCGTCTCCAAGGTCGCGTTGCAGCGAAGTGCGTTGAACGGCTTCGACGACCTGCTCAGGCGGAGGGCTACGTGCCGCAACTTTGATCGATCACGGGCACTTCCGCTGGCGTCGCTGACCCAGGTTCTCGAGCGCGTGTTCGCGGCGCAGGCGGTGGTATCCGTGACGCCTGATACGGTATTCCTGAAGAAGAACTGCCCTTCGGGGGGCGGGCTTCACCCGGTGGATGCCTTTGTCGTGGTCAGGGACGTGACCGGCCTGGACCCCGGGATCTACTACTACGACCCCATTGAGCACGCGCTGGGCCGCCTGCCCGATCCCGCAATGCCGCTGGAAAAGCTCATGTGCGAGGCCGTCGCCGGCCAGACCTGGTTCGCCGATGCCCACGTGCTCGCGATCATGGCCCCGCGCTATGCGCGGAACTTCTGGAAATACCGCCAGCACGCGAAGGCCTACCGCGCGGTCCTGCTGGAGGCGGGCCACCTCTCGCAGACGTTGTACCTCTCGGCCACCGAGGCCGGCCTGGCCGCCTACGTGACGTGCGCGATCAACGAGACGTGCCTGGACGAGGCTCTGGGCCTGGACCCGATGAACGAAGGCGTCCTCGCCGTCTGCGGCTTCGGCTGGCGCGGCGGGACGATGGACACGATGGAGCTCGATCCGCTCGGCACGGTCTGGCAGCCATAGCAGCGGGCGCCGGACTCCGGCGCCCGCCTTCGTGACAGTTACTTCCGCACGTCCTGCGTGTGCGCCTGCAGCGCCGCGCCCAGGCCCTCGACGCCGTCGGCGCCGGTGGGCACGGTGACGCTCGACCCCTTCAGGTCCTCGCCGATCGGCTGGGCGCGGCCGCCCAGGCACTTGGCGAGGAAGTTCTCGGTGATCGCGTTGAAGGCCTTGTTGTTCTCCGGGCGGGCGAAGCCGTGGCCCTCGTCGGGGAACAGCACGTAGGTGACCGGGATGTTCTTGGCCTTCATCGCCTCGACGATCTGGTCGCTCTCGGCCTGCTTCACCCGCGGGTCGTTGGCGCCCTGGCCGATCAGCAGCGGCCGCACGATCCTGTCGGCGTGGGTCAGCGGCGAGCGCTCGGTCAGCCACTTCCTGCCTTCCTCGGTGCGCGGGTCGCCCATGCGCCGGGCCAGCTGCTCGTAGAAGCTGGCCCAGTACGGCGGCACGGTGGCCAGCAGCGTGGCGAGGTTGGACGGGCCGACGATGTCCACGCCGCAGGCGAAGGTGTCGGGGGTGAAGGTCAGGCCGGCGAGCGTGGCGTAGCCGCCGTAGCTGCCGCCCATGATCGCGACCTTGTCGGCGGTGGTGATGCCCTGGCCGACCGCCCACTGCACCGCGTCGATCAGGTCGTCGTGCATCTTGCCGGCCCACTCGCCATCGCCGGCATTGGTGAACGCCTTGCCGAAGCCGGTCGAGCCGCGGTAGTTGACCAGCATCACCGCGTAGCCGCGGTTGGCCAGCCACTGGTCCCAGCTGCTGTAGCCGTAGTCGTCGCGCGCCCACGGGCCGCCGTGGACCAGCAGCACCATCGGCACCGGCGCGTTGGGCTTGCCGTCGCCATCGGGATCGGACTGCACCGGCAGGGTGAGGTAGCTGGGCAGGGTCAGGCCGTCGCGCGACTTGATCTCCTGCGGCCACATCGGCGCCAGCGGCTTGCCGTCCAGCGCCGGGCGCGAGGAGAACAGTCTGGTCAGCTTGCCTTCGGCGCCGGGTGTGCGGTCGTAGCGGTAGTAGACCACCGGCGATTCGGCGGCCGAGTAGGCGACGATCCAGGTCTTGTCGTCGAGCGTGCGCGCGTTGATGTTCGCTTCGCCCGGACCGATGCCTTCGAGCGTCTTGAGGTCGGCGGTCAGCGCGTCGCCGAGCGGCTTCCATTCCTGGCGCAGGTAGTCGACCGATACCGCCTGCAGCTGTCCGGTGCGAGGATCGGCCAGGCCGCCTCCGATGTCGGCGCGCGCATCCTCGGCCAGCAGGTTGCGCTGGCCGCTGGCGCTGTCGATCGCATAGACCGCGGCGGTATTGCGGTTGCGCGAGTCGGACAGGTACAGGGTCTTGCCGTCGTTGGTCAGGCCCAGCACGTTGGTGGTGAGCACGTCTTTGAACGGCACGTCGTCGGCCTTCTCCCAGGCGGCGCCGGCGCGCTTGAGGATGTCCATGCCGCCGTCCGGGCGCGAGCGCTGGGCGAAGCGCAGGTTGTAGTCGCCATCGGCGATGTAACCGGCGATCTCCTGCGTGTTCTTCTCGACCAGGGTGCGCGTGCCGCTGGCCAGGTCGACGCGGTACAGGTCGTGCCACTTGGGGTCGCGGTCGTTCATGCCGACCAGGATGCTGTCGGGCTGGGTAGGACTGACGCTGACCACCATCGCGGTGGTCTTCGGGAACGGGGTGAGGTCGCGGGTCTGGTTGCTGGCCAGGTCCACCGCGTACAGGTGGAAGTCCTCGTCGCCGCCGTTGTCGCGCAGGTACAGCAGCGTGTCGGGCCGCTGCGACCAGAAGTAGTTGCGGATGCCGCGCGCCTTGTCGTCGGTGACCGCGTGGCCGGCGGACGGGTCATTGGCCGGCGCGACCACCAGGATCCAAT
>JAGHZW010000088.1:692-1695 GCA_017745195.1 Pseudoxanthomonas sp. | reverse complement strand
CTGTTGCCGCCGCACCAGCGTGCCCGCTTCGAGGAACGGCATCGGTGTGGCCACGCTAGCGCAGGAACGGGGCGGAGGTCGTTGCCTGGGCGTTAAACCATGGGCATGACCGATGGGGGGCATGCGGTGCGTGCTGGCCGGGCGTTCCGACGACAACGAAGAGCGCACGGCATGCGAACGTTCGTGCCGTAGAGATCGCAGCAGAACCCAGACCCGAGGCGCAACAGCCGCCGGATGGCGAGCCTGCGGTGGCGTCGTTTGATGCCTGGACAGCAGCCTCGACCCGCTCTGCACCTCGCCAAGCGGTGTCGTTGAGTGGCGCTCGTGCGTCAGCCGGCACTTCGCCGCGGGATGGCGACGCGCCCCGGGTTCAGCGCATCGCCGCGTGCGGTGGCGTGCGATAGCCCAGCGCCTCGGCCAGGTGCGTGCTGGCGATGTGCTCCGCACCGTCGAGGTCGGCCACGGTGCGCGCGACCCGCAGCACCCGGTGCAGGCTGCGTGCGGTCAGCTGCAGGCGCTCGCCGGCCTGTTCGAGCAGGTGCTGGCCGGCATCATCCAGGCGGCAGGCCGTGGCCATGCCGGCACTGTCCAGTCGCGCATTGAGCTGGCCGGCGCGCGCGAGCTGGCGTGACTGCGCCGCGGCCACGCGCGCGCGGATCGTGATGCTGGATTCGCCGACCGGCGCATCGGCGCGCAGGGCGCGCGGCGGCAATCGGGCCATCGCCAGGTGCAGGTCGATCCGGTCGAGCAGCGGGCCCGACAGCCGGCTCCAGTACTGGCGGATCCGGTCCGGGGTGCAGCGGCAGCGTGCGGCCGGGTCGCCGGCCCAGCCACACGGGCACGGGTTCATCGCGGCCACCAGCTGGAAGCGGGCAGGGAAGTCGGCGCTGCGGCCGGCGCGGGCGACGGTGATCCGGCCCGATTCCAGCGGCTCGCGCAGCACCTCCAGCGCGGCGCGGTGCCACTCGGGCAGCTCGTCGTGGAACAGCTCCAGCGGCGGGCG
>JAGHZW010000088.1:0-642 GCA_017745195.1 Pseudoxanthomonas sp. | reverse complement strand
CAGTCGGTCCGGATCGAGCGTGGCCGCGGCGGACTGCCGCCACCGGCCAGGGCCACCGCGCTGGCGCCATGGTGCGGGGCGCGCCACGGCCGCTGGCGCCAGCGCGCCGGATCGATGCCGCGGCCGCTGATCGAAGCGACCGCGGCGGTCTCCAGCGCTTCGGCTTCGGAGGCTTCCGGCAGCAGCCCGGGCAGGCGCGCGGCGAGCAGGGTCTTGCCGCAGCCGGGTGGGCCGCTCATCAGCAGGTGGTGGCCTCCGGCCGCGGCGATCTCCAGCGCGCGCCGGGCCTGGGCCTGGCCGCGCACGTCGGCCATGTCCGGCAGCGGTGCCGGTTCGGCGGCGAGGTCCGGGACGGTTTCGGCGCGCGGCAGCGCGGTGTTGCCGCCGAGTCCGGCGCAGGCTTCGAGCAGGGTGCGGGCGACGTAGGCTTCGGCGTCGCGGGCCAGCGCCGCTTCGGCGCCGCTGCCGGCCGGCACCACCAGGCGGCGACCGGCGCGCGCGGCCGCCAGTACCGCGGGCAGCACGCCGTCGACCGGGCGCAGTTCGCCGGTCAGGCCCAGCTCGCCGAGGAACTCGCAGCCGGCCAGCGCATCGCGGTCGATCTGGCCGCTGGCGGTGATCCCGTCGCTGCAGCTGCCGGCG
>JAGHZW010000087.1 GCA_017745195.1 Pseudoxanthomonas sp. | reverse complement strand
GCCCGTGCCGGACTGGCGAAGGTGGGCCAAGCGGCACTGGCGCGCGCGCGCGCGGCGATCGATGCCGGGCGACTGGACGAAGCACGCCGGTGGCTGGCGCTGGCCGCGGACCTGCAGGTGCCGCGCGCGCAGCGTGAAGCGTTGGCGCGACGGCTGCATCGGGCCGACGCGGCCGGGATCGATCTTCCGGCCGTGCGTGACCAGGCGCGCGCCGCGCTCGATGCCGGCGATCCGGAACGGGCGCTGCCGCTGTACGCGCAGTGGCTGGTCGTGGCGCCCGACGATGCGATGGCGCTGGAAGGTCGCGAAGATGCGTTGTCGCTGCTGCTGGAGCGCGTGCCTCCGGCATTGCGCGCCGACGACCTGGCCGCGGCTGCGCGCTGGCTGGCGCTGGCGCGACGACACGATCCGGGCCACGTTGACCTGCCAGACCTGCAGGCGGCGTATGCGCAGGCGCTGGCGCAGCAGTTGCGGCGCGCCGAGCAGGCATTGCAGCGCGGCCGTGCGGAGGAGGCCGCCGACCGCTTCCTCGTCCTGCGCGAAGTCGCGCCCGACGATGCGGCGGTCGCCCAGGGCGCGCGCCGCACTGCGCTAGCGCTGGCCACCCGTGCCCGCCAGCAGGCCGCCGATTTCCACTTCGATGCGGCCGAACGCGCGCTCGCGCAGGCGCGCCTGCTGGCGCCGGATGCGATCGAGGTGGCGGAGGCCGCGCGCGACCTGGAGCGCGCCCGCGCGGCCGAATCCCACCTGCACCCGCCGCTGCCGTCCGGGCG
>JAGHZW010000086.1 GCA_017745195.1 Pseudoxanthomonas sp. | reverse complement strand
AGTTGCCGGACATGGACATGCCGTACACGGTGATCACGTTGCCTGCTCCTTGTGCATCAGCCATTCCTCGCGGGTCTGCCCCCAGATTTCCACCGGCTTGTCGTGGTGCGGCTCGGGCAGCCGGCCCATGCCCATGTAGCGCGAACCGAGCTTGACCGCGACCGCCTTCGAGTTGGTGTTGTCCGGCGCGATGGTGTGGATCACCTCGCTCCAGCCCAGCATCTCGAAGGCCCAGTCGGCACAGGCCGTCGCCGCCTCCGGCGCGTAACCCCTGCCCCAGCGATCGCGCACGATGCTCCAGCCGACCTCGGTGCCGGGCCAGCCTTCGGGTTGCCACGGGCCGACGCGACCGACCCACTGCCCGGTCGCCTTCTCGATCACCGAGAACATCGCGAAGCCCTTCAGCTGCCAGGCCCCGACCATCGCCGCGAGCCCGCGCCATGCCAGCGCGCGCGGCTGCAGGCCACCGATGTGGCGGGTCGCCTCCTCGTCGGCGAGGAACGCGGCCCACGCCTCGAAGTCCTCCTGTCGCGGCAGGCGCAACAGCAGGCGCGGGGTTTCCAGTTGCAGTGAGGCCAGGTCCATCGCGTGGCACGATCCTTCGGAAACGACACCCGGGAAGACATCACGGCAGAGGACGAACCGGGTGCGGCCTTCCCCTATCCGTCCCGTAACCGGCAGTGCTTCCGCGCCATGGCGCGGAAGCGGGTCCAGTCAGAACGCGTTGATCCCGGTCAGCTCGCGGCCGATCACCAGCTGGTGCACGGTCTCGGTGCCCTC
>JAGHZW010000085.1 GCA_017745195.1 Pseudoxanthomonas sp. | reverse complement strand
AGGCCGCCCTGCGCGAGTCCGACCTGCTGGCTTTCGAGATCGCCATCGATCGCGGCAAGCCGGGCTCGGTGATGTGCGCCTACAACAAGATCAACGGCGTCTATGCCTGCGAGAACCCGTTCCTGCTGGGCAAGGTGCTGAAGGGAGACTGGAAGTATCCCGGCTGGGTGATGTCGGATTGGGGCGCTTCGCATAGCCTGGCGCCGGCCCTGCAGGCGGGCCTGGACCAGGAGTCGCCGCAGGACGACCCGTACTTCGGCGGCCTCAAGGCGGCGGTAGAGCGTGGCGAGGTTTCGGCCGAGCGCGTGCGCGACGCAGCCTATCGCATCTTGCGCAGCTTCTACGCCGCCGGCGTGGTGGACGATCCGGCCAAACCGGGCGGCGCGATCGACAAGGACGCTCATGCCGACGTCGCCGAGAAGGTGGCGCTGCAGGGCATGGTGCTGCTGAAGAACGACGGCGTGCTGCCCCTGGCGGCGACCGCCAGGAAGATCGTCGTGATCGGCGGTTTCGCCGACAAGGGCGTGCTGTCGGGCGGCGGCTCCTCGCAGGTGATGCCGTACGGCGGCCACTTCGTGGACCGGCGCGGCCGCGAAGGCATCGCGGCCATTCTGGCCCCGGTCTATGGTCTGTCCTCGCCGCTGGCGGCGCTGAAGGACCTGCGCTCGGACGCCGACATCCAGTTCGACGATGGCTCTGATCCGGCGCGCGCCGCCGCCCTGGCCAAGGGCGCGGACGTGGCTATCGTCTTCGCCGTGCGGCCGGAAGAGGAGGGGATGGACGCCATCGCCCCC
>JAGHZW010000084.1 GCA_017745195.1 Pseudoxanthomonas sp. | reverse complement strand
GCATCTGCGGCGGCATACCGCTTCCATCCGGTTCGGCGGCGGCATCGGGCGCGCGCCCATCGAAGCCAGGTCGGAGAGGTTGGCGGCCAGAGATTTCCAGCCGATGTCGGCCGGCGCGGTGCCGACCGGGAAGTGCACGCCTTCGTTGAGCGTGTCGGCAGTGACGACCAGCTCGTGCCCGGCCGGCACGCGCAGCAGTGCCGCATCGTCGCCGATGCCGAGCACGACGTCGCCGATGCCCGGCGCCATGCCGTCGGTGCCCGGCACCGCGTCGCCACGCGTGGCCGCGCGCGCGCGGATCAGGGCGATGAGGTCGAATTCGGCCATGGCCGCATCTTGCCCGGATCCGGGGTCCGGCGACCACGCGCCGGACCGGGCGGGACCGTCAGGTCCGGCTGTTGCGCGAGGCCTGCACTTCGACCGCGCGCCACTCGCCGCTGGCGCGATCGAGCACGCCGTTGATGTAGGTGTGGCCGTGCTCGGACCCGAAGCGCTTGGCGATCTCGATCGCCTCGTTCAGGACCACCCGGTACGGCACGTCGCGCCGGTGCAGCAGTTCGTAGGCGGCCAGGCGCAGCACCGCGCGCTCGATCGCGTCGACCTCTTCAACACCGCGATCCAGGTGCGGCGCCAGCGCCGCGTCCAGGCCGGCGCGCTCGTTGAGCACGCCGCGGACCAGGTCCTCGAAGTACTCGAGATCGGCCACTTCGTGCGCCTGCTCGTGGGCGAACTGGGCGATCACCTGCTGCGCATTGCCGCCGGAGGCGGGCGGGGCGATGTCGCGTTCGGTGGTCCAGGCCCCCGCGCA
>JAGHZW010000083.1 GCA_017745195.1 Pseudoxanthomonas sp. | reverse complement strand
GGCGGGCCCCAACGCCCGACCGGGTCTCGTCCCACTACCCGAACGGGTATTTCGCACGCGGGCAGCGCCCCGCGGCTGCGGCGGTTGCCGCTTGGAGCGTGAGCGCCGGCACGGCTGCGTCGCGAATGTGTTGTAGAGACAGCGTGTCGCCTGCATCTTCGCGTCCAGTGCCGGGCACCGGGCCGGTCGACGCTCCGACAGCCGCTGGCGTCATCACGGCGAAGGCTTCGGAGTGCAGCGGGCCAGGCCGAGACAGTTGACGGCAGTTCCCGCGCCGGTTGCAGGAACGGCGAACGGGAGACCGGAAGTCAGCGGCGCCGCGGATAGGGTGGCGTGCCGCGGGCGCGCTCCGCCCGCCCGGCTACGCTGGCTGCAGGAACCTGTGCATGACGTAGACGTCGACCAGGCCCAGATCCCGATGCCGGAACGCCTGCGGCAACGTGCCTACGATGACGAACCCGAGATTCCGGTACAACGCGACAGCCGGTGTGTTGGTGCTCACGACATAGTTGAACTGCATGGCCTGGAAGCCGGCCGAACGCGCCTGCGCCAGACTGTGCACGACCAGGGCGCGGCCGATGCCGTGCCCCTGCGCCGCAGGATCGACAGCGTAGGTGGCGCTGGCAACGTGGGCGCCCAGGCCGGGATAGTTGGCGCCCATCTTGTACATGCCGACGACCCCGGCTTCCATTACGGCCACATGCGGATCCTGCGCCGTGAACCAGTGGTTGCGGAAGGTGTCCACCCCGAATTCGTGCGAGAACGCCTGCGCCTGACCTACGATGAGCGCGCGTCCTTCTCGATCGTCTC
>JAGHZW010000082.1 GCA_017745195.1 Pseudoxanthomonas sp. | reverse complement strand
GCACCAACACCAGGCCGATCATCGCCAGCGCCGCCACCAGTTGCAGCACCAGCACCAGATTCATCATCACTTGCATTGCTTGTTTCTCCAGGAACCCCAAACGCCGGCGATCAGCCGGCGGCGCGGCAGATCGCCGCGAAATCTGCCGCCTTCAGCGCGGCGCCTCCGATGAGGCCGCCATCGATGTCAGGCTGCGTGAACAGTTGCGTGGCGTTGTCGGGCTTGACGCTGCCGCCATAGAGGATCTGCATCTGATCCGCCTTCTGCGTGGCCGCGCGCAGTTGCTGGCGCAGCAGCGCGTGCACATGCTGCGCCTGCTCTGGCGTGGCAGTCAGGCCGGTGCCGATCGCCCACACCGGCTCGTAGGCCACCACGATCTCGCCGATGCAATGCGTCAGCGTGTGGATGACCGCGGCCAGCTGACGCTTGACCACCTCTTCCGTGCCGGACTCCTCGCGCTGTGCCAGCGTCTCGCCGACGCAGACGATGGGCGTGACGCCATGGGCCAGCGCGGCCTTGGCCTTGTCGGCGACCAGTTGGTCGCTTTCGGCGTGATAGGCGCGGCGCTCCGAGTGACCCACGATCGCATAGCGGCAGCCGAGATCGGCCAGCATCGCCGACGAGACCTCGCCGGTGAATGCGCCCTGCTCGTGCGCCGAGCAATCCTGCGCGCCGTACGCGACCTGCATGCCGGTGAGCGCGAGCGCCGTCTCGGTGATGTAGGGGAACGGCACGCAGACCGCCACCTGGGCATTCCACGGTCCGGCTTCCTTCAGGCCCGCCAGCAGCACGGCATTGGCC
>JAGHZW010000081.1 GCA_017745195.1 Pseudoxanthomonas sp. | reverse complement strand
GGTCCACGTCGGCCGGCTGGTCGGTGTATTGCGCGAACAGCTGCTGCAGGCGCCAGGGCTCGCGGCCCTCGCGCCGGCTCGGCCAGGACGCGGCGCTGTCGAACCTGCGCGCGATCCCCTGGGTGTTCGCCTGGAGCCAGGCGCGCGCGGTGATCCCGGGCTGGTACGGCGTCGGCAGCGGCCTGCGCGCCGCGGTGGAACAGCACGGCGAGGACGTGCTGCGCGAAATGGGCCGCGACTGGCCGTTCTTCAAGACCTTCCTCGACGACATCTCGATGGTCCTGGCCAAGGGCGACATGGGTATCGCCGGGATGTTCTCGCAGCTGGCCGGCAAGGAGCTGCACGGCGAATTCTTCCCACGGGTCGAGGCCGAACATGCGCTGACCCGCGAATGGGTGCTGCGCCTGAACGGAAACGTGTTCCTGCTGGAGCACGACCAGCGCCTGGCCCTGTCGATCCGCCTGCGCAACCCGTACGTGGATCCGATCAGCGTGCTCCAGGCCGACCTGCTCAAGCGCTGGCGTGCCAGCGACCGCGAGGACGAGGCCCTGCTGCGCGCGCTGGTGGCCAGCGTCAACGGCGTCTCGCAGGGCGTGCAGAACACCGGCTGATCCAAAGCGTCCCGCCGGGCCGGGCCCACCAGCCGGAAAAAGAAAAGGGCCGCTTTCGCGGCCCTTTTCACTTTCGCGCCGTTGCCGGGCGCTTACTTCAGCTTGGCGTCCGCGCGCAGCGCCTCGGCGCGATCGGTCTTCTCCCAGGAGAAGGCCGTAGCGGTCTGCTTCTTGCCGGCGACCGCCACCGCCAGTTCGCGGAAC
>JAGHZW010000080.1:868-1462 GCA_017745195.1 Pseudoxanthomonas sp. | reverse complement strand
CGTCCTCGGCCAGGCCGTCCTCGATGGTGATGATCGGATACCGCGCGGCCCAGTCCACCACTTCGGTGTCCTTCTTCAGCGAGCCGGTGAACAGGTCGGCCGGCAGCAGCTCGCGCCCGGCCAGTTCGCCCTTGAGGTAGTCGCGCAGGCCGTCTTCGTAATGCCAGGTATCGCGCTCGCCGGTGGCCTCGTCGAACAGGGTCACGGTCAGGCCGGGGCAGAGCACGGCCTTGGCGCGCAGCAGGTGGCGCAGGGCGCGGGCGTTGATCTTCGGGCTGTCGAAGTATTTCGGGTCCGGCCAGAAGCGCACGCGGGTGCCGGTGTTCTTCTTGCCGACCGTGCCGACCACTTCCAGCGGGGTGGCGCGGTCGCCGTTGCGGAAGGTGATGCGGTGCTCGTTGCCTTCGCGCTTGATGTGGACCTCGACCAGCGTCGACAGCGCGTTGACCACGCTCACGCCGACGCCATGCAGGCCGCCGGAGAAGGTGTAGTTCTTGTTGCTGAACTTTCCGCCCGCGTGCAGGCGGGTGAGGATCAGCTCCACACCCGGGATCTTCTCTTCGGGGTGGATGTCCACCGGCATGCCGCGGCCGC
>JAGHZW010000080.1:0-785 GCA_017745195.1 Pseudoxanthomonas sp. | reverse complement strand
TCAGCGTCGGCGGCGTTGTAGCGGCTGCTCATGGACTCGTTGCGGTGCTGCGGAAGCGACGCGGAAGTGTGCGGCCTGGCCCCGCTTTTTGCACCCCCGTGGCCTGTTCAGGGCCGTGTAGAGGGGTCTCCCGTATAAGGGGGGCAGGCCGCGGAAACGGTTGGCAGCCTGGCAATCCTGCCTGGCCGCCCCCATGTTCCCTGGCCGGAACGATGACGGACCCGCTGGTGGGCCCGCCCGCGTGACAGGAGGATGCTATGAACCGACGACTGCTTTGGGGTGCCGCGCTCGCGGCGGTGGCGTTCACTGCGGCGGTGCCGCTGCTGGCGCAGAACCGGCAGGCCGACAAGGGCCAGGATGATGCGGCGCTGGCCGAACACAAGGCGCAGGAGCGCCAGGAGAAGGACCAGGCAGCCGAGCGCGCCAAGCGCCGCGAGGCCGCCCGCGCCGGCCAGGACGCCCGCCAGAAGGGCCAGCCGCAGCGGGAAGAGGAAGAGGAAAAGAAGGGCGAGCCGCGCTGAGTCCGCGCGGCGTGCCGGCGCCGCCCGGCATGCCCTTGGTGGGCCAGCGCGCCCGGCGGAACGCTCCGTGCGCCGTCGGCCGGCTTGGGCGATCGCGGCCGAGCCGGTAAACTACGGGTTTCCGGAGCCCCGCCAATGACTCCCCTCATTTTTGTTACCGGCGGCGTCGTGTCCTCGCTTGGCAAGGGCATCGCCGCCGCTTCGCTTGCGTCCATCCTCGAGACCCGTGGCCTGAAGGTCACGATGATGAAGCTGGACCCGTAC
>JAGHZW010000079.1 GCA_017745195.1 Pseudoxanthomonas sp. | reverse complement strand
GCCTACGCGGGCCTTGCGGGCCAGATCCAGGCCGCTGACGCCGCCGGGCATGACCACGTCCGAGAACAGCATCTCGAAGGCCGCGCCGCCTTTCAGCCGGCGCAGGGCGCTGGCGGCGTTGTTGGCGGTGGTGACGCGGTAGCCCAGCGACTCCAGCGTATCGACGGCCAGGGCCAGCAGGGCCGGGTCGTCCTCGACCACCAGGATATGCTCCGAACCCGTCGCTTCTTCTGATGGCGTGACGGCGACGGTCTCGACCGGGGCGGGCGGCGCGATGGCGGGCAGGGTGATCTGGAAGGCCGCGCCTTCGCCCGGAGCCGTGACCACGGTCACCTCGCCGCCGGACTGCTGGACGAAGCCGTAGACTTGGCTCAGGCCCAGGCCCGAGCCCTTGCCGACGTCCTTGGTGGTGAAGAACGGCTCGAAGATGCGTGAGGCGACGTCCGTGGCCATGCCTGGGCCGGTGTCGCGCACGATCAGGCGGTGGCGGCCGGCCGGATCGGCCTGGATGCTGATGGTGATGCCGCCGGCCCCGTCCATGGCGCTTTCCATCTGGGCCGGGTCGATATGGACGAAGGCCGGGGCATCGCCCGGCTCCCACTGCACCGACACCGCTTCGCCCACCGCCTGCTTGATCAGGGGCGAGAAGTCGCGGACCAGGTCGTTGAGGTCGACGGCCGCCGGGTCCAGGCGCTGGCGGCGCGAGAAGGCCAGCAGCTGCCGGGTCAGGGCCGCGCCGCGCTCGGTGGCCTGGCGCACGGCCCGCACCTGGCGGTCGAAGGCGAAGCCCTCGCCGCAGCGCCGCTGGATCAGGTCGACATTGCCCAGGAT
>JAGHZW010000078.1 GCA_017745195.1 Pseudoxanthomonas sp. | reverse complement strand
GGCGGAAGAGAACCCCAATGCGATCTACGACGACTACAAGAATCGTCTCGGCAATCTGACCTTGCTGGAAAAACCGATCAACATTGTCGCGGGGAATGACTTCTACAGGTCGAAGCGGGCTGAGTACGGCAAGAGCGGCAACTACCTGACCCGCAGTCTGGTGGGGCTGACCGACGTCGGGAAAAACACATCAATCTCGCGAATCAATGAGAAGCTGGCAGCGTTTCCTGCGTGGGATGCTTCATCCATCGATAAGCGGCACGACATGCTTATGACGCTGGCTAGTGATGTTTGGAAAACTAGGCCTATCGAGGTCTGACGAGCGAGCGCAATCATCAGACAGTGCCGCATCCTGTATAAAAAAGTAAAACAGGGGTCAGGTTCGACTTTTCCGTTTCGAGCCTTGGGAAGGGGGAAGTGCACTCTGACCCCTGTTTCCGTGGTCCTCGATCAGCGCCTGCAAGCCTTGGGGAGTCTTCACGGTATCTCTGGAGGGGGGGGGCGGCTGGCACGGTGGCGTGCTTGCCACAGGCCGCGGATTTTCGCATTTCCCGGCAGGTTTCGACTGCTGGCCGATAGCGGTCCAGAACAGGGTCAGGTTCGATTTATCCGTTTCGAGCCTTGGGAAGGGGGGGCACAAGGTGCACTTCGACCCCGTATCGCGTGCTTGTGAGCCCGATCGTCTAAAACTGGGGTCAGGTTCGACTTTTCCGTTTCGAGCCTTGGGGAGGAGGGAAGTGCACTCTGACCCCTGTTTCTTGCCGTTCTTGCAGGGTGTTGCTTGCCTGCGAGGCTGCCAAGCCTTACAAGGCCTATGGCAGCAACC
>JAGHZW010000077.1:36230-37527 GCA_017745195.1 Pseudoxanthomonas sp. | reverse complement strand
GCCTTGCGCGGCTGGAAACCGACCGTGTCGCCCTCGAATTCGTCCTCGGCGGTGATCCAGCCGGGCGGTTCGATGCGCGACGCCGAGGTGATCGCCGCAGCCGACGAGCACGGCATCGCCATGGTGTTCACCGGCGTGCGCCACTTCCGGCACTGATGCGGC
The DNA here is from genome assembly GCA_017745195.1 of Pseudoxanthomonas sp. Lineage (GTDB taxonomy): Bacteria > Pseudomonadota > Gammaproteobacteria > Xanthomonadales > Xanthomonadaceae > Pseudoxanthomonas. Next base: position 37,365 of record JAGHZW010000077.1, on the reverse strand, counting down.
CGTAACGCAGCCGCCAGGCGGACCGGCTAGGCTGGCACCATCAGCCAGCGAGGCGACCGCCATGTGGATCCGCGAGGAAGGCCCGGACGACATCGAGGCGATCCACGACCTGGTTCGCAGGGCCTTCGCCGGCTTTCCCGGCGAGGGCAGGCTGGAAAGCCGCATCGTCGACACCCTGCGTGCCGATCATGCGCTCGCGGTCTCGCTGGTCGCCGACATCGACGGCCGCATCGCCGGCCATATCGCGTTTTCCCCAGCCCGCCCCTCGCGCGACGGCGACCGCTGGTACGTGCTCGGCCCGGTCGCGGTCGAGCCGTCCGACCAGGGCCATGGCGTCGGCGGCGCGCTGGTCCGCGCCGGCCTGCGCCTGCTCGAGGAGCGCGAAGCCGACGGCTGCGTGGTGCTCGGCGATCCGAAGTACTACGCGCGCTTCGGCTTCCGCCCGGACCCGCAGCTGACCCTGCCGGCCAGCCCACCAGGCGCCTTCCAGGCGCTGCGCTTCACCGATGCCGCCTCGGCCGGCGAAGTCGTGTTGCACCCGGCCTTCGGCCACCACGAGTACGACTGAAACCGTCGCGCGGCGCGGCTGCGCCGGGCCGGGGGACGTGGCCGACACGGTAGAATCGCGCTCCCTCTTCGTACCGAGCCAGCCCATGTCGAAAGTTCTCGTGATCGGATCCGGTGGTCGCGAACACGCCCTGGCATGGAAGCTGGCGCAGTCGCCGCGCGTATCGGAAGTGATCGTCGCCCCAGGCAACGCCGGCACCGCCACCGAGGCGCGCTGCCGCAACATGCCGGTCAAGGTCACCGACATCGACGGCCTGCTGCAGTTGGCCCGCGACGAAGCCGTCGCCCTGACCGTGGTCGGCCCGGAAGTGCCGCTGGTGGCCGGCGTGGTCGACCGTTTCCGCGCCGCGGGCCTGCGTATTTTCGGGCCCACCGCCGCGGCCGCGCAGCTGGAAGGCAGCAAGGCTTTCGCCAAGGACTTCCTCGCCCGCCACGGCATCCCCACCGCGTTCTACGCGGTGCACACCGAGGTCGACGCGGCACTGGCCTATATCCGCTCCAAGTCCGTCGAAAGCGGGGGCGCGCCGATCGTGGTCAAGGCCGATGGCCAGTGCCGTGGCAAGCGCGG
>JAGHZW010000077.1:0-36225 GCA_017745195.1 Pseudoxanthomonas sp. | reverse complement strand
CGAGTTCAACGTGCGCTTCGGCGATCCGGAAACCCAGCCGGTGATGCTGCGCCTGCAGTCGGACCTGGTCGACTTGGTCGAGGCGGCGATCGACGGACGCCTGCATGAAACGCAGGCGCAGTGGGATCCGCGTCCGTCGCTCGGCGTGGTGCTGGCCGCGCGCCCGTATCCGGAATCGCCGGTCACCGGCGAGGTGATCACCGGCCTGGACGCGGTACCGGCCGATGCCAAGGTGTTCCATGCCGGCACTGCACTCGACGCGCAGGGCCGCGTGATCAGCGCCGGCGGACGCGTGCTGTGCGTGGCGGCACTGGGCGATTCGGTCTCCGACGCGCAGCGCCGCGCTTACGCCGGCGTCGAGGCGATCCACTGGGCCAGCGAGTTCCACCGCGGCGACATCGGCTGGCGCGCGATCGAGCGCGAGCGGGCGTAAGCACGCGTGCCGGTCGGGCGGCGATACGGCCCCACGACCGCGAACCACGCGGGTGACACCCGGCGCAGCCGCCGCGGGTCGCACTGGGCGATGCGCGTTGTACCCGTCGATGTCGGACCGTGGCGCCGGCTCAGGGCGCCGGCGCGCCTTTGCCGCCCAGGTAATCCAGCGCCACCTGCAGCAGCGCACGCGCACCGACTTCCAGCGCCGCCTCGTCCGGGGCGTAGCGCGGCGAATGGTTGATCGGCGCGCTCGCCGGATCGGCCCCGGCCGGCGTGGTACCGACGAAGAAATAGGCACCCGGCATCGCGTTGGCGAACTGCGAGAAATCCTCGGACACGGTGACCAGCGGCATCTCCACCACGTTGCCGGCGCCGACCGCCGCCTGCAGCGAGGGCAGGACCCGCCGCGCCAGCGCCGGATCGTTGATCGTGGCTGGTGCGTTGTTGACCACCGACAGCTCGGCGCTGCCGCCGGCCGCGTGGGCATAGTCCTGCGCGATGCGGCCGAAGCGGGCGATCACGTCCTCGCGCACCGCGGTGTCGAAGGTGCGCAGCGTACCGACCAGCCGCGCTTCCTCGGGAATGATGTTGAAGCGCACGCCGCTGTTGAACTGGCCGGCGGTGAGCACCACCGGCGTGCTCGCGATGTTGACCTGGCGCGCGACCAGGCTCTGCGTGCCCAGCAGCACCTGCGCGCCGATGGTGATCGGGTCCACGCCATCCCACGGCCGCGAGCCGTGCGTCTGCCGGCCATGCACGACCAGCGTCCACTCGTCGGCGGCGGCCAGCAACGGACCGCTGCGGAAGCCGACCTGGCCCAGAGGCAATCCGGCCCACACGTGCAGGCCGAACACCGCCTCGGGCTTGAACGCATCGAACACGCCTTCGTCGAGCATGAGCCTGGCCCCGAACGGCGCACCGGCTTCGTCCGGGCCTTCCTCGGAGGGCTGGAACACGAACATCACCTCGCCGGCGAGCTGATCCCGCTGCTCCACCAGCGCGCGCGCCACGCCGAGCAGGATCGCCATGTGCAGGTCGTGGCCGCAGGCATGCATCACCCCGACCGGCTGGCCGCGATAGGTCGAGGTCGCGGTGGAGGCGAACGGCAGGCCGGTCTCCTCCTTCACCGGCAACGCGTCCATGTCCGCGCGCAGCGCGATCCGCGGACCCGGATGCGCGCCCTTGAGCACGGCGGTGACGCCGGTGCGGGCGATGCCGGTGCGCGGCTGCAGGCCCATTGCGCGCAGTTCGCGGGCGATGGCTTCGGCGGTGCGGGTCTCGTGCCCGCCCAGTTCGGGATGGCGGTGGAAGTCGCGACGCCACTGCACCATCGCCGCCTGCTGCGCCGCGACCGGCTCGGCGCGCGGCGGCGCCGCGACCGCCAGCGACAGGGGAAACGTGGACAGCAGCAGGCACAGCAGGCGTGGCATGGACATCGTCGGGGTCCTGGCGGGCCGGCCATGGTGGCGCAGCGCGTTGCGGCGCCGCAACGTGGGCCGCCTCATCCCGCCTCTTCGAACGTCTGCTAGGCTGCCTGCGCCGCGCGGCGAATCGCCCGCTGACTGGCGGAGTGCGCTTGGACTGGAACGACACGCTCACCGCGCTTGCCACGGCACTGGGCATCGGCCTGCTGATCGGTGCAGTGCGCGAGCGCCAGCATGCCGGCCGCATCAGCAAGGCCGGCGTGCGCACCCATGCGCTGCTCGCGCTGGCCGGCGCCCTCGCCTTCGGCCTGGGCCTGCCCGTGCTGCTGGTGCTGCTGGCGGCGGTCGCGCTGCTGGTGCTGGCCGGCTACCAGATCAGCCGCGAACACGACCCGGGCCTCACCGGCGAGATCGCGATCCTGGTGACGGTGCTGCTCGGCGCGTTGACCCACTCCGCGCCGGCGCTGGCCGGCGCGACAGGCGTAGTGGTGGCGATCCTGCTGTGGGCCAAGGAGCCGCTGGGGCGCCTGAGCCGCGACCTGATCAGCGAAACCGAAATGAAGGATGGCCTGGTCCTGGCCGCCGCCGCGCTGGTGGTGCTGCCGCTGCTGTCGGACGAGGCGATCGATCCGTGGGGCGTAGTCCAGCCGGCGATGTTGTGGCGGATCGTCGTGCTGATCATGGCGGTGGGCATGCTCGGCCACGTCGCCCGGCGCGCGGTCGGCGCGCGGCTGGGCCTGCCGGTGGCGGGCTTCTTCTCGGGCTTCGCCTCGTCCACCGCGGCGGTGGCCAGCTTCGGCCAGCTCGGCCGCGAGCAGCCGGCGCTGCGGCCGGCAGCCGCCTCGGCGGCGCTGCTGTCCAACCTGGCCTCGCTACTGCTGCTCGTGGCGGTGATCGGCACGGTTTCACCTGCGCTGGTGCTGGCATCGGCCTGGCCGATGGCCGCAGCCTCCGTCGCGCTGCTGGCCACGGCAGCCACCGGCCTGCTGCGTCGCAAGGACGGCGGCGAGCTGCCGCCCGATCCGAAGGCGCACGCCTTCCATCTGAGCCATGCGCTGCTGATCGCGTTGCTGATCGCCGCGGTGATGCTGGTGTCGGAAGGGCTGCGCCACCTGTTCGGCGAAGCCGGTGCGATGGCCGGCGCGACGATCGCCGCGCTGGCCGAGCTGCAGGCCGCCGGCGCCACCATTGCCCGGCTCGGCGCCACCGGCAATATTTCGCCGGCCGAGGCACGCTGGGGCCTTGTCGCCCTGCTCGCCTCGACCACGCTGGCCAAGACCGTGCTCGGCTTCAGCAGCGGTGGCGCCAACTACGGCCTGCGGGTTGCGGCCGGCCTGCTGGCGATGACCGGCGCCGCCGCGCTGGTGACCGCGCTGACACCACCGTAAGGCACGCGATGCCTGGTCATGAGCGGATCCGGCCGCTCAGACGTTGGCCTGGTCCGGCGGGAAATCGGTCGCCAGCGGCGCGGCGCCATCGCGATCGGCAGTCGCTTGCGGACAGTGTGCGCCCAGCGTGTACGCGGTCATCGACAGCGAACCGTAGGCGTAACCGTCCACCAGCACGTCCGCCGGACGCGCCGCGGCCGACGCCAGGCCGGCGAGGTAGAGCAGCGGCAGGAAATGGTCGGGCGAAGGCACGGCCAGACGGAAGTCCGGATGCGAGGCCAGCGAAGGAATATCGTGCGGCCGCTCGAGCATCAGTTCGCGCGCGCGCTCGTCGAAACGACGGGCCCAGTCGAAGGCGCCCTCGGGCCGTTTCCAGTCGATCGCGCGCAGGTTGTGCACCACGTTGCCGCTGCCCACCACCAGCACGCCGCGTTCGCGCAGCGGCGCCAGCCTGGCGCCCAGCGCCAGGTGCCATTCCGGCGGCCGCCGTGCATCGATCGACAGCTGCACCACCGGGATGTCCGCGTCGGGAAACGCATGCACCAGCACCGACCAGGTGCCATGGTCGATGCCCCAGCCGTCGACATCGGCGCCGACGTGGTCGGGCTTGACCAGCTCGGCGATCTCGCCGGCCAGTTCGGGCAGGCCCGGCGCCGGATAGCGGACATCGAACAGCGCCTGCGGGAAGCCGTAGAAGTCGTGGATCGTGCGCGGTGACGCCATCGCGGTGACCGCGGTGGCGTTGACGTACCAGTGCGCCGACACGGCGAGGATCGCCCGCGGCCTGGGCACGGACGCTCCGAAACCGCGCCAGGCCGCGGTGAAACGGTTGCGGTCCAGCGCGTTCATCGGACTGCCGTGGCCGAGGAAGGCGGCGGGCATCGTGCGGATGGCGGACATGGCGTCCTCCGATCGGTAGTCCAAGCCACTCTAGCAACAGGCCGCCGCCACCGGCATGCACGCCATGCAACGCACCGTCGCGCGCCGTGGCCGCAGGCGTGGCCATGCGTCCGGCGCCGCCGCGTTCAACGCTCGACGACGGGCGTGACCGGCCGGATCCGCCACGTGTTGCGGCCCGCGCGCTTGGCTTCGTAGAGCGCGGCATCGGCCACGGCCTTGAGTGTCACCGCGTCGGTGGGCGTATCCGTATAGCCGATGCCGATGCTGGTGGTGGCGACCACTGCCGTTCCATCGATGTCGATGCCCTCGCGCATCTCGGCGACGAGCTTGCGGGCTACCGCTTCGGCGGCATCGGGCAAGCGTGCGTCCTCGATCACGACCGCGAACTCGTCGCCGCCCAGCCGCACCACCAGGTCGGTCGCGCGGACGCTGTCCGCCAGCCGCCGGGCAAAGGCGCACAGCACCTGGTCGCCCACCGCGTGGCCGCGGGTATCGTTGATCCGCTTGAAGTAGTCCACGTCCAGGTACATCAGCGCCAGCGGCGTTCCGTGGCGCCGGAGCCGCATCAGCGCGAGGTCGAGGCCCTCCTCGAACCGCCGGCGGTTGGCCAGGCCGGTCAGCGCGTCCACACGCACCTGCCGCTCCAGTTCGCGGCGGCTCGCCTCGAGCGCGGCTTCGGCCGCCACCCGGCTGGACACGTCACGACCGCTGTAGATGATGTCCATGCCGTCGCCGTCGATGCTCGGGATCGGCCGGGTCACCGCCTCGATCCATACGTAATGCCCGTCCTTGTGCCGTATCCGGTACACCTCGGTATGCGGCTGGCCATTGGCCAGCACCGCGGCCATCGCCTGCTGCTGCCGCGCACGATCGTCCGGGTGCACCAGGCTCCAGCGCATGCCCAGCATCTCGTCGGGCGACCAGCCCAGCAGGTCCCGCGCCGATGGCGACACATACAGGCGTACGCCCTCGGCACTCATGCGCACGATCACGTCGTGCGAATAGTCGGCGAGCATGCGGAAGCGTTGTTCGCTGTCGCGCAGGCGCGCATTGAGGCGCCTGCGCTCGTTCATGACCAGCGCCACCGGGATCGTCATCAGGCACGCCCCGGCGATGTAGAGCTGCAGTACCGCGACGCGGCCGCTCCTGCCGAATCCATCCACCAGCATGATCGGCCCGAGGTCCATCGCCGTCGCGACGCTGCCGATCAGGCCGAACAGCAGGATGCTGATCGCGACCCCGGCGAAACCGTGCCGGAACGCGGCCAGCAGCAGCGGCGGATAGGCCAGGAACAGCACCGGATAAGGCAGCCAGAACACCACCGTGCTCACTGCGACGACCAGCAGCATGGTCGCGGCGAACGACCAGCGCCGGCCGGGCGCGGTGAACAGGGCCCGGCCCTCGCGGTGCGCGACCAGCGTCGCGGTACCGAAGATCACCATGCCCAGCACATGGGCCGCGTACCAGCTGATGAAGCCGGACAGGAAGCGCCCGCCGCCGATCAGCGTGAACGCCGCGGCGGCGAGCACGCCCGAGACCGCGCACGCCAGCAGCGTGCTGGTCGTGGCGACGCCACCCAGTTCGATCCATCGCCTGGGATCGCGGATGTTGGGTACCTTCCGGCGCACCGCGACGGCGACGATCATGACCTCCACGATGTCGGCCCCGGCCAGCGCGACGGCGAGCATCGGCGGGCTGGCCGACAGGAGGCGCGCGAGCAGGCCGGCCAGCAGGCCGGCGAGCAGGTACCAGCGCCAGAGCCGGGTGGGCCGCGACAGCAGCCAGCCGACCAGGAAGCCGTTGCCGAACCAGGCTGCCGCCAGTTCGCCCGGACCGCGGGAAAAGTACAGCAGCAGCCAGTCGAGCAGGCCGACCAGCGCTGCCACGGCGAGGACATCCCGCCATAAACGCTTCGGTGCTCGGACGGCGACTGTCATAAAGGACCGATCGGCCTGGACGGATGCCAAATACCACAACCGGGCCGAACGCGCGGTCGAGGCGCGTCGAAGGGGGATTTCCGCGAGCAGCCCCGCCACGGCCATCTGCTAGGCTGCGCCGACCTCCGGGGGAGCCGCATGTCCAGCCACAGCCAGTTCTCGCTGCTCACCCAGCGCCGTTTCCTGCCCTATTTCACCGTCCAGTCGCTGGGCGCGTTCAACGACAACGTCTACCGCCAGGCGATCATCGGCCTGCTGGCGTGGATGGCCGTCGGCCCCGAGCAGACCGCGACGTACGCCAACCTCGCGCCGGCCATCTTCATCCTGCCGTACTTCCTGTTTTCCGCCCTCGCCGGCCAGGTCGCCGAGAAGATGGAGAAGCAGAAGCTCATCGTCGTCACCACGACGATGGAGATCGTGATCATGACCGTGGCCGCGGTCGGCTTCGTGCTGCAGAGCATGCCGGTCCTGCTGGTCGCCCTGTTCGCCACCGGCGCGCAGTCGACCCTGTTCGGGCCGGTGAAGTATTCGATCCTGCCATCGGTGCTGGCGCCGGAGGAACTCACCGGTGGCAACGGCCTGGTCGAGATGGGCACCTCGATCAGCATCCTGGTCGGCATGATCTTCGGCGGCCTGATCTTCCAGCTCGCCGGCAGCAACGGACCATGGGTGGCGGCGATATCGATCATTGCCCTGGCCATTGCCGGCAACCAGGTCGCGCGGCGGATACCGAAGGTCGATGCCGGCTCGCCGGAACTGAAGATCGACTGGAATCCGTTCACCGAGTCCTGGCGCCTGTGGCAGCTGACCCGCAAGCAGCTGGCGGTGCGCAACGCCGTGCTCGGCGTGTCCTGGTTCTGGTTCATCGGCACCATGCTCACCGCGCAGCTGCCGGCCTACGCCGCGGTCAACCTCGGCGGCGCCCAGGCGCTGTACATCTTCGCGCTGGCGCTGTTCTCGGTCGGCGTCGGCGTCGGTTCGATGTCGTGCGAGAAGCTGTCCGGCCGCATCGTCGAGATCGGCCTGGTGCCGCTGGGTGCGTTCGGCGTCAGCGCGTTCATGCTCGACCTGTATTTCGCCCGCCCCGGCCAGGCGCTGGCATCGGGGTTGAGCGTGCTCGACTTCGTCCGCGCCGACGGCAGCTGGCGGATCATCGCCGACCTGACCGGCATAGGCCTGTTCACCGGCTTCTTCGTCGTGCCGCTGTTCGCATTGATCCAGAGCCGCACGCCGAGGTCGGAGCTGGCCCGGGTCATCGCCGGCACGAACATCCAGAATTCGCTGTTCATCGTCGCCGCCGCGCTGATCGGCCTGGCCGTGCAGCGCCTGCTCGGCTGGAGCATCCCGCAGGTGTTCCTGGCCCTGGCCATCGCCAACACCCTGGTGGCGATCTGGATCTTCACGATCGTCCCTGAATTCCTCATGCGCTTCCTCAGCTGGATGCTGGTGCGCGCGCTGTACCGGCTGCGCCTGCATGGCATCGAGAAGCACGTGCCCGACGACGGCGCGGCGCTGATCGTGTGCAACCACGTCAGCTACATGGACGCGCTGATCCTGGCCGCCTGCATCCCGCGGCCGGTGCGCTTCGTCATGTACCACCGGATCTTCAACATCCCGGTGATGCGCTGGATCTTCCGCACCGCCAGGGCCATCCCGATTGCCGGCGCGCGCGAGGATCCGGAGCTGATGCGCCGCGCGTTCGACGAGATCGACGCGACCCTGGCCGAAGGCGAACTGGTGTGCATCTTCCCGGAAGGCGCGCTGACCAGGGACGGGCGGATCGCCCCGTTCAAGTCCGGCGTGGAGAAGATCCTCGAGCGCGCCGCGGCCGCGGGGCGACCGGTACCGGTGGTGCCGATGGCATTGCGCAACATGTGGGCCAGCATGTGGAGCCGGCGCAGCGAACGGGCCGAACACGGGCGGCTGGGGCGGATGCGGGTGCCACGGCGCTTCCGTGCGCACGTGGAAGTCATGGCCGCCGCGCCGCTGGCGGGCCAGCCCGGCGCGGAAACGCTGGAAGCGGCGGTGCGCGAGCTGCGTGGCGACGCGGCCTGAGGACAGCGGCGGCTATGCCCGCCGCATCCGGTCGGTTAGTCTTGCCGGCGACCGCCCGTGGGGAACGCAGGGCCGTACACCGCCACTGCGCACCGCACCCTGGGGCTGACGCCGGGCGCCGACGCCATGCTGTAACGCACGATCCACGAACCGATCCCGCCAGGAGGCAGTGCCATGAGCTACGTCCCGCCACCCACCCCCACTGCGCCGCCGACCTACGAGCCGGTGCCCAACCATCTGGCCTGGGCGATCATCTCGACCGTGCTGGCCACTTGCCTGTGCTGCCCGGTGGGCCTGCTCGGCATCGTCGCCATCGTGTATTCCAGCAAGGTCAATGGCCTCCTCGCCCAGGGCGACATCGATGGTGCGCGCCGTGCTTCGGCCAACGCCAAGACCTGGTGCTGGGTCGCCACTGCCCTGGCGATCATCGGCCTGCTGATCGACATCTACTGGTTCTCCACCGGCGGCATGGACCGGTACCAGCAGATGCTGGAGCAGTTGCAGGCGGCGCACTGACGGCAATGGCCACGCGCGCGCTGCGCATCACGGGCATGGTGTCGGCCGCGATCGCGGCCGGCGCCGGCGTATGGCTGCTGCGCACCTTTGATCCGAACGCGGCGGGAAGTCCCTTCCCGCCCTGCATGTTCCACTCCGTCACCGGCCTGTACTGCATCGGTTGTGGACTGACCCGTGCACTGCACGCATTGGTCCATGGCGACCTGGCCGGCGCGTTCGCGATGAATCCGCTGGGCGTGCTGATGCTGCCACTGACGGCGGCGATGGTAGCCTGGTCGCAGGGCTGGCAGCCGCGCGTGCTGCGTCCTTTGATGGAGGTGGCGATGGAGCCGAAGCTGTGGTTGTGGGTGCTGCCCGCTTACTGGATCGCCCGCAACCTGCCCTGGTATCCCTTTACCCTGCTCGCACCGGGCTGAGGAGAACCATCGCCCAGCGGTAAGCCCGCTGGCGCGCGGTGGCCAGTTCGACATCTCCGCGCTTCACTGCCTGCATGGCGCGGATCGCCCGCAACGTGCCCTGGTATCCGTTCACCCTGCTCGCCCTGGGCTGATGAAAACCATCGCCCCCCGCGACAAGCCCGCTCGCGCGCGGCGGCGCGTTCGACGCCTGCTTCTCCGGGCTTCGTCAGCCGGGCGCGCGTGCCACCCGGCGCATCACGCGATCAGCTCACCCAGCCGGCGATCACCAGCAGGGCCAGCAGCGCCAGCCACACCAGCAGCATGCGCCAGACCAGGCTCATCGCATCGCGCAACTCGACCAGTTCCGCGCTCACCGGCACCTGTCCGTCACGCAGCTGGTCTTCGGCGTCCTCGGCCAGTTCGCCGAACACGGCCGCACGCGCGGCGGATTCGAGGAAGCCACTTTCCGCCGGCCAGCGGTCACCGCCAGCCGCACGCCAGGCGCGGAACACCAGGTCGAAATTGCCGGCCAGGGCCAATGCCAAGGTCATCAATTGCGCAACCGGCCATTCCAGCCAGCGCAGCACGATCCGCGTACCGGCGGTGTTATCCGACGGCAGCAGGGTCGCGTCGGCCAACGCGGCGCGTTCGGTGAGCCGGTACAGCACCGCCCCGGCCGGTCCCAGCAGCAGGAACCACAGCAGCGGCGCGAACCAGCGGCGCAGCGCGCTGCGCATCAGCAGGCCCGGCATGGCCGGACCGTCCGCGACCACCATGCCCGGCTCCGGTGCCAGCTGCGCCAGGCGCGCGCGGCGGGTTTCCGGCTCGGTGGCGTCCAGCGCGGATTCCACGTCGATGTCCAGGTCGCGCGGCCCCCAGGTCCAGACCAGCACGACCACGCCGAACAGCAGGCTGGCCAGGCCCAGCAACCTGCCGGACAGGGCGACCTGCATCAGCAGCACCAGCAGCACCGGCGGCAGCAGCGCCAGCCAGATGCCGTACCGCCCACGCCAGAAGCCGCCCTCGCCCGACGAATGCGATCCGATCCATTCCAGCCAGTGGTCATACCAGTGGAATTGGCGCAGCGACGTGCCCAGCGCGGGCGCGACATGGCCCAGCACCAGCGCAGCGATGACCGCGACCAACGTTGTGAACATCAAGTGGACCCTCCCTGCGGCGATTCTAGCCGCAGGCCGGCGCCGCAGGCGCTAAGCGCGCGTGAGCGCGGTCCCGTTCCCGTGCCAGTGCTCGATCAGCGCGCGCGCGATCGAGATCGGCGGCGCCAGCAGCACTCCATCCGGCTCGCTGCCGTCACGCTGCAGGGCCTGGCCGATCTCTTCACGGGTGAACCAGCGCGCCTCTTCCAGCTCGCCATCCACGCGCGGCTGGTCGGCATGCGCCAGCGCTTCGAAGCCCAGCATCAAGGCGCCCGGAAACGGCCAGGGCTGGGCGCCCAGGTAGCGGCACGCCTGCACGCGCACGCCGGTTTCCTCATGGACCTCGCGTACCACGGTCTGCTCGGGGGCTTCGCCCGGCTCGACGAATCCGGCGATCACCGACCAGCGCCGCGGTGCCCAGCCCGGCTGGCGCCCCAGCAGCAGGCGCTCGCCATCGCTCACCGCCACGATCACCGCCGGATCCACGCGCGGATAGTGGTCGTTGCCGCATTGCGCGCAGTGGCCGACGAAGCCGCCGCGATCGAAGGCGACGGCCGCGCCGCACACGCCGCAGTAGCGATTGCGCGCGTGCCAGTACAGCATGCCGCGCGCATAGGCGAAGGCGCTGGCGACGTCCGCCGGCCATTCCGCCGCCGCGCGGCGCAGGTCGATCCACTGGACTGCCGCCAGCGCGGGAACGGTGGCTGCCTCCAGCGCGAACCACGCCTGCCCGTCGGCCTGGCCCAGGAAGATCGCGGTACCGGGGCCACCACCGAGCTGCGCGCCGAGCAGGAGCAGCAGGTCGCCATTGGCGTCAGCGGCGGCGCGGCCTTCGCCATCGAGCACGAGCAGCCGCGCATCCGGCCACAAGTCGCGCAGCGCCTGCGCATCGCCGCGCAACGCGTCACCGCGGTCGAGTGTCGGCGCGGCGAAGGCGAATCCCTGGAGCGTGGCCGGGAAGGACATGGCGCCGGCCCGGTCGGGTCAGACGGTGAAACTGCTGCCGCAGCCGCAGGTGGTCTTGGCGTTGGGGTTGCGGATCACGAACTGCGCCCCGCTCAGCCCCTCGCTGTAGTCGACTTCGGCACCCATCAGGTACTGCAGGCTCAACGGATCGACCAGCAGCGTGACCCCGTCGGTGTTCACCGCCATGTCGTCGTCGGCCTGGTTCTCGTCGAACTCGAACCCGTACTGGAACCCGGAACAGCCGCCGCCCTGGATGTAGACGCGCAGTTTAAGTTCCGCATTGCCCTCTTCGGCAATCAGTTCGCGGACCTTGGAGGCGGCCGCCGCGCTGAAACGCAGCGGCTGCTCGAGTTGCTGGTAGCTGGGCAGGATTTCCATGCCGCCAAGATGGGGCCGGCGCGGCCGTCGATCAAGCCTCGGCGGCGATCGCGGCCAGGGCCTCCGGAACCGACGGCTCCGGCGCCGGCAGCGCGCGGGCCTGTGCCTGGGCATGGACCAGCCGACCGGTGAGCTGGGCGCCGGCGCTCATCTCCACGACGGTGTAGTGGACGTTGCCCTCCACGCGCGCCTTCGGTGCCAGCTCGACCCGTTCGCCGGCATGCACGTCGCCGCTCAGGGTGCCGTTGATGATCACCACCGGGGCGCGGACTTCACCCTCGATCGCCCCCTGTTCGGCCAGCAGCAGGCTGGCCGCCTTGCCGTCGGCAGCGCTGACCTTGCCGATGATGCGGCCTTCCACGTACAGGCCGCCGCTGAATTCCAGATCGCCGCGGATGACCACGTCGGGACCGATCAGGGTGTCGATCGCAAAGCCGTCGCGCTGGGTGGATTTGTTCTTGAACGGATTCATCTTTTTTCCCCACTCCCCGCGAGCGTCCAATCGAAAGTCTGGTCGGCGCCGCCCGCGCCGCCCCGCAGCGAGACTCGCACACGTTGCGGGGTGAAATCCTTGGGCAGCATCACGTTGCCGGTCAGTTCCTGGAAATAGCGGAACGAATAGTCCTGGCCCGGGCTGCCCGGCTTCTGGTGCAGGTCGTCCCAGCTCACCGTCGCCAGCTTGCCGGCGCGCACGCCTTCGACCGAGAAGCGCAGCTGGCCCTGGCTGATCGCGCCACGGTTCAGGTTCTGGGTCAGCACCGCACGGTAGTTCCAGGTTCCCGCCTCGGTCGGCGTGAACTCGATGGAGTGCACGTTCAGGCCCTTGCGCTGGGCGGTGGCGCCGACCAGCCGCTCATAGAAGGCCACGTCGGCGCGCAGCGCGGCGATCTCCTCGTCGCGCTCGGCCAGCGAGGACTGCAGTTCGGTGTTGGCGGCGCGGCTGATCTGGTCCGAACGCGACAAGGTGACCATGCGCTGGTTCAGCTCGTCGAGCTGGCGCTGGCGCTCGGCGGCGGTGCGCTCGGCCGCGCGCAGCTGGCCGCGGGCATCGCCCAGGCCCGGCGCGGCGCGCCAGGTCGCCAGCATCCAGGCCGCGGCCAGCGAAAGCAGCCAGGCGACGCCGATGGCGATGGCCCAGCCACGGACCGACAGGCCGGACTGGCGGGGGACGACGCGGAAACGGGAAACGGGTTCTGTCATCGCGGAATGGATGGCGAGGCCGGCCTGGGCCGCACCGATCTGCCTATACTGCCGAAGAGACGGGCCAGTCTAGCCCAGCCACCGCCCGTTGATCCGGAACCGCGTCCTACCCGTCGCGGCCGCGGCAGGAGCGCTCCATGACCGATGCCCACCTCTACGTGATCGGGATACTGCTGGCCTGGATGGCCGGAATCCGCGCCTACCTGACCGTGTTCGGTGTGGGCCTGGCCGGACTGCTGGGCTGGGTGGACCTGCCTCCCGCGCTGGAGCCCACGCAGTCCTGGTGGGTGCTGGGCACCTCTGGCGCGCTCGCCCTGGCCGAATTCTTCGCCGACAAGATCCCCGGCGTGGATTCGGTATGGGACCTGGTGCAGACCCTGGCACGCGTCCCCGCCGGCGCCTTCCTGGCTGCGGCCACGCTGTCACCCGACGGCCAGCTCGGCACCGGCGCGCTCGTGGCCGGTGCCGGCGTGGCCCTTGCCAGCCACGGACTGAAAGCGGGATCGCGCGCACTGCTCAACACCTCGCCCGAGCCGGCCAGCAACTGGGTCGCCTCGGCCAGCGAAGATGCGCTGGTGACCGGTGGCCTCGCCCTGGTGATGGTGCACCCGTGGATCGCCCTGCTGGTCGTGGTCGGCGCCAGCGTGGCCGGCGCATTGCTGGTGTGGTGGATCTGGCGCACGCTCAGCCGCGGCGTGCGGCACCTGTTCGCACCACCCCATGCATGAGCCGGAAATGCCGGGCGTACTTGTCCTCGTGAGCGCGGTTGGTCACATAATGCGGTCCCGACAGGGGGAAGACTGATGGCCGTACGAGAACCCGCTTCACTGCCGGAGGATCCGGCGGCGCGCCAGCGGCTGCGCGCCGAGACGCCGCCGCCTCGCTACTGGCGTCGCTGGGCCGAGGACGCGCCGCAGGAAGCCGGAACGCCCGCGGCAGCCGCCAACAGCGCACCACCTCCGCCAGCACCGACGCCGGCTCCCCCCGCGCGTGCGGCCGCGATGGACCGTACCGCCATACCCGAAACCGATGCCCGCGACGCGGCCCCGGAATCGCCGTACCGCATCCTCATCGTCGAGGACGACCGCACCCAGGCCCTGTTCGCGCAAAGCGTGCTGCACGGTGCCGGGATGAAGGCCGAAGTGCAGATGCAACCGGAAGGGGTGATCGAGGCGATCGGCCGCTTCGACCCGGACCTGATCCTGATGGACCTGCACATGCCCGGCCTGGACGGCATGCGCCTGACCACGCTGATCCGCCAGCAGCCTGGCTTCCAGCTGCTGCCGATCGTGTTCCTGACCGGCGATCCGGATCCGGAACGCCAGTTCGAGGTGCTTGAAAGCGGCGCCGACGACTTCCTGACCAAACCGATCCGCCCGCGGCACCTGATCGCCGCGGTTTCCAACCGGATCCAGCGGACCCGGGCGCAGTTGCGCCAGACCGCGGCACCGGCGAACACGCTGCTGCGCAGCCATCCGGAAACCGGCCTGGCCACCCGCGGCTGGCTGCTCCAGCAGGTGGACCAGGCCCTGGCCGACAAGGCCCAGGGCGGCCTGTTCTTCATCGAGATCGCCAGCGCGCTGGGATTGCGCGAGCGCTATGGCTATGCCGCCTTCGAGCGGCTCATGACCCAGGCCGGCGTCTGCCTGGCCCGCGTCGGCGCACCGGCACCGGTCGCGCGCCTGAACGACAACAGCTTCCTTACCCTGGTCCGCGACGTGGACGAATCCGGCCTGGAGCAGCATGCGCGTCACCTGCGCGCGGGCTTGGCCGAACAGGGCTTCCCGGTGCGCGACGAAGAACAGGTGCAGTTGCGCTGCGCGGTCGGCTACAGCGCGCTGTCGATCGGCTTCGAAGGCGCCGGCCCGGCCCTGGAGGCCACCGAGCGCAGCGCTCTGCAGGCCCGCCTGCAGAGCGATGGCGTCGCCGCCTACGTGCCGCCGAGCGACACCGAGGCGCAGGAACGCATGGCCCTGCTCGACGGGCAGCTGGAACTGGCCTACCAGCCGATCGTCGCGGTCGCCGGAAACGAACAGGCGCAGTACCAGGTGCTGCTGCGCCTGCGCCAACCGGACGGCACGCTGCTCTCGGCCGGCCAGGTCATACCGGCGGCCGAAGCCAGCGGGCGCATCGCCGACCTCGACCAGCAGGTCATGGAACACGCGCTGGACATGATCGTGGCGCGCAACGCCGCCGGCAGCCCCTTGCGCCTGTTCGTGTCGCAGTCGCCACGCACACTGGCGCGCGAGGTTTTCGCCGAGTGGCTGCTGCAGACGATCGCGGCGCGCAACATCGATGGCACCTCGGTGGTGATCGACCTGCGACTGGGCGACGCGCTGATCCACAGCGTGACCCTTGGCGAGTTCTGCCGCCGGCTGATGGGCGCGGGCGTGCAGTTCTGCCTGAGCCAGTTCGAGCCGGGGCCGGAAGCCGATGCACTGTTGAACCAGCTGCCGCTGGGCTACGTGCGCATGGCCGCGCGCTTCGCCGGCGCCCACGCCGACGCGCAGCTGCGCGACCAGCTCCGCGGCGCCATCGACCAGGCCCATCGCCTGGGCCTGCAGGTGATCGGCCAGCAGATCGAAGACCCCCAGGCCGCCGCGGCGATGTGGATGGGCGGCATCGACTACATCCAGGGCAACCTGGTCCATTCGGTCGGCACGGAGCTCGACTTCGACTTCCAGAACGCGGTGCTGTGATGGCCTCGCCGGCGCAACGTCGGATCTGGCCGGTACTTGCTTCGATGGCCGGCGCGTGCACGCTGCTGGCCATCGGCCTGGGCCTGAGCGGCAATGCCACCGCGTCGTGGTGGCTGGTGTCCGCGGGCCTGGCCCTGGCGACCCTGGTGTTCGCGCTGGGCGCGGTGGTTTCCAGCGGCGCGCAGGCGCGCGACCTCAACGAGGCCAACGCCCGCGCCGCCGCCGCGGACGACGAATGCACGCTGCTGCAGCGCGACGTCAACCGCCACGACCAGCTCGAGCAGCAGTTGCTGCAGGCCAAGCGCGCAGCGGAGTCGGCGGCGCTGGCGAAGGGCGAGTTCCTCGCCACGATGAGCCACGAGATCCGCACCCCGCTCAACGGCATCATCCCGATGCTGGACCTGGTGGCGCGTGGCACCCTCGCCCCCGACCAACGCGAGATGCTGCGCACCGCGCACGAATCCTCGCTGCAGCTGCTGCGCATCGTCGATGACATCCTCGACTACTCCAAGCTCGAGGCCAACCGGCTGGAACTGGAGATCACCAGCTTCAATCTGCGCGAGCTGCTGGAAGCGGTGCTGCAGCTGATGCAGCGGCAGGGCGAAGGCAAGGGGCTGCGCCTTGAACTGAACATCGACCCGAACGTGCGCCTGCCGGTACGCGGCGACCCGGTCCGCCTGCGCCAGGTGCTCAGCAACCTGGTCAGCAACGCGCTCAAGTTCACCGAGCGCGGCGGCATCCAGCTTGGCGTGCGCCGGCTCGGCGAGACCGCAGCCCAGCACATGCTGCGCTTCGAGGTCCGCGACAGCGGTATCGGCATCGGCCATGCACAACAGGCACGCCTGTTCCGCGCTTTCACCCAGGCCGACGCGTCGACCACGCGGCTGTATGGTGGCACCGGCCTGGGCCTGGCGATCTGCAAGCGCATCGTCGACCTGATGGGCGGCCGCATCGGCGTGCAGTCCGAGCCGGGCCAGGGCTCGACGTTCTGGTTCGAGATTCCGCTGCTGAAGGTCATCGGCGATGTGCAGATCCGCCAGGCCAGCCAGGACGCGCGGCGCATCCTGGCCGTCACCCCGAACCTGAGGCTGCGCCAGCGCATCGCCCTGCTGCTGCCCAATTGGGGCATGACGGTCAGCATCGCCGAGACCACCCAGGAAGCCCTGGAACGCCTGCGCCAGCAGACCCCTCCCGGGCAGGCGGCGGGTTTCGTGGCGGTCGTCGCCGACTACGACGGCCTGCGCCACAGCGCGCGCGCGTTGCACCGCGCACTGACCCGCACGCCGGCCTACGCCAACGTGCGGCTGCTGTGGCTGTATGGCGACGAAGAGATCCCCGAAGAACTGCGCGAGGCGGCGGACTTGCTGCCCCGGCTGGCACCCGATGCGGATCTTCGCGGCGCCCTGCTCGAACCGGCGACAACGCAGGGCCCGCAAGAGCCGCCCATGCCCGCGCCCGCCGTTGCCGAAGCCGCGGAGCCCGCGGCGCCCGAGCCGGTGCATCCCGGCCCGCCGGCTCGGCTGCTGCTGGTCGAGGACAATCCGGTCAACCTGCTCGTGGCGCAGAAGCTGCTGTCGGTGCTCGGTTACGAATGCGACACCGCGACCAACGGCGAGGTCGCGCTCTCGCACATGGCCAGCGCCGACTACGACCTGGTGCTGATGGATTGCCAGATGCCGGTGCTCGACGGCTATTCGGCTACCCGCCGCTGGCGTGAGCACGAGGCCGGCCAGGCACCGGGCCGGCGCCTGCCGATCGTGGCGATGACCGCCAACGCCATGGCCGGTGACCGCCAGCGTTGTCTGGACGCCGGCATGGACGACTACCTGTCCAAGCCGGTCGCACGCGACCAGCTCGATGCCTGCCTGCGCCGCTGGCTGCGGTCGGCGGCGACACGCGCTGCGGCGCGCGCGCCGGAGCCCTCGGTGGCGACCCGGGCCGCCCCGCCTGCGACGCCCGCCAGGGCCACCACGGTGCTCGACACGCCTGTCCCGCCGCCGGTCGCCGCGCCTGCGACGGCCGACGTCGCTCCGTCCGATCCGTCCCCCGCGTCAGCGAAGCCGTCCGCTGCCGCCCGGGTTTCGATCGAGCCGGACATGCCCATTTTCGTCCCGGCGCCCACCGCCGCGCCGCGCCCGAACGAAGCATCAGCGGAAGACGCGCCGTCCGCGCAGCCGCCGCCACCGCCCGTGCTGGAGCCGGAGATGCTGGACGAGTTGCGCGAGATCGCCGGCGACGAGGCACTGACCATCGTCAACCTGTTCCTGGAAGACGCGCCACGCCTGGTCCGTCTCATGGAGCAGGCATCGGCGATTCCGGACATGGAAGTGATGCGCGAAGCCGCGCACGCCCTGAAGTCATCCAGCGCCAACGTCGGCGCGCTCGCACTCTCGGCCGCGGCCAAGCGGATCGAACTCGGTGCGCGCAACCATGCGCTGGACCGGCCCGCGGTGGCCGTGGCGCTGCTGATCGCGGAATTCGCCCGCGCGCGTGTGGCCCTGCAGGGCTGGCTTTCGACCGCCGCGGGGACTCAGTCTTCGAGCTTGCTGAGCAGGTAGTTGGGCTCGCCGATCCGCCCGATCAGGTCGAGCTGGGTCTCCAGCCAGTCCACGTGCTCCTCCTCGGAATCGAGGATCTTCACGAACAGCTGGCGGCTGACATAGTCGCCGATGGATTCGGCATAGGCGATGGCCTCGCGCAGCAGCGGCAGGCCTTCCATTTCCAGCGCGAGGTCGCATTCGAGCAGTTCGCGCGGCGTTTCGCCGATGCGCAGCTTGCCCAGCGCCTGGAAGTTCGGCAGGCCCTCGAGGAACAGGATGCGTTCGGCCAGCCAGTCGGCGTGGCGCATCTCGTCGATCGATTCATTGTACTCGTGCTCGGCCAGTTCCTTCAGGCCCCAGTTCTTCAGCATCTTGGAATGCAGGAAGTACTGGTTGATCGCGGTCAGCTCGTTGTAAAGCGCCTTGTTGAGGTATCCGATGACCTTGGCGTCGCCTTTCATGGCCTGCACTCCACCGCGCGGAAAACGGCGTGCACTCTAGCGCGCCATCGGTGTTGGCGGAGTAACGCGAATCGTGTTCATCGCGACCGGAGGCCGCGGGCGCCGAAGCTCAGGCTGCGCAGGCGAGGATCGGCAACGGCAGCTCGGCCTGCATCTCGGCGATCATCGAGGCGGCCATGTCCAGGCACGAACCGCAGTTGGCACCGCAACCGGTGCGCATGGTCAGCTCGCCGATGCTGCCGCAGCCGCTGTCCACGGCTTCGCGTATCTGGTGGTCGGTGACACCGTTGCAAAGGCAGACGTACACGGGCGCGTACCGGATGGATGGGGGGCTGATCCCATTCCAGCAAAGATGAGAATAGTTGTCAATTACACGCCGACGCCCTCGCTTGGCATTCAGGCCGATGAACGACGCCCCCGCGCGCCCCGGGGCCGCTTGCGCGGACGGTCATGGCCGGCACTGCTTCCGGGCAACCACGCCTCCTGGGCGGCGGACGGCATCTGCCGCAGGGTCGCGCCGGCACCTGTGGCCAAGGGCGCCAGATGGCGCAGCGCGCGGGCGTAGACCCCGCGCTTGAAGCTGACCACGTGCTCGACGGGGTACCAGAAGTCAACCCATCGCCAATGATCGAATTCCGGCGTTTCGGTCGCATCGAACCGCACCAGCGCTTCGTCACCGAGCAGGCGCAGCAGGAACCAGACCTGCTTCTGGCCGATGCAGACCGGACCTTCGCCGCCGCGGCGCACGGCCCGGCCCGGCAGCCTGTAGCGCAACCAGCCGGGGGTCGCGCCGAGCACTTCCACGTGCTCGGGCAACAGCCCGGTTTCCTCGTGCAGTTCGCGGAACATAGCCTCGGCCGGAGTCTCGTCGCTGCGCATTCCCCCTTGCGGAAACTGCCAGCCGTCCCGGCGCACGCGGCGCGCCCAGAACACCTGGCCATCCGGGCGCATCAGCACGATCCCGACGTTGGGCCTGTATCCGTCCGGATCGATCACGATGCGGACTCCAGAAATATTTCAACTGGCCCGACTCTGCCATGGCCCCGGCGGGCCCACAAGCTCCGCATTGACAACAGGGGCCCGACCATGAAGAATTCGCGGTTCCCCGCGTCGACCTGTCGCCATGCCGATCACGGCCCGCAGTCGAAAACCGGCGGATGTTTTGGATTTCTGGCTATGTAGCTCAGCCGGTTAGAGCACAGCACTCATAATGCTGGGGTCGGTGGTTCGAGTCCACCCATAGCCACCAGAATTTCCATAAAAACCAGCATCTTGCAGTTCAAAAAGCCCGCCATCGAAGCGGGCTTTTTTGTGCACCTTGAAGTGGCTGACGCGACATGCGCCGTGGACATGCCGCGAAGCCGGGCCTGCCCCTATCATCGGCCCTCCGGCCGACACGGCCAGATTCGGGGAGATCGATGAAGTCAGCAATCCTGGGCGCCGCGGCGCTTTGTGTCCTCGCTGGTGCGGCGCACGCCGAGTCCAAGCTCAAGCTCAACGAACAGGGCTACCTGGAAGCACCCGGGCTGAACGTTACCGTCTTCGCCGACATCTATCCCGACGGCCACCAGACTGGCGTCACCGTCATCCAGCATGGCGAGCGCGTCGCCGCCAATGGCGACCTGCGGCTGGAGCCCTCGCCCGGCCAGTGGTCGCCGATGCCCGCGGCCGTGGGCAAGCCGGTGCTGGATACCGCCACCGGCGCGGTGGCCCAGACCCTGCGCTATCCCGACGAGAGCAAAGACCGCAAGGGCTTCAATCCGATCGAATATCCCGACCTGCACTTCAGCTACCACGTGCGGGTCGTGCCGCTCGATGGCTATGCGTTCAAGGTCGCGGTCGACCTCGACAAGCCGTTGCCAGCCGAATGGGAAGGCAAGGTCGGCTTCAACTTCGAACTGTTCCCCACCGACCTGTTCGGCAAGTCCTGGCTGATGGATGGCGCCGCCGGCATCTTCCCGCGCCAGGCCAACGGCCCGGTCCGCAGCGACCATGGCCAGCTCGTCGCCGCGCCGATGGCGACCGGCAGGACGCTGGTCGTCGCGCCCGAAAGCAGCCTGCAACGCCTGAAGATCGAAAGCCGCAGCGGCCGGCTCGAACTGCTCGACGGTCGCGGCAACTTCAACAACGGCTGGTACATCGTGCGCGAAACCACGCGCCCGGGCGCGACCACCGATGCGGTGTCCTGGCTGATCACGCCGAATGTCGACCCGGCCTGGCGCTACGCGCCGGTGGTGCAGGTTTCGCAGGTCGGCTACCGGCCGGAGCAGGCCAAGACGGTGGTGATCGAGCAGGACAAGCGCGACCAGCGCGCCGATCCGCTGGTGCTCTATCGCATGACCGAAGCCGGTCCGCGCGAAGCGGCGCGGTTCACGCCCCGGCCGTGGGGCCAGTTCCTGCGCTACCAGTACCTGACCGCCGACCTCGACAAGGTCACCGAGCCGGGCATGTACGAACTGGAATACCGTGGCCGCAGGACGCACGCCTTCCGCATCGCCGACGACGTCTACGACCGCGGCGTGTGGCAGCCCACGCTCGAATACTTCCTGCCGGCGCAGATGTGCCACATGCTGGTCCAGGAGAACTACCGCACCTGGCACGGCCTGGACCACCAGGACGACGCGCGCATGGCCAAGCCCGGCGTGCACTTCGACGGCTACGACCAGGGCGCCGACACGCTCACCCGTTACAAACCCGGCGAACGCGTGCCCGGCCTCACCTCCGGCGGCTGGCACGATGCCGGCGACTACGACCTGCGCGTGGAAAGCCAGATGGGCACGGTCTGGCTGCTGGCCAAGATGGTCGAGGAGTTCGGCCTGGACTACGACGCCACCAGCATCGACCAGGCGAAGAAGCAGGTGCAGATGCTCAGGCCCGACGGCATCAACGATGCGCTGCAGCAGGTCGAGCATGGCCTGTTGAGCGTGCTGGGCGGTTACAAGGCGATGGGGCGCACGTACCGCGGCATCATCGAACCCACGCTGGCGCAGTACACGCTGCTGGGTGACGTCACCACGCAGAGCGACGGCCTGCAGTACGACCCCTCGCTGGCTCCCGGCGCGCGCACCGGCACGAGCTCTTCGATCGCCGACGACCGCTGGGTGTTCACCGAGGACAACCCCGATCGTGAACTGGCCACGGCCGCTGAACTGGCCACGGCCGCGCGCGTCCTGGAGAAGACCAACCCGGGCATGGCCGCCGAAGCGCTGGCGGCAGCCAGAGACCTCTACACGCACGCCATCGACCGTGGCGACAAGCTGAAGCCGCAGGTCTTCGCCGCCGCGGAACTGGCCCGCACCACGCGCGAGCGCCCCTACATCGACCGGCTGCTGGCGATGAAGGCCGATATCGTCGCCCACATCGACCAGGCCGGCCCGGCGCTGGCCGAGGCGCTGCCGCTGATCGACGACACCCGCTTCCTCGCTGAAGTCGATGCGGCGGTGAAGACGCACCAGGCCAAGCTGGCGGACGAAGCGACCCGCACCCCGTACGGCGTCCCGTACGTGCCCTACATCTGGGGCGCAGGCTGGGACATCCAGAAGTTCGGCGTGGACCAGTACTTCTTCCGCAAGGCCTGGCCGCAGCACACGCCGGACACACTGCAGATGGAAGCGCTGAACTTCGTGCTGGGCGTACACCCGGGCAACAACACCGAATCGTTCGCTTCCGGCGTGGGCGCGAAGTCGGCCACGGTCGCCTACGGCACCAACCGCGCCGACTGGAGCTACATCCCCGGCGGCGTGATCTCGGGTACCGCGCTGATCCGCCCGGACCTGCCTGAGCTGAAGGTCTGGCCGTACTTCTGGCAGCAGCGCGAATACGTGATGGGCGGCGGCGCGGAGAACTTCATGTTCCTGGCCCTGGCCGCGGCGCAGCGCGGCAAGCCCTAGGACGGCGGGCAGCCGCGTATCGTCTTTCCCGGGCCGGCCAGCGGCCCGGGACTAGCCTGTTTCCCGCCCCGCATACACCACGCGGTTCCACTCGATGGCCCGGCTGCGCCAGTGGCCTTCGATGGCCTGGGTGAAATCGGCGCGCACCAGCTTGGCCCGCGCAAGCGCGTGCTGCTGGTCCTGGCGCCGCACCACCACGCCCTCCATGGGGCCGCTGCGGTAGCGGCTGGGCCACTCGACCAGGATCTTCTCCAGCTCGGCGATACCGGTGTGGCCCAACAGCACCTGCGGCACGGTCTGCAGGCCGGCGTCGGCGGCCAGCCGGTCGCGCCGCGCCGTGCTCCAGAAGTGGCCGGCGCTGCGGTCGTACACGTCGAAGACCAGGAACCAGTCCGGCAGCAGGGTGTAGTCCAGCGAATGCCGCGCCGCGCACCACTCGCCGAACAGGATCAGCTCCGGGCTGAGCACGCTTCGCAGTGCGTCGCCGTGGATCGATTCCCAAGCCGGCAGGCGCGCGAACTGGCCGGCATGCGGCTGCGCCAGGTACTGGCCGCGGTTCTGCGCGCGCAAGTTGCCGTCCCCGTCGAGCGAGAAGCCGAGGTTGGCACCATCGAGCTTCTCCTCGACCACCACCTCGCCCGACAGCAGCGCCCCGGCCTCCTCGGGCGAAAGCACCTTGTCGTCGCGCGGGGTGTCGCCGCCGCCCAGCCAGGCCAGGTGCGGCGTCGTCGGGAACCGGAAGAAATCGCTCACGCCTGCCCCGCCGCCTCAGCGCGCCTGCTTCTGCGCATGCTTGGCCCGCGACCACGCCTCGATGATCGGCTCCAGCAGCACGCCCTGTTCGAGCAGGCCGGCCTCCCAGTCATGCCAGTCGGTGTCGCCGGCGAACGCGATGCAACCCTCGCCGAACGCACGCCGCGACGCCAGCGCGGCGGCCACCATTTTCCGGTCGGCGTTGTCATGGACCAGCTCCGTCAGCGG
Organism: Pseudoxanthomonas sp.; assembly: GCA_017745195.1. Taxonomy (GTDB): domain Bacteria; phylum Pseudomonadota; class Gammaproteobacteria; order Xanthomonadales; family Xanthomonadaceae; genus Pseudoxanthomonas. Next base: position 12,900 of record JAGHZW010000077.1, on the reverse strand, counting down.
CGCGGCGAGGATCGCGCTTTCGTCGGCATCGTAGGCCACTTCCACGTCGTCCACCGCCGCCGTGCTCCACTTGTGCATGACCACCTGGATGCCGAAATCGTTGAAGCCCAGCTTGCGGCTGTACTCCTCCATGATCCGCCCGGCTGCGTCCAGGACCATCCGCGTGTCGCCGCGCTGGAAGCGGTCCAGCCATTCCCACACCTGGCCGCGCAGCGCCGGGTCGTCCGGGGTGGCGTCGATGTCCTTCGGCTGGACCGGATCGGCCGCGCTGGCGGCGATCAGCACGTTGGTGTCAACGACGTAGCGCCGCCTCACTACCCGCCCCGCCGCTGCCGCTCGAACATCAGCCGCGCCTGCTCCCGCGTCTCGCCCAGCGCGTCGCCGAAGAAGCCCTCGGGCCAGTTGGTCACCCGCCCGAAGCGGTCCACCTGCAGCGCGCGCATCTTCGCCGCGCCGGCCTCGCGCTCGACGAAGTACATCGCGCAATCCTCCGGCGTCGCCTTCTCCGCTGCCAGCAGGGTCTGCATGCGCCGGAACAGGTGCTCCGAATGCGTCTCCACGATGAACTGCACGCCGCGCTCGCGGCTGACCTCCACGAACAGCTCGGCGAGCACCGACTGGGCCAGCGGATGCAGGTGGATCTCCGGCTCCTCCAGCAGGATCGCGCTACCGGCCGGGGCGAAGTACGCCGCCACCAGCACCGGCAGCACCTGCGAGATGCCGATGCCGACGTCGTGCAGGTTGGAGACCACGTCGTCGCGGCGCACGACCAAGGCGTAGCGGTTCGAACGCCCTTCCTGGCGGACCTCCAGGCGATCAGCCAGGCGCATGCGCGAAAGCCAGCGCGAAACGCCGTCGATCACCTGGTTCTGTTCCTCGCCGCGCACCAGGGTACTGGCCAGCAGCATGTCGACCGCGCGATGTCCGTCGCTGCCAATCTCGCCGGGATGGGCCTTGTTCCAGGTGTAGTCGCGCTCGGGTTTGCGCCGCAGTGGACCGAGATAGGTGATGTTCTCCAGTTCGCGGCGCAGGCCCAGGCTCAGGTCCTGCACCAGCTGGCCATCCACGCCGAGCAGGGCCACGGCCTCGGCCGGCAGGGTGATCGAGCGCTCGGGCGCCAGGTGGCGGCCCTTGCCACGTGGCTGGGTCTCGCCATCGACATAGATCGAAAACGCGCCCTTGTCGCGCCGCACCGCGCGGAACGTGCGTCCCGCGGTGGCCAGCAGCAGCGACTGCACCACCACGCTGCCGGCGGAAGTCTGGCCATAGGCGCACTCGAACCGTCCACCCTCGATCCGCGCTGCGCCCGTGCTCTGGAAATCCAGGCTGATGGTGAACTGGCGCGTGGCCGAGCCCTGCCTCAGCACGCTGTCGAAGCTGCCGAAGTTGTAGAGATCGTCGGTTTCATCGCCACCCAGGTTCAGGTGGATGGTGCGGTCCGGCGACTGCACGGTCTGCTTGAGCAGCAGCAGGCTCTGGATCAGCGAGGACTTCCCCGACGAGTTGGTCCCCAGCAGCATGGTCACCGGGCGGAGGGCGACATCGCCCGTGTCCTTCCAGGCCTTGAAACCGGTCAGCCTCAATCGGGAAAACATCGATGCAGCGCCTGCGTCCGGATGGTGCGGGTGGACGACCCTCAAGGTCGGTGAAGAGAACCTACAGCGTGTTCTTGTAGATCACGCCGTCCTTCATGATCACCTTGAAGCTCTGCTCGGGCCGGGTGATGAGCGAGATGTCGGCGACCGGATCGCCATCGACCAGCAGCAGGTCGGCCAGCGCGCCTTCCTGGACCACGCCGATCTTCCCGGGATAGGGATTGCGCTTGCCGGTCAGTTGCAGCAGCTCGCCGTTGGTGCCGGTGGCCATGACCAGGGCCTCGGACGGGGTGTACCAGCGTGTCAGGCTTGCCAGGATCGCGCCCTGCTGCGTGGCCAGCGCGGCGGAGAACAGCACATCGGTGCCCCATGCGGTCTTGAGCTTGTACTTCTTCGCCAGATCGTAGGCGTGGTTGTTGCCGGCGAAGACCTCTTCGGCCTTCTGCCGCTCGAACGAGCCCGGCGGGAACGCTTCAGCCAGTGCGTCCGGGAACGGCTGGATGCTGAGCCAGACACCCTTCTGTGAAATCAGGCGAGCGGTGTCGTCGTCCATCAGGCTGCCATGCTCGATGACCTTGACCCCCGCCTCGATCGCCTCGCGGATCGCCTTGGGCGTATAGGCATGCACCGTGACGTAGGTGCCCCAGTTGCCTGCCGCTTCGGTCGCCGCGCGCAGTTCGGCCGGGGTGAAGGTGACCGCATCCAGCGGGCTGTGCGGCGAGGACACGCCGCCACCGGCGGTCAGCTTGATCTGCGAGGCGCCACGCATGAGCTGTTCGCGTACGCGCAGGCGCACCTCGTCCGGGCTGTCGGCGATGGCCGTGTCGCCGTCCAGGTCCGTGGGGCCGGGCACGCCCATCGTCCGCGGCAGGTCGCCGGGCTGGCGGAAGTCGCCGTGGCCACTGGTCACGGTGATCATCGCCCCGGCGGGGTAGATCCGCGGTCCCGGTATCACTCCCTCGTCCACCGCCTGCTTCAGGCCGAAGACATTGCCGCCGACGTCGCGCACGGTGGTGAAGCCGCGCATCAGGGTACGCGTGGATTCGGCGGCGGCGATCACGGTCAGGTAGCGGTGGTCGCCATTGAGGATCGCCCCCAGCGACGGGGCGGCCATCATGCTGTGCCAGTGCGCATCGATCAGGCCGGGCATCAGCACCCGGCCGGCGCCATCGATCACCCGCGCGCCGGGTTCCTCCGCCAGGCCCGCGGCGATGCGCTCGATGTGGTTGCCGCGGACCAGCACATCCTGCGCGGCAGAGACATTGCCGGAGACGCCATCGAAGACGCGGACGTTGCGGAACAGCACCACCTGCGGCGCTGTACTGGTCGCGGCAGGTGCCGGTGCGGACGCTACAGGCGACTGGGCGGGCTTCGCCGGCGTGGCAGCAGGTTCGGGAGTGGCGACACCACCGGTGCATGCCGCAACGAGCAGGCAGGCCGCCGGCAGCAGGCGTCGAACGAGAATCCGCATATCAGTCTCCAGATGGTGGGCCACCGAAAATTTCCATGCCTCCCCGCAACATGGGCGATGCCAGTCCGGCCGGTCGCCGCACTTCCACCACAGGCGCCGCAGCGCCGCGGCCCAGCAGGTGAAACCGTACGCGAGCGGAATACTTCGTTGCCCTCCCAGGCCTGGTCCTGCTCGATCATCCGGCAACGGAATCCTCCAGCCGCCGCCCGAACCTACCCTTGCGGCACGCCGCGCATGTTCGGCAGCTGGTGGGCGATGCCCTTGTGGCAGTCGATGCAGGTGCGCTCACCGGTACGCAACCATAGCGCATGTATCCGCGCCGCACGTGGACTCTGCCGGGTCAGGTCCATCGAATCGAAGTCGTGGCAGTTGCGGCACTCCAGCGAATCGTTGGCCTTCAGCCGCTCCCATTCGTGGTTGGCCAGGACCAGACGATGGTCGAGGAACTTCTCGCGCGTGTTGATCGTGCCAAATATCTTGCCCCAGACCTCCTTGGAGGCCTGCATCTTGCGCGCGATCTTGTCGGTCCAGTTGTGCGGGACGTGGCAGTCCGGACAGGTGGCGCGAACGCCGGAACGGTTGGTGTAGTGGATCGTGCCCTTCAGCTCCTGGAACACGTTGTCGTGCATTTCATGGCAGCTGGTGCAGAACTTCTCGGTGTTGGTGGCCTCCAGCGCGGTGTTGAATCCGCCCCAGAACAGCACTCCGGCGATGAACCCGGCCACCGTCAGGACACCGAGGCTGTAATAGCGGCTGGGCGAGCGCAGCGTCCGCCAGAAGCCCAGCGCGTGCGGCTTGATCCGCGCCCACATGGCTCAGTTCCCCCCCGGCGGCGACGCGGCCAGGATGCTGTCGATGTCCTTGAAGCCGTTGGCCACCAGGGTCGGCGCGTCGGTCTGGACCACGTGGCACTGGCTGCAGAAATAGCGCCGCGGCGAGATGGTGGCCAGGAACTGGCCGTCGCGGTCCATGTAGTGGGTCACGCTGACCGGCGGCGCCTGGAAGGTCGCCGCGTTCGCCCGCGCGTGGCACAGCATGCAGCGGTTGCTGTTCTTGTCGACCTGGTAGCCATCGATGGTGTGCGGAATCGTCGGCGGCTGCATCGGATAGTTGCGCACGCGGCGGATGTCGGCGTTCTCGACCCGCGCCATCGGTGGCGGATGGCCTTCCTTGTCCACCGGCACGCCACGTCGCATCGCGTCGATCTGCCCCGCCCCGGGGATGAAGATCGCGCGCGCGCCGACGGGGACGGATTCCGTCGCCGCCTGCGTCGCTTCGGGACGCTTGTGGCTGCCGAACATCCAGCCGGCGGCGAACACCAGCACCGACAGGAGCAGGACCAGGCCGGCGACGACAATCATGGGCTTGTTGCGCATGGCGGGTCTCCTAGGCGGCCACGACCTTGACGGCGCACTTCTTGTAATCGGTCTGCTTGGAGATCGGGTCGGTGGCGTCCAGGGTGACCTTGTTGATCAGCTGGCCGGCATCGAACCAGGGCACGAAGATCACGCCGGGCGGCATCCGGTTGCGCCCGCGTGTCTCCACCCGCGAACGCATCTCGCCGCGCCGCGACACCACCCGGATCTCGTCGCCGCGCTTGAGCCCGCGTGCGCGCGCATCGTCTGGATTCATGAACACGCAGGCCGCCGGGAACGAGCGGTACAGCTCGGGGATACGCATGGTCATCGAACCGGAGTGCCAGTGCTCGAGCACGCGCCCGGTCACCAGCCACAGGTCGTAGTCGGCGTCGGGCGATTCGGCGGGCGGCTCGTAGGGCAGCGCCCAGACCACCGCGCGGTTGTCGGGGAAGCCGTAGAACTTGTGGCCCTCGCCCGGCTTCACGTACGGGTCGGCGCCCTCGATGTAGCGGCGACGCGTCTCCTTGCCGTCCACCACCGGCCAGCGCAGGCCATGCGCCTGGTGGTACATGTCGAACGGTGCCAGGTCGTGGCCGTGGCCGCGACCGAAGGCGGCGTACTCCTCGAACAGGCCCTTCTGCACGTAGAAGCCGAAGTGCTCCGACTCGTGGTTGGCGAAGCCTTCCTCGATGTCGCTGAGCGGATAGCGGTCGACATTGCCGTTGCGGAACAGCACCTCGAACAGGGTCTTGCCCTTGAACTCCGGGTTGGCCGCCAGCAGTTCCGCCGGCCAGCATTCGTCGGTGGTGAAACGCTTGGAGAATTCCATCAGCTGCCACAGGTCGGACTTGGCCTCGCCCGGCGCGTCGACCATCTGGTGCCAGAACTGGGTGCGGCGTTCGGCATTGCCGTAGGCGCCCTCCTTCTCCACCCACATCGCGGTGGGCAGGATCAGGTCGGCCGCCTGGCAGGTGACGGTCGGATAGGCGTCGGAGACGACGATGAAGTTGTCCGGGTTGCGGTAGCCGGGCCAGGCCTCCTCCAGGATGTTGGCGGCCGCCTGCATGTTGTTGTTGACCTGCACCCAGTACGCGTTGAGCTTGCCGTCGCGCAGCGCGCGGTTCTGTTCCACCGCGTGGTAGCCGGGCTTGGGATTGACCACGCCGTGCGGGACCTTCCAGATCTCCTCGGCATGCTTGCGATGCTCGGCGTTGGCCACCAGCATGTCCGCCGGCAGGCGATGGCTGAAAGTGCCGACCTCGCGCGCCGTGCCGCACGCCGAAGGCTGTCCCGTCAGCGAGAACGGGCTGTTGCCGGGCGTGGAGATCTTCCCGGTCAGCAGGTGGATGTTGTAGACCATGTTGTTGGCCCACACCCCGCGGGTGTGCTGGTTGAAGCCCATGGTCCAGAACGAGGTGACCTTGATGTCCGGGTCGGCGTACAGCTCGGCCAGCTGCTGCAGCCAGCCGCGCTCCACGCCGGACATCTCCACCGCCTTGTCGAGCGTGTACGGCTTCACGAACTCGGCGAACTGCTCGAAGCTGATCGGCTCGCCGCCGCCCGGGTCGTCGGCGTTCTCGGCCGCCTGTTGCAACGGGTGTTCCGGGCGCAGGCCGTAGCCGATGTCCTGGTTGCCTTTCTTGAAGTTCAACCGGTTCTCGACGAAGAACTTGTTGACCTTGCCGGACTGGATGATGTGGTTGGCGATGTAGTTGAGGATGACCAGGTCGGTCTGCGGCTTGAACACGATCGGGATGTCGGCCAGCTCGAAGCTGCGGTGCTCGAAGGTCGACATCACCGCGACCTTGACGTGCGGGTGCGACAGCCGCCGGTCGGTGACCCGTGTCCACAGGATCGGGTGCATCTCGGCCATGTTCGAGCCCCACAGCACGAACGCGTCGGCGGCCTCGATGTCGTCGTAGCAGCCCATCGGCTCGTCCATCCCGAACGTGCGCATGAAGCCGAATACCGCCGAGGCCATGCAGTGGCGGGCGTTGGGATCGATGTGGTTGCTGCGGAAGCCGGCCTTCATCAGCTTGTTGGCCGCGTAGCCCTCCCAGATCGTCCACTGGCCCGAGCCGAACATGCCGATGCCGTCGCCGCCCTTGGCCTTGAGCACCTTCCGGAACTGCTCGGCCATCACGTCGAAGGCCTCGTTCCACTCCACCGGGGTGAAGTCGCCGTCCTTCGCGTAGACCCCGCCCTTCTTGCGCAGCAGCGGCTTGGTCAGGCGGTCCTCGCCGTACATTACCTTGGACAGGAAGTAGCCCTTGACACAGTTGATCCCGCGGTTGACCTCCGACAGCACGTCGCCGTGGGTGGCGACCACGCGGCCGTCGCGCACGGCGACGTTCACGCTGCAACCGGTGCCGCAATAGCGGCAAGGCGCCTTGTTCCACTTCAGCGCGGTCATGTCGCCTTCGGTGATGACGTTGGTGCTGCCGCCCGGCTGCGGAAGGCCGGCGGCGGCCGCCGCGGTGGCGATGGCGCTGTTGCGGATGAAATCGCGACGTGTGGTGCTCATGCGGAGACTCCGCTGGCGTTGGCGTTGGTCAGGGGTTGGTCGAGCGCGTGCGCAGGCTCGACGTGATGGGCGACGAGCAGCACGTTCAGCACGCCTGGGACGTCCTTGAGCTGTTCGATGCGGTCCAGTGCCGCGCGGCCTTCGGCGGACTCGCACAGCACGACGCTGCGGGTCTCGCCTGCGATGGCCACTTCCAGGTCGGCATGTCCGGCCACGGCCGCCGCCAGTGCCGGGCCGGCGCCTTCACGATGCTGGACCACGAAGCTGGCGATGTGGATTTCGGTCCCGCTCATGCCACGGCCTCCAGCGGTACGCGCCCTTTCAGTGCGATCGCACCGACCGGGCAGATGCCGACGCAGGCGCCGCAACCGGTGCAGCGCTCGGCAGCGACGACCGCGGCGCCATGCCCACCCGGAGGCACGTGGATCGCCGACGCCGGGCAGATTTCGCGGCAGCTGGCACAGACCACGCCATGGCCCGGCAGGCAGTCCCCGCCGACCTGGGCGCGCAGGCCCCATGGCGGCGACACGGATGCCAGCAGCGCGCCGCTGGCGCAGGCGCTGGCGCAGTCGCCGCAGAAAGTGCACTCGCCGCGCGCCGGATCGAAGCGCGGCAGGCCATCGCTGTCGCGGAGCAGGACCTGCTCCGGGCAGGCACGCACGCAGTCGTCGCAGCGTGTGCAGCGGCTGGCGAAAAGATCGTCGTCGACCGCCCAGGGCGGACGCAGCACCACCGCTTCGGCCGGTGAATGGCCGAACAGCAGCGCGCGTCGGGTCAGCGGAGCGGAGGCAGCCATTTCAGGGTCCGGTCGGCGGTCCCGAGAACAGCATCTGCCAGAACCACACCAGGAAGCCGTAGCCGGCCACGATGAGCACGGCGATCAGCGGGAACACCACCGCCACGACGAACAGGAACGCCAGGCGCTCCTGGTTCTTCGTCGCCGGGACATCCGGGTCTCGGTTCTGCTCCATGTGCCTACCTTTCCAGGATGGGGAACGCAGCAGGAATCCGGCCGCAGGCTACCACAGCCCGGTTAGGCGGGCGTGGTAGCCCTTGGTCGCATGGCGCGTCCGGCGTGTCCTACAGCGCGTAGCGGAACCCGAGCAGGTACTGGCGGCCGTACTCGGTGAACTCCTCGGGGAAGAACAGCCCCAGGGCGTTGGAGTCGCTGACTTCGGTGCGGAACGGCTCGTTGTTGAGGTTGTTGACCTGGAACATCAGGGTCAGGCCGGACAGCGGGCTGGCTTCCTGGAAGTCGTACGACAGCTGCAGGTCGACCTGGCGCTCGTTGAGCGTGTAGCGGTAGCTGCGCTGGCCAAAGATGTAGCTGTATTCGCCACGATAGGGGTCGCGGAAGCGCTGGCTCACCCGCGCCGAGAATCCGTGCTTCTCGTAGTACAGGGTCGCGTTGGCCACCACCGTGGACAGGCCGGGGATGGTGTCCGAATCCGAGCCGCCGGGGCCGTCGGGATCGATCGACGATTCGGTATAGGACACGTTGAGCAGCGCGCCGAAGCCTTCCAGCGACGGATGGAATTCCTCGCCGCCCAGCACCGTGCTGAACTCGGCGCCGCGCATGTAGCCGCCGCTGCCGTTGGCCGGGGTGGAGAACGTGCCCCAGTCCGATGGTGGCGGGTTCGGGCCGTCGTAGTCGTAGCCGGCGAAATTCCACGGCACGGTCTGGGTGTAGATGAACGATTCGAGGTCCTTGTAGAACAGCGCCAGCGCCACGTAGCTGGCCTCGCCGAAGTACTTCTCCAGCGACAGGTCGACCGCGTTGGCGCGGTACGGTTCCAGTTCCGGATTGCCGCCGCTGCCGGTCCACTCGCCGATGCCGTTGGTCACCGCCACGCCGACGCTGCCGTAGGCGCCCATGTCGTTGATGCGCGGGCGCATCATCTGCTTGGCCGCGCCGAAGCGCAGGTTCCAGCCCTGGCCGAACTCGGCCACCAGGTTCAGGCTCGGCAGGATGTCGCCGTAGGTCGCGCCCATTTCCTTGACCGCGACCGGGCCGTCGGCCTGGATGTTGACGCCGCTGGAGCTCTGGTCGGTGCGCACGTACTGCACGCCGGCGTCGCCGCGCAGGCGCACCCGGCCGATGTCCATGTCCAGGTTGGCCTTGAAGTAGAAGGTGTCGATCTTCTCCTCGATCCCGTAGTCCTTCTGCAGGTCGTCGTTGGTCTCGCTCAGGTAGACGTCGTAGACCTGGTAGAGGATCGCGCGCGGGTCGTAGCCGAGCACGTTGCCCATGCCGGCGAAGCCCAGCGCGGTGGGCGACAGCACGAACGCCGGATCCACCAGCGCCGGGGTGCGTCCGGGCAGGTCGGCGAAGTAGACCTGGGCCAGCTTGTCCTTGGTCCGCTTGCTGTGGTTGTAGCCGATGTCATAACTGCGCAGGAAGTCGGACGACTCCACGACGCGGTTGAGGTCGACGCGGACCGATTCCAGCTCGTCGTCCTGCCAGGAGTCTTCCAGGCGCCCGTCGTGGCCCCAGCCCTGCGGGTCCCACAGGTAGACCGCGGAGGGATCGGACAGGTCGGGCAGCGCGTAGTTGCCGTTGCCTGCCGACAGCGGCACGCGGAAATCCACGTCCAGCGGATCGAGCCGGCCGGCGTAGGTCTCCAGCGTGGATTGCTCGCGCTCGGCCTTGGAATAGCTGGCGTCGATGCCGAGGGTGTAGACGCCCCACTTGAACTCGTTGTTCCAGCCGATCGCGCGCAGCTTGTCCTCGCGCAGGTTGTTGTCGTTGCGCACCACCGGCTGGATCCCGCTGAGCGTGCCGCTGGTGACGACGGGCACGCCGTGGTGCAGGGTGGTCTGCGCGTCGGTGTAGGTGACCGCGCCGTTGTTCCACCACGGGTCGTTGGTCCACATCGCCCCGCGCATGGTCTCGTCCTGCTCGAACTTCGAGTAGTACATGTCCAGCACGCTGTGCCAGGTCTCGTTGGGCTTGTACTCGAGCACCGCCATCACACCGTCGCGGGTCATGTCGCGGGTCTTGACCCAGCCCTCGGCGCCCTGCAGCGCGATCGCGTCGGCCGGCTTGGCGCCCTGCGGGGTGCCCCACAGGTCGGTGTTGGCCCACCACCAGGACTTGTAGTGGCGCTCCTGGAACGGTGAATCGAGGCGCGCCACGCCCACCGCCACGCCGAAGGTGTCGTCGGCGAACTGGTCCACGTAGGAGGCGGTCAGGCGGTAGCCCTGGTCGTCGCCACCGGAGGTCAGCTTGCCCAGCGAATTCTTCTCGGCGCTGCCGCCGAAGACGACGCGGCGCTGGCCCAGGTCCAGCGGGCGGATCGTGCGCATGTCGACGGTGCCGGACAGGCCCTGCCCGACCAGCGCGGCGTTGGCGGTCTTGTACACGACCACCTCGTTGATCAGCTCGGCCGGATACTGGTCGAACTCCACGCCGCGGCTTTCGCCGGTGCTGACCTGCTCGCGGCCGTTGAGCAGGGTGCCGGCGAACTGTTCGGACATGCCGCGGATGTTGATCACCTGCGCGCGGCCGTCCACGCGCTGGGTGGCCAGGCCCGGCAGCCGTGAGATCGCATCGGCGATGCTGATGTCGGGCAACTTGCCCAGGTCCTCGGCCGAGATCGCCTCGACAATGGTGGTGGCCTCGGCCTTGGTCTGGATCGAGGTGGCGATGGCGGCGCGGATGCCGGTGACCCGGACTTCGTCCAGGGTGGTGACGTCCTGTGGTTGTGCGGCCAGCGCGTCCTGTGCCGCGGCCAGCGGTGCGGCCAGCGCCAGGCAGCAGGCGGCGGCCAGACGACGACGGCCGCACTGGGCGGCCGTCAGGGATCGAACGGATGAGGCGACCGGTTCCAGGTACCGCATGGCGCACTCCAGGCATGGTGATGGCGCTGGAGTACAAGCCGGCCATGAGGCTGTCAACAAATTTCTAACAAACGCCCTGGAAAGCAGGGTTGAAGCCTTCCGATCCCGCCAGCCAGCGGATTTCTGCTGCGTCGCGGAACGATCCTGCGCTGCGTCGCACCTTCGCCAACGGGCTACGCGGATGCGCGCGCGCCCCCCGGGACAGTCGCCGGAATCCCTTCGCCGCATGCCTCTGCCAGCGCCGGTCCGACCAGGACCAGTCCCGGCAGGCCGGACTCGAGCGCAGCGGCCGCGACGACCAGTCCGCCCAGGCAGGTGACCAGGCGACGCTCACCCGGCTGGCTGGCCGCCTGCACCACCGCGGCCGGAGTGTCGGCGGGCAGGTGCCGCAGCAGTCCGGCGGCGATCGATTCCAGCCGACCCATGCCCATGTAGACCGCCAGGGTGGTGCCGCTGCGCGCCAGCGCTTCCCAGTCCGGTTCTCCATGGTCGGCGGTGTGTGCGGTGACGAAGGTGATGCCGTGGCAGTGCCCGCGATGGGTCAGCGACACGCCGAGCGAAGCGGCGGCGGCGAACGCGGCGCTGATGCCATTGACGATCCGCACCGGCACGCCGGCCTCGCGCAGGAACGCGATCTCCTCGCCGGCGCGGCCGAACATCAGCGCGTCGCCGCCCTTCACCCGGACCACGCGCAAGCCCTGCAGCGCGTAGCGCCGCATCAGCCGGCAGATGAAGGCCTGCGGGGTGGAGCGGCAGCCGCCGCGCTTGCCGACCCGCACCACCCGCGCGTGCGGGGCGAGGTCGACGATCTCCGGGTTGACCAGTTCGTCGAGCAGCAGCACCTCGGCCTGCGCCAGCGCGCGCACCGCCCTGAGGGTGAGCAGTTCCAGGTCGCCGGGACCGGCGGACAGCAGCACGACTTCGGCGGGAACGCGTCGTGGTTCCGACGGGCAGGTGGGCAGGGACGATGTCATCGCGGGCTCCAGGACATGCGTGGGATGCGGGGATGCGAATTCATGCGCTGGCGACCTCGCGGGCCAGGCGGGTGAGCTGCGGTACGCAGGAGCCGCAGACCGTGCCGCAGCCGAGCCGCTGCTTGAGCACGGGCACGTCGGCGCCGGCGCGCACTTCGGCGCGGATCGCCGATTCGGTGACCTGTCGGCACACGCACACCACCGGGTCGCGGGCGACCTCGGCGACCGCCGAGAACGCGGCCAGGCGTGGCCCGCGCCAGGCGCCGCCGGCCAGCGCGGTGCGCAGCAGCGGTTCGCCGCCGGGCTGGGTGTCGATCCAGAGCAGGCCATCGACGAAGTTCGTGCTTTCCTCGCTGCGCCAGGCGACGCGCTTGAGCAGGCCGCGGCGCGCGTCGCGGTATTCCAGCGTGTCCGGGCCGGCCGCCAGCGACAGCGCCGCATCCAGCGCCGCGAGCCAATCCGCCGGCATCGGCGTGGCCGCCGCGGCGCGCAGCACCAGCCAAGCGCCGCCGTCGCCGGCGTGCGGATCGGCCTGCAGCGACAGGCCGGCATAGCCGCAGTCCTTCAGCAGCGGCTGCACGGCCGCGCGCAGCGCCAGTGCGTCGCCGTGGCGGGCGGCCAGCAGGTGCCAGCTGAACTCCGCCTTCTCCACCCGCACCGCCGCGTGCTTGAGCTCGGGCTGGCGCGAACGCGCATCCACCGCCGGCTGGCTGACCTCGTTGATCCCGCCGCTGGACAGGTACTGCCCGCTCCAGTGCATCGCCGCGAACACCGTGCCCGAGCCGACCTCGTCCGACAGCTCCAGCGGCAACACCAGCTCGCCGCGCTTGCTCGACACGCGGACCAGCTCGCCAGCCTTCAAGCCACGTCGCGCGGCATCGTCCGGGTGCATGAGCAGGCCTGGTTCGGGACTGTGCGCGAACAGTTCCGGCACGCGGCCGGTGCGCGACATGCCATGCCACTGGTCGCGCAGCCGGCCGGCGCGACGCAGGGCCAGGCACGGCGTTACGCCGACGGCGTGTTCGCCAGCGCCGACGGCCGTGCGCGTTTCCACGTCACCCCATACAGGCCGGTCGCCGAAGCGACCTCGGCGCGCTACCCGCTGCGCCCACCACCCAACCGCCCCGCTCGCTGTACG
>JAGHZW010000076.1 GCA_017745195.1 Pseudoxanthomonas sp. | reverse complement strand
TACAACCCCAATGCGGTCGCCGGCGCCAGCCAGGACGTGCACCGCAACCGCGCGGGCGACCGCTGCGCGGTGGTCGAGCCCGGCGTGCTCAACGGCGACCTGCAGCAGGCGCTGCAGCCGCACGGCCTGTTCTGGCCGCCGGATCCTTCCAGCTTCGAGCGCTGCACGATCGGCGGCAACCTCGCCTGCAATGCCGGTGGGCCGCGCGCAGTGAAGTACGGCGCGACCCGCGACAACGTGCTCGGCCTGGTCGCGGTGACCGGTACCGGCGAACTCATCCGTTGCGGCGGTCCATGGACCAAGGACGCCACCGGCTACGACCTCACCCACCTGCTGGTCGGCAGCGAAGGCACGCTCGCCCTGATCGTCGAAGCGACGCTGAAGCTGGCGCCGCGCCCGCGCGCGCAGGCCGGATTGCGCGCGTTCTACCGCGACGCGGCTAGCGCGGCAGCGGCCGTGGCCCGGCTGATGACGCAACCGCAGGTGCCGGCGATGCTCGAGTTCATGGACGCCAGCGCGATCGCCCTGCTCCGCCGCAACGGCACCGACGTGCCCGATGCCGGCGCGATGCTGCTGGTCGAGGCCGACGGCGACGACGACACCCTCCTGCCGGCGTTGCAGGCACTGCATGAGGCGGCCGAAGGCGACGGACTGGTCTCGATCGACGTCGCCACTGACGGCAGCGCGCGCGACCGGCTGTGGGCTGCGCGGCGCGCGCTGTCGCCGGCACTGCGCACGATCGCGCCGGGCAAGATCAACGAGGACGTCGTGGTGCCGGTGTCGCGCATCCCCGACCTGGGAGAAGGTCGAAGGCCCGATCGTTGGGCCGCTGACGATCCACGGTCTG
>JAGHZW010000075.1 GCA_017745195.1 Pseudoxanthomonas sp. | reverse complement strand
GCTTGGCGACCAGCGCCTTGGAATCCTCGTCGTTGCGCTCGCCGAAGTACTTCGAGTCGAACAGCACGGCACCGGCCGGGTGAAGAAGGCGGTCCTGGTGTCGGCGGTGCCGCCGATCATGGTCCGCACCGCGGACAACCCGGGCGGCGTGCCGCCGGAGGTGTTCGACGGGATGCGCAAGGCGTCGCTGCAGAACCGCGCCAGGCTGTACCTGGACATCGCCTCCGGCCCGTTCTTCGGCTTCAACCGGCCGGGCACCAAGCCTGACCCGGCGCTGGTCCAGAGTTTCGTGGCGCAGGGCCTGCAGGCTGGGCACAAGAACACCTACGACTCGATCGCCGCGTTCTCGGCGACCGACTTCCGCGCGGACCTGGCGAAGTTCGACGTGCCCACCTTGGTGATCCACGGTGGCGACGACCAGGTCGTGCCGATCGACATCTCCGGACGCGCCTCCGCGGCGCTGGTCAAGGACGCGCGGCTGATCGTGTACCCGGACGGCCCGCATGGCATCACCGACACCCACAAGGACCGGCTCAACCAGGACCTGCTCGCATTCCTGCGCGAATGAAATCGTGATGGGCGCAAAACACGAACGGCCGCAGCGATGCGGCCGTTCGTGTTTTTGCGCGGACCGTGCGGTCAGGCCGGCCGGCGCAGGATGAATTCCAGATCGCGCACCCGGCCCACCGGGAATTCGTAGGTGCCGACCTTGCCGAAGCCGTGCCGCGCGTAGAAGCGCTGCGCACCGGCGTTCTCCGACCACACGCTGCACCTGCACGGCGGCGGGGCCAAGCTCTATGTCGGCGGCTACACCGACTTCGAGCGCCAGCGCGCCGAAC
>JAGHZW010000074.1 GCA_017745195.1 Pseudoxanthomonas sp. | reverse complement strand
GCCCCGGGTCCAGATCGCCGCAATCTCGGCGACTGGCCCGCCGGGCAGGCACTGCTGCGCGAGCTGGTCGCACGCGACGGCGGTGCGGCCGGACGATCATCGCGCTGACCGCCCGGCTGAAGGCGCCTCCGCCATCGCGCCGAAGCCGGCGGGATCGCACCGCCGTTGCGTCCGCGCCGCGCGGGCGGCGATACACTGGCCCCGATCGCACCGGCGCCGGTCCCTCGCGAACGACGACCGACGGTGCCCCCCGGAGGCCAGCCGCAGTCCATGTCCGACGATCCCCAGCACGACCTGCAGCCCGATCCCCTGCTCATCGGCGGCGTGCCGAAACCGCCGCTGGCGCTGTTGCCCGATCCGGTCGCGCTGTTCCAGGGCCGGGCCCGCCGCTTCGCCTTCCTGGCGCAGGACCACGAGCTGGCGGCGTACCTGCGTTTCCTCGCCGAGCTCTCGCGCCTGCAGGCACGGCTGGCCGTCACGCTGCCGCCGCTCGCGTCGGTGGCGTCGGCGGCAGCCATGCGCGCCGCGCAGGTGCACATGCCGCCGATCGACCGCCATGCGCTGGTCGAGGATCCCGCGCTTGCCGCCACCCTGCAGGCACTGCTCGACGATGCCGGCGGCCTCGAGATGCCCGACGCCGCGCGCGTCGCGCTCGATGCGGTGCGGCTGGCCGATGCCGTCGATCGCCGCTGGCTGCTCGGCAACGTGCTCGGCGACGACATCCCCGTCGACAGCGCCGCGCCGCACCTGTTCGCCGCCGCTGCGGTGCAGGTCCACCTGGCGCGCCTGGCCGCCGGACTCGATGCCGAAGCGCTGGTGCCGATCGCCACCGGCGTCTGCCCTGCGTGCGCCATCGCGCAAGCGCGGCAC
>JAGHZW010000073.1:934-1747 GCA_017745195.1 Pseudoxanthomonas sp. | reverse complement strand
CTGGATGGCAGCGGCGATCTGCTGCATGCGCTCGTTGCCGGCCGGCGGCGCCAGGCCCTTCTCCGGCACCAGCTCGGCCAGGTAGGCGCACACGGCCGCGTTCTCGGTGACGACGGTGTCGCCATGGACCAGCGCCGGCACCTTGCCCATCGGGTTGATCGCCAGGTAGTCGGGCGACTTCATCGTGGTGCCGAAGTCGAGCACGACTTCCTCGTACGGCAGCCCGGTCTCTTCCAGCATCCAGCGCGCGATGCGGGCGCGGGACATGGGGTGGGTGTAGAAGGTCAGCGTCTTGCTCATGGCGGCTCCGTCACTGGAAGAAGCCGGCAGTGTGCGAGCCACCTGCTGACAGCAGGTGTCAGCAGCGAACGGACGTCGCCAGCCGGCGCGTGGAGATCATCCATCGGCCGCCGGAACCGGCGCGTGAGTTCCGGCCGGTGGTCGGCGTGCGGATGGCCGCTGGCGGGCCGGTGATCGGAACGGGCGCGCGAGTGATTGGAACCGGCGTGCCGGTGATTTCCATGCATCACCGTATGGAAATCACTCGCGTGCCGGCAATTTCCATGCATGAGCGTATGGAAATCACTGGCGCGTGAGTGATTGGGACTGGCGCGCGAGTGATTGGAACTGGCGAGCGGATGATTTCCATGCATCGGCGTATGGAAATCACTCGTGCGCCGGCAATTTCCATGCGTGAGCGTATGGAAATCATCAGCACGCCAGTGACTGGAACGCATGCGCCAGTGATCGGGAACTGGCGGCCGGGTAACCGGAACCCGCGCGCGGGCGATGGCCACCGGCGACGAACTGCAG
>JAGHZW010000073.1:0-851 GCA_017745195.1 Pseudoxanthomonas sp. | reverse complement strand
GACGCGGTGGCGCTGCTCCGGATAGCGCCGCCCGGTGTCCTCCAGGGCCAGCACCCGGTCGGCGCGGAAATGGCGGAAATCGCCGCGGCTTTCGCACCAGGCGGCGAGCAGGCGCATGTCGGCCAGGAAGGCCATCGCGAACGGCCAGACCACCCGCTCGCTGACCGCACCCTGCCCGTCGCGGTACTGCATGTGCACCGCATTGCCGTCGCGGATCGCCCTGCGCAGCGCCGGCAGCCACGGCTCCGGCGGCGTGGGGCTCCAGTCCGGGGCGAACAGCCCGCTGGTTTCGACCTGCAGGCGCAGCCGGTCCGGCAGCACGCCGACCACCCGGTCCAGCGCGCGCTCCGAGGCGGCGGCCAGCTCCGGGTCCGCGTGCGAGGCGACCCAGCGCATGCCCAGCACCACCGCTTCGAGTTCATCCGGCGAGAACATCAGCGGCGGCAGCATGAAGCCGTCGCGCAGCCGGTAGCCGACACCCGGGTCGCCGTCGATAACGGCGCCCTGCCCGCGCAGCGCGTCGATGTCGCGGTACAGGGTGCGCAGGCTCACGCCCAGCTGTTCGGCAAGCTGGGCGCCGCGCACCGGCCGGCGGCGGCGGCGCAGGTCGTCCAGCAGGTGCAGCAGGCGCGAAGCACGGGTGGTCATGGCAGGGGGAACCTGGAGTCAGTGGCAGTGCGGCCGGACCCGTCCGCGGCACGGGAATGCACCGCTTCTCCATCGAGATGGCAAATGGCGCACACACCTACAATAGCCGTTGCGCATGGAATCTTTAGGATCATTCGATTTCACGGGTCCGCCGGCCGCGACGACCATGGCAGTCACAGGAAAACGTCGATGAAGCTGTTGAT
>JAGHZW010000072.1 GCA_017745195.1 Pseudoxanthomonas sp. | reverse complement strand
CCGCCGCGGCCGATTCGCTGGCGATGTCACCCTTGTGGCTCAGGCCATTCCACTGGTGGTGGGGATCGTAGGAGGAATCGCTGAGGCGGTTGCTCGCGCTGTGCGCCAGGGTGATATAGCGCACGCCGCGGTCATGGAACACCTGCAGCTGGGCCAGGTCGTCGCCGATCGGCGCGGCGTTCTCCATGCCCAGCGCCAGCAGCACATGGCCACCGGCGCGCAGGCGCTCGATATCGCGTGGCGAGGTGAGCACGGCGAAGCGGTCGGGATGGCGGCCGACCATCGCCTCGACTGCATCGATCTGCTTGTGGGCGATCCCGTGCGCGGTGCCGGCGCGATCCTCCGAGGCGGAGGTGTAGATCGACATGAAGGCCACGTCCAGCCCGCCTTCGCGCGCACGCGGGTAATCGAACTGGCGTCCCGGGGCCGCTTCGCCCAGGTCCATCCATCCGTCCATCAGTTCGCCGGGGGCGTCGATGTGGGTATCGACGATCACCGCGTCGCGGGCCAGCTGGCGCGGATCGGTGGCGCCGGCGGCGAGCACCGGACCGGCGGCGAGCGCGCAGCCCACGGCGAGGGACAGCAGGGAAGCGGTAAGGCGGACGGTCATGGGCGCTCCGGCGCGTTCAGGAAGTCCCCGATCCTATCGTCAATCGGGCGGACGCCTTGAACGCGGCGCACAAAAAACATCGACGCCGCCGGTGCGCGCGCCGCTCGACCCGGCCGGGTCGCCCGCACGGGCCGGGCGCAAGCCGCCGCCGTACCCGCCGTGACCCGCCCGCTACAATCTGCAGCCCTGCCCCACCGCCGCAGCAATGGCCAAGCCCACCGAGTCGCCCGAACACACGCCGCTGATGAAGCAGTTCTTCGCGGCCAAGTCCGACTACCCGGACCTGCTGCTGT
>JAGHZW010000071.1 GCA_017745195.1 Pseudoxanthomonas sp. | reverse complement strand
GATCGGCACGCTGATCGCGTTGACCGCTTCGGTCTCCCAGCTCGACGGCGCCGGCGGCCTGTCCAATGCGATTCCCGAGCTGCTGCATGACTCGGGCGTGGGCGGCGTGATCGACCTGGCCAAGGTGCCGACCGACGACCCGTCGCTGTCGCCGCTGGAGCTGTGGTGCAACGAATCGCAGGAGCGCTACGTGCTCGGCGTGCCGGCCGACCGGCTCGAGGAGTTCGCCGCGATCTGTGCGCGCGAGCGTTGCCCGTTCGCCGCGGTCGGCGTGGCCACCACCGAGGAACGGCTGGTCGTCGCCTACGGTGCGGCCCCCGGCAACATCCCGGCTGACGCGCCGATCGACCTGCCGATGGACGTGCTGTTCGGCAAGCCGCCGAAGATGCACCGCGACACCGCGTATCCGGCCGCGCCGCGCTGGCCGGCGCTGGTCACCGCCGGGCTCGACCTGCGCCAGGCCGGCCTGCGCGTGCTCGCCCATCCGACGGTGGCTTCGAAGAGCTTCCTGGTCACCATTGGTGACCGCAGCGTCGGCGGCCTGACCGCGCGCGAACAGATGATCGGCCCCTGGCAGCTGCCGCTGGCCGACTGCGCGATCACCCTGGCCGACTACGACGGCTATGCCGGCGAGGCCATGAGCATTGGCGAGCGCACCCCGCTCGCGCTGCTCGATTCGGCCGCCGCCGCGCGCATGGCGGTGGGCGAGGCGATCACCAACCTGTGCGCCGCGCCGGTGCAGGCGCTGGAGCAGGTCAAGCTGTCCGCCAACTGGATGGCCGCCGCAGGCCATCCGGGCGAGGACGCGCTGCTGTACGACGCCGTGCGGGCGGTGGGCATGGAGCTGTGCCCGGAGCTGGAGATCAACCAGAAGTTCTTCCCGGT
>JAGHZW010000070.1:726-1619 GCA_017745195.1 Pseudoxanthomonas sp. | reverse complement strand
GCTCGACAGCCGCCCGGCCGGGCGCGTGGACCCGAAGCAGGCCGCGCAGGCGCTGGCCGCGCAGGACAAAGACGCGGGCCTGAAGGCGAAGTTCGCGCCGCTGGCCAAGGCCCTGAGCGACGGCGAGGCGACGATCATCGGCGAGCTCAACGGCGCCCAGGGCAAGGCCGTGGATATCGGCGGCTACTACCACGCCGACCTGGCCAAGGCCGGCCCGGCGATGCGTCCGTCGGCGACCTTCAACGCGGCGATCGCCGCGCTGTAAGCAGCGCCACCCCCCGCAGCACCCGCGAAGCCCGGCCCTGCGCCGGGCTTCGTTTTTTCTGCGGCCGCTCCACGGTCTCCGGCACCACGTGCGCTGAAGTTGGCGCGTGCTAGGCTCGCGCCACCTTCGTCCTGGAGCTCCCGCGATGTCGATCCGTACTCCGCTTTCCCGCGCCTGCCTGCTCGGCCTGGCCCTCGCGGTCACTGCACCGCTGGCGCAGGCGGTCAAGCCGGCCGACAGCGCAAGCCTGCCCGCGCCCGACGCCGCGCTGCAGGCGGCGATCGACGGCAGCTGGCGCGACCCGGCCAACACGCCGCGCGACAAATACCGGCATCCGGGCCAGACCCTGGCCTTCTTCGGCATCAAGCCGGACATGACCGTGGTCGAGATCACCCCCGGCGGCGGCTGGTATGCGGAGATCCTTGCGCCGTACCTGCGCAAGGAGGGCCGGTACGTGGCCGCGATCGTCGATCCGATGGCGGTGGCCGAGGGCAAGGGCCGCGACTACCAGCAGCGCTCGAAGGACGGCCTGGCGAAGAAGTTCGCCGCCGCGCCGGCGCAGTTCGACAAGGCCACCGTGGTCGGCTACGACCCGAAGGCGCCGGTGTTCGGCGCGCCCGGTTCGGCC
>JAGHZW010000070.1:0-667 GCA_017745195.1 Pseudoxanthomonas sp. | reverse complement strand
TCCTTCTCGTCCTTCGGCGCGTCCGGTTCGGCCGACCTGGTACTGACCTTCCGCAACGTGCACAACTGGCGCAGCGCCGGCCAGGCCGAGGGCATGTTCAAGGGCTTCTACGAGGTGCTCAAGCCCGGTGGCGTGCTCGGCGTGGTCGAGCATCGCGCCAAGGCCGACGTGCCGGCCGACGACAAGAGCGGCTACGTCGGCCAGGCCCAGGTGATCGCCCTCGCGAAAGCCGCCGGCTTCGAGCTGGCTGGTAGCAGCGAGGTCAACGCCAATCCTCGCGACACCAAGGACTATCCCGGTGGCGTGTGGACGCTGCCGCCGTCGAACAACCATCCGGAAGCCGACAACGCCAGGTACCAGGCGATCGGCGAAAGCGACCGGATGACGCTGCGCTTCGTGAAGGGAAAGGCCGCGAAGTGACGGCATGACGGCGATCGTCGTGCCTATGCTCCATCAGGCGCACGCGACGATCGCCTCCACCGGTATCGACGCCCGCGGCCCTGGATCGGCCTGGATCCATCGCACGTGGACAGCACCGGGCGGGGCCACGCGCTGCCGCCACACACGGAATCACGCCCATGTATGGATTGATCGGAAGGATTCGCGCCGTTCCCGGCCAGCGAGATGTCGCGGGTCTCCACGGCGATCCCGGCGGTGCCGGCGAAGG
>JAGHZW010000069.1:574-1507 GCA_017745195.1 Pseudoxanthomonas sp. | reverse complement strand
TGGCGGTGGTCTTGCCGGCGCCGTTGGGACCGAGCAGGGCCAGCACCTGGCCGGCCTGCAGCATCCGAACATCGCCCGCTTGTACGACGGCGGTACCACCGCCGCCGGCATGCCCTACCTGGTCATGGAATTCGTCGATGGCCAGCCGCTGGATGCGTACTGCCAGGACCAGGCGCTGGACCTGCGCCAGCGCCTGGCGCTGTTCGTACGCGTCTGCCGGGTGGTGCAGGCCGCCCACGCGCGGCTGGTGGTGCATTGCGACCTCAAGCCGGGCAACGTGCTGGTGCGCGCCGATGGCGAGCCGGTATTGCTGGACTTCGGCATCGCCCGCCTGCTCGACGGAGCCGGCCAGGGCGAGCGGACCGCCTACTGCACGCCCGCCTATGCCGCTCCGGAAACACTGGCCGGGCAGCCGGTGGGCGTGGCCAGCGACGTGTTCGGCCTGGGCGTGATCCTGGTCGAACTGGTCGCCGCCCGCCGCCTCGAGCGCGAGGCGGACGACCGCCTGCAACCGCTGGTCGCGCCGAGCCGCTGGGCCGAGGCCGACTGCGCCTGGCGTCGCCGCCTGCACGGCGACCTGGATGCGATCGCCGCGCGCGCCTGTGCGCTGGAACCGGAGCGGCGCTATCCCTCGGTCGAAGCACTGGCCGACGACGTGCAGCGTTACCTGGACCATCGCGTGGTTGTCGCGCGCCAAGGCGGGCGGCTGTACCGCTTCGGCCGTGGCCTGCGCCGGCACTGGCAGGCGGCTGCGGTGGCGTCGCTGGTGCTGGGCCTGAGTGGTGCCTTCGTCTGGCGCCTGGGCGAGGAACGGTCGCGGGCGCAGGAGGAGGCGCAGGTCGCCGAGCAGGTCGGCCAGTTCATGCTGCGCGCGTTCAAGGCGGCCGATCCGCGCGAGCGTGGCAAGGGCGAGGAGCTGCTGCGTGCGGCGGC
>JAGHZW010000069.1:0-521 GCA_017745195.1 Pseudoxanthomonas sp. | reverse complement strand
GCGCATCGACAGCAGCATGAACTGCCGGTTCGCCGGCGATGCAGGCGCGGGTACGCCACGTGATCGGCCAGGCCTACGCGAATGTCGGCCAGGGCCAGCGCGGCGAGGAGCTGCTGCGTGCGGCGGCCGAGTCGCTGCTGTCGGCGGAGGTGGACCGGCCGCTGGAGGCGGCCGACGCACTGAACGAACTGGCGGTAATCCTGGCCAACGGCAAGCGCGGCGAAGAGGCCGAAAAGGTCGCGCGGCGTTCGCTCGAGGTCGTGGCCGCGGCCGGTGGCGATGCGGAGCTGGAGGGCGGCGCGTGGAACTCGCTGGGTCTGGCGCTGATGAACCAGGAGCGCTTCCAGGAGGCGCTGGAGGCCTTCGACCAGTCGCTGAAGCTGCGCGAGCCGCTGCCCGGCTTCGAGCGGAACCGCGCCCAGGTCAACCACAACAAGGGGCTGCTGTACCAGAAGTGGGGGCGCCTGGCCGAGGCCGAACGGGTGCTGCAGCAGGCGCTGGCTGTGGTAGGAACGCGGCTG
>JAGHZW010000068.1 GCA_017745195.1 Pseudoxanthomonas sp. | reverse complement strand
GGGGATGCTCGAAAAATAACAAATACAGGGGGAGTGATACGCGTATTGCAATGCGGTCGTGGAGCGAAGGGGCGGGCTTGGACGGAAGCGAAGCATTCCCCGAGGGTCCGGTGATTGGCCGGCCGCTACACCCGGTGCAGGTGCGGACCGGCTGTTCTTCCACGCCACGGCGTGCGGCCGCTGACATGGTGTGCGGAAGGCGGCCAAGGGTCCCCCTGGACTTCCCGGTCTGTCTGCCGGTACTGGGCCCAGGCACCCGGACGCCGGCTTATCCTTCGCAACGAGAACTGTCCGTCCGGCAGGCTGTCCGACCTGGGCCTGCCCGGCGTGTCGATTCCGGTCAACGACAACTCATGGGGTCCCGCAATGCCCGAGACGCTCCTGGCAGTGATCGAATTCGTGTCTTCCCATCCGTGGCTCGTCGTCGTGATTCCGGCGGTCTTCGTCGGGCTCCAGCTGGCGGTGGTGCGTCCGCGGAACGCGCGGGCGCGACGGCGGTACGCGGACCAGGCGGCCCAGCGCGCCGTGCGCGACCTGCATGCAGAAGCGCATCGACGCGCGATGGATTCCGAAGGCCGCGAGTAGGGCCGCTGTATGGGGTGCCCGGGCCGTGGGGGTGGACTGGCGGCGTGGTCGGCTCGCAGAAAACGGAAGGGGCGCCTGCGCGCCCCTTCCTGTTCCAACGTGGGTCAACCCATCACTCCAGCTGCAGCATCACCACCGACTTCGCCGGCAGTTCCACCTTCAGTGCGCCGCCCTCGATCCGGGCGCCAGTGAACGCCTTCGGCGTAACCGAATCAGGCGACTCGAACGTGTTGCGCGCGGTGATCGCCTGCGCGGTCAGGATCCGGCCGCTGACCGCCGTCGGCGACAGGCCGGCCACCGCGGTCGAGACGCTCGCCGGCTTGTCCGGGTCGAGGTTGGTCAGCGCCACGTACACGTGGCCATCCTTCGCCTTC
>JAGHZW010000067.1 GCA_017745195.1 Pseudoxanthomonas sp. | reverse complement strand
CCCAGCAGAACGCGGCGCTGGTGGAGGAAGCCTCGGCCGCGGCCCGGGCCATGGAAGAACAGGCCGGCGGACTGGCCCAGGCCATCGCCGTGTTCCGCGTCGAAGGCGGGGCTGCCGGCACCGGCACCGGCAGCGACACGCGTGCACCGGCGATCGCCTCCGCCCACGCGGCGGTCACCGCCACGGTCGCACCGCGGCGGGCCGTGGCGCCGCGCGTGTTCGGCAACACCGCGCTCAGCAGCAACGCCGACTGGGCCGAGTTCTGA
Organism: Pseudoxanthomonas sp.; assembly: GCA_017745195.1. Lineage (GTDB taxonomy): Bacteria > Pseudomonadota > Gammaproteobacteria > Xanthomonadales > Xanthomonadaceae > Pseudoxanthomonas. The sequence continues at coordinate 1,472 of JAGHZW010000067.1, read as the reverse complement.
CCGCCCTGGCTCCGCGCGGCATCCAGGCCCCGGCAATGCCGGGGCTTTTTTTGCCCCGGCGCCTCTTCAAGGTATCGCGCCGCGGGCCGATACCGCCTGCAAGAATCCCCTTCCGAAGCCTGTCATGAAGCCCATCCACGCCATCCAGCGGTTGATGTCCAACCTGCCGATGAAGCGCAAGTTCCTGATCCAGACCGTGCTGGTCGCGATCGGCATCGTCGCCCTGGCGGTGGTCGCCGCGCGCCTGCAATACCTGGACCTCAACTCGACCCGCAAGGCCGGCCTGCGCGCGCAGACGGAAATCGCGATCGGCGTGATCGAGCGCTACGCCGCGCGCGTGGACGCCGGGGAAATGGACCTGCCCACCGCCCAGGCCGCGACACTGGACACACTGAAGTCGATGCAGGCCACCAAGGGCGTGGACTACTTCTTCGTCACCGACCAGGTGCCGCACATGCTGATGCACCCGACCCGGCCCGACCTGACCGGCAAGCCGGTGGCGAACGTGCTCAGCCCGGACGGCAAGGCGATCTTCCCGGCTTTCGTGGAGGCCGCGCAGGCCGGCGGCGGTTTCGTCGACTACACCTGGGCCAAGGCCGGCGCGAAGGACCCGGTGCGCAAGACCTCGTTCGCCACCCTGTACAAGCCGTGGGGCTGGGTGATCGGCACCGGCGTGTACCTGGACGACACCCAGGCGCAGGCGCTGAAGTTCACCGGGATCATGACCCTGGCCGGCGGCGTGCTGGTCCTGCTCAACCTGGGCATCGGCTGGCTGATCGGCAGCACCGTGCTGGCCTCGGTCGGCCGGGCGCTGGCGGCGGTCAGGGGCGTGTCGCGCGGCGACCTCGGCGTGCGCACCGGCGAGCACGGCCGCGACGAGGTCGGTCAGATGCTCAAGGCCACCGACGAGATGGTGCACATGCTGGAACGGTTCTCGCGGCAGACCCGGCACATGATCGACCAGCACGGCGGCCCGGACATCGGCCACCGCATGCCCGAGGACTTCCCGGGCGTGTACGGCGAACTGGCCGCCGGCATCAACACGATGATGTTCGAGCACCTGGACGCGATCACCGATGCGATCGCCGTGCTGCAGGAATACGCCAACGGCGACCTGTCGCACGATGCGCGCCGCCTGCCCGGCACCCGTGCGGTGCTGCACGAGGCGATGGACGCGGCCAAGGCCAGCCTGCAGGCGATCAACACCGAGATCAGGCGCCTGGCGGCGGCCGCGGCGGTGGGCGATTTCACCGTGCGCGGCGACGAAGCGGCCTACCGCGCCGATTTCCGCGCCATGGTCGGCGGCCTCAACGCGATGATGCAGACCGCCGACCGCAACCTGGGCCAGCTGTCGACCCTGCTCGGCGCGATCGCCGCCGGCGACCTCACCGCGCACATGGATGGCGACTTCCACGGCGTGTTCGCCCGCATGCGCGACGACGCCAACGCCACCGTCGCCCAGCTGACCTCCA
>JAGHZW010000066.1:47217-76034 GCA_017745195.1 Pseudoxanthomonas sp. | reverse complement strand
TGACCTGCCTGGGCTTCGCCGCACAGGTGCAGGCGCAGGAGGCCACCGCGCCGGCGCCATGGTCGACCACCTCGACGCGGAAGCCGGGCAGCTGCGAACGCAGGTACTCGAAAATGCCGCCCTCGGCGGCGATCGCGCGCGGCGGGTTGCGGGTGTCGAAGGACACCAGCTTTTCCAGGTGCGCGAAGGTGGATGCGAGCAGTTCGGTCATCGGATCGTGGTCAGGGGGCCGCGGTGGCGGCCTGGTAGATGTCGGGACGCAGGATTTCCATCAGCGTCTGCGGCCGCGAAGGCGCGGTAAAGCCGTATTGCGCGTACAGGCCGTGGGCATCGCCCGTGGCCAGCATGAAGCGGCGCAGGCCCTGCAGCTGCGGGTGGACCATGATCGCGTCCATCAACTGCTTGCTGAAACCGCGGCCGCGCTGTGACGGCAGCACGAACACGTCGGCCAGGTAACCGAAGGTCGCGCCATCGGTGGTGACCCGGGCGAACGCGACCTGCCCCACCCCGTCGAGGTAGCCGCCGAAGCACAGCGAACCGGCGATCGCCCGTTCGACCGTGGCGCGCGGGATGCCCCGGCTCCAGTACGCCTCCTCGGAAAGGAAGCGGTGGATCAGGTCCACGTCCAGGTCGTCGCGGTCGGTGCTGATGCGCAGGGCGTCCACGGTCAGAGCTTCCGGGCGAACTCGATGAAGCCGCTGTCGCGCACCCAGCCTTCGCTGGCATACAGCGACTGCGCCGCGGTGTTGTCGATCGCGGTCGACAGCACCAGCTTCACCGCGCCGCGCGAACGCGCATCCTCGCCGGCACGGTGCAGCAGCGCGCGAGCCACGCCGCGGCCGCGTGCCTGCGGCACCACGAACAGGTCGTTGAGGATCTCGATCGGCGCGGTGCCCACCGAGGTGAACGACGGATACAGCTGGACGAAGCCCAGCGCCTCGCCCGTCCCGTCCACGGCCAGCAGCAGCTGCGAGTCACCCCGCTGCAGCCGCTCGCGCAGGAACGCGCCGGCGCGCAGCGGATCCGACGGCTGCCCGTAGAACACCCGGTAACCATCGAACAACGCGGCCAGTACCGGCAGGTCATCCATGCCGGCACTGCGCATCTGAAAGCTGGCGTTCGCCTCGCTCATCGGTCATCGCCTCAGCGGTTGACCTCGGCCCACAGCGTGCTGCTCATGCCGAACAGCTTGATGAAGCCCTCGGCCTCCTCCACGCCCCAGTCGGCCGACTGCGCATAGGTCGCGCCCTTGGCATTGAGGATGTGCGGCGAGCGGATCGCCACCGCGTCGACGCGGCCACCGCGGGTTTCCAGCACGACCTCGCCGTTGACCTGCGACTGCGAAGACGCCAGGAACGCCTCGAGGTCGGCCTTGAGCGGGTCGTGGTAGAAGCCTTCGTACACCAGCTCAACCCACTTGCGTGCCACGTCCGGCTTGAAACGGTTCTGCTGCTTGCTCAGCACCGCTTCCTCGAGCGCGCGGTGCGCGGCCAGCAGCGCGGTGATGCCCGGCGCCTCGAACACGATGCGGCCCTTCAGGCCGATCACGGTGTCGCCGGTGTACATGCCGCGACCGACGCCGTACTGGGCGAACATGGTGTTGAGCTTCGCCAGGATCTTGGCGCCCTCCAGCAGCTTGCCGTCCAGCTCCACCGCCTCGCCCTGCACGAACTTCAGGGTCACCTGCAGCGGCTCGGCCGGCCAGGCCGCGCGCGGCGCGCACCAGCCGCGCGCGCCCTCGCCCGGGGCCTCCCACTTGTCGATCTCGCCGCCGGACATGGTCACGCCCAGCAGGTTCTCGTTGATCGTGTAGCTCTTCTGCTTGGCACGCACTTCGAAGCCGCGCTCTTCCAGGTACTTCTGCTCGTAGGCACGGGTCTGGGTGTGCTGCTTCTGGATCTCGCGGATCGGGGCGACGATGCGGTAGTCACCCTGCGCCTTGACCGCCAGGTCGAAGCGGACCTGGTCGTTGCCCATGCCGGTGCAGCCGTGGGCGATCGCATTGGTGCCCAGTTCGGCCGCGCGCGCCAGCGCCGCATCGACGATCAGGTAGCGGTCGGAGACCAGCAGCGGGTACTGGCCCTGGTAGCCCTCGCCGGCCTGCACGAACGGCTTGACGAAGCCGTTCCAGATCGCCGCGCCGCCGTCGACGGTGACGTGGCTGGCCACACCCAGTTCGGCCGCGCGTGCCTCGATGAAGGCGCGCTCCTCGGCATCGACGCCGCCGGTGTCGGCGAAGACGGTGTGCACGTTCCAGCCCTGCTCCTTCAGGTAGGGGACGCAGAAGCTGGTATCCAGGCCGCCGGAGAAGGCCAGGACGATGTCGCGGGAGTTGCTCGGAGAGTTGCTCATTTCGGGAGTCCGTGGGGAATGCTGGGGGAGTTCGGGGAATTCGATGGGCGCGCTCAGCGCACCAGCGCGGCCATGACCGCCTTCTGCACGTGCAGGCGGTTCTCGGCTTCGTCGATGGCAATGCAGTTCGGCGAGTCCATCACCGCGTCGGTCGCCTTCACGTTCCGGCGCAGCGGCAGGCAGTGCGAGAACACGCCGTTGTTGGTCAGCGCCATCTTCGCCTCGTCGACGATGAAGTGCTTGTACTGGTCGCGGACCGGCTTTTCCGGCTCCCAGTTGCCGAAATACGGCAGCGCGCCCCAGCTCTTGGCGTAGACCACGTCGGCGCCGGCGTAGGCCGATTCGATGTCGTGGCTGACCTGCAGCGAGCCGCCGCTCTCGGCCACGTTCTGCGCGGCCCAGCCCATGTAGCGCTCGTCGAGGATGTACTCGGGCGTCGGGCACAGCAGGGTCACGTCCATGCCCATGCGGGTGGCGATGGTCAGCGCCGAGTTGGCCACCGCGGTGTTCAGCGGCTTGGGGTGGTAGGTCCAGGTCAGCACGTACTTCTTGCCGCGCAGGTCGGAGGTGCCGAAGTGTTCCTGCAGGGCCAGCGCATGGGCCAGTTCCTGGCACGGATGGGTGATCGTCTCCATGTTGATCACCGGCACCGTCGAATACTTCGCGAAGGCCTTGAGCACGTGGTCTTCGCGGTCGTAGCCCCAGTCCTTGAACTTCGGGAAGGCACGCACGCCGATCAGGTCGACGTAGCGGGCCAGCACCCGCGCCACTTCGGCGATGTGCTCCTCGGTGTCGCCGTCCATCACCGTGCCCAGGTCGAACTCGATCGGCCACGCGTCCTTGCCCGGCTGCAGCACGATGGCGTGCCCACCGAGCTGGAACGCGCCCAGCTCGAAGCTGGTGCGGGTGCGCATGGACGGGTTGAAGAACACCAGCGCGATCGACCTGCCCTTGAGCTCGCCGCCCAGCTTGTTGCGCTTGAACAGCGCCGCCTGGGTCAGCAGCGCATCCAGCTCCGGACGGCTCCAGTCCTGGGTATTGAGGAAGTGCTTGAGCGACATCGATCGTTCCCTTGCGTGGTGGCCCGGTGCGGGCGAAGCGTGAAGCGGTGTTGTCTCAGGTTTTCTTTGCCGTTGAAACGTTCTGCCCGGGCCAGAAACGAAAAAACCCAGCCTGGGGCTGGGTTTTCCGAACGGACAGCACGACGCTCCGGTCACCCAGCGAGGATGTGGGGTTCCGGTCGGCGCGCGCGCGAAGTCATCCCGGAGGCCATCCGGGCGGTGCTTGCGGCGTGCGGCTGCAGGTCGGTGTTCATGGGGCACGCATGGTCGCATGCGGGCGGATGCAGGCGCAAGCACCCACAACCACGGGGAACGAAGGCGTCCGTCACGGCGGCGGCAGGGGCGGCGCTTCGGCTTCCCAGGGCGTGACCGCGACCCGGACCCGAAGCCGGTTGCCCGGATCATCGGCCAGGCGCGAGCGGTACTTGGTGCCCTTGTAGACGTAGTCCACGTCGTAGGCGATCGGGCGCTGGAACTGGCGATCGACCTGGACGATGCGGCAGTTCTCGCGCTTGGCCGCCGTCGTGGCGGGCGGAGTGGGCGCCGGGTCCGCGGCTTCACCGGTGAACGCGCCCTTGACCGAATCCCACATCCGCGAGAGCGCGCCCGGCTCCTGCTTCCTCTCGGCCGGCTTCTCCGGCGCGGGCGGCAGCGGCTCGCAGCGCTCCTCCGAACGGGTGGCGCGCAGGGTCTGGTAGACCGGCTCCACGCGCAGCACCTGGGCGTAATCGATCTTGACGTTCTCGGCGGGGACCACCCGGATCCGGCCGTCGGGCTGGGCTTCCTCCTGGGCCGCCAGCGGCTGCATCGCGCAGCAGGCCACGCCCAACAGTGTGAGTTCCAGCAAACGGCGCATCGGGTCCGGGTGACGACAGGAGTGAGGCCACAGTGTAGGCGGACCGGCTTGCAGCCCGCTGAACCGTGTCCCCCGCAGGACCACGGCTCGATCCGATCCCACCCGATCCGTGGCGGCGGTCGACGGTCGGCGTGGGCACCGGGCACGCTAGAATCGCCGATCCCACCGCACGCGTCCCAGCACCGATGTCCCTGCGCCTGTACAACAGCCTGACCCGCCGGGTCGAGGCGTTCGCGCCGCTCGATCCCGCCTGCCCGACGATGTACCTGTGCGGACCGACCGTCTACAACTACGTGCATATCGGCAACGCGCGCGGCCCGGTGCTGTTCGACGTGCTCGCCGCGCTGTTGCGCCGGCGCCATGGCGCGTTGAAATACGCGCGCAACATCACCGACGTCGACGACAAGATCAACGCCGCCGCCGCCGCGCAGGGCGTGCCGATCTCGGCGATCACCGACCGCTTCACCGCCGCCTACCGCGAGGACATGGCGGCGCTGGGGGTGACCCCGCAGGACATCCAGCCGGCAGCCACCACCCACGTGCCGCAGATGATCGCCATGATCGAGCAGCTGATCGAGGGCGGGCACGCCTATGCGGCCGAGGGCCACGTACTGTTCGCGGTGGCCAGCTTCCCGGCCTACGGCCAGCTCTCGCGCCGCGACCCGGAGGAAATGCTGGCCGGCGCCCGCGTCGAGGTGGCCCCGTACAAGCGCGATGCCGGCGATTTCGTGCTGTGGAAGCCGTCCACGCCGGACCTGCCCGGCTGGGATTCGCCCTGGGGCCGCGGCCGCCCGGGCTGGCACATCGAATGCTCGGCGATGGCCGCCGCGCACCTGGGCGAGACCATCGACATCCATGCCGGCGGCATCGACCTGCAGTTCCCGCACCACGAGAACGAGGTCGCGCAGAGCCAGTGCGCGCACGGCGGCAAGGTCTTCGCCCGCTTCTGGCTGCACAACGGCATGCTCAACTTCGGCGGCGCCAAGATGAGCAAGTCGGTCGGCAACATCGAGCGCGTCCACGACCTGGTCCGCAAGCACCCGCCCGAGGCGCTGCGCTACGCCCTGCTCTCGGCCCATTACCGGCAGCCGCTGGACTGGTCGGATGCGCTGATCGAACAGTCGGTGCGCACCCTGGACCGGCTGTACGGCACGCTGCGCGACCTGGCCGATGCCGACGCTGCGCCGGCCATCCCCCAGACGCTGGAGGACGCGCTCGAGGATGACCTCAACACCCCGCTCGCCCTCTCCGAGGTGGCCCGCATCGCCGGGGAGGCGCGCAAGGCCACCGATGCCGGCGACCGCGCCCGGCTGAAGGGCGAACTGCTCGGCGCCGGGCTGGCCCTGGGGCTGCTGCAGCAGGCGCCGGAAGCCTGGTTCAACCGCGGCGCGTCCGGCGAGGACGACGACCGCATCCAGGCCCTGGTCGAGGAACGCACCGCGGCCAAGAAGGCCCGCGACTTCGCCCGTGCCGACGCGATCCGCGAGCAGCTGGCCGGCGAAGGCATCCTGCTCGAGGACACGCCGCAGGGCGTAAGGTGGAAGCGCGCCTGATCGCCCTCCGTACGCCGCAGGGAGGCCTGGCAGGCCATACCGGCGGACGGATGCCCGCAGCCGATGCGACCGTGCCCCACCCTTCCCCGCTTCGCGAGGAAGGGAGAACAACCGACGAACCACCATGACCGAAACCGTGTTTCCGCTCGAACCCACCACCGCGCAGGCCCAGGCCGCGATCAAGGAGGAGTTCGCCTTCTTCGGCGACTGGTCCGAGCGCTACCAGTACCTGATCGACCTGGGCCGCAAGCTGCCGCCCTTCCCGGAAGCCTGGAAGGCCGAGGAACACCGGCTGCACGGCTGCCAGTCGCTGGTCTGGATCGTGCCGCAGGGCAACCGCGACCGGCTGGACTTCCACGCGATCAGCGACTCGGCGATCGTCTCCGGGCTGATCTTCCTGGCCCTGCGCGTGTACTCGGGTCGTTCCGCCGAGGAAATCCTGGCCACCGAGCCGGACTACATCGCCGACATCGGCCTGGCCCGGCACCTGTCACCGACCCGCAGCAACGGCCTGGCTTCGCTGCTCGCCTTCATCCGCGATACCGCCCGCAGCCAGCAGGCCTGACGTGGAGGCAGGACAGGCCCTGGCCGTCCCCTCGCCGCTGCGCGAGCCGGGCTATCGCGTCCTGCTCGGCTACCGGCTGTGCGCGATCCTGTCCTACCAGATCGTCGCGGTCACCGTCGGCTGGCACGTCTACGAGCTGACCCGCAATCCGTTCGCGCTGGGCCTGATCGGCCTGGCCGAGGTCGTCCCGTTCATCGGCATGGCGCTGTTCGCCGGCTACCTGGTCGACCAGATGCCCAAGCGCCGCCTCGGTGCGGCGGCCTGCGCCGGCCTGGCCGCCACCGCGCTGCTGCTGACCTTCATTTCCGCCGGGTACCTCGCGCCCGGTGCGACCTGGCCGATCTACGCGGCCATCGTGCTGACCGGCCTGGTCCGCTCGTTCCTGACCCCGGTCTACACCGCGCTGTTCGCCCAGGTGCTGCGCCGCGAACAGTTCGCGCGTGGCGCCGGCATCGGCAGCATCGCCTTCCAGACCGCGCTGGTCTGCGGCCCCGCGCTGGGCGGGGTGATGGTCGGCTGGGCGGGCACCACCGCCGCCTACGCGCTCGCCGCGGTGCTGGCCGTGGTCGCCGGCGTGGTGCTGCTGGCCTTGCGCGTGGTCGAGCCAACCGTCGCCGGCCCGCGCGCGCCGGTGTTCGGCAGCATCCGCGAAGGCCTGCGCTTCGTCTTCAACACCCAGGTGATGCTGGCCGCGCAGGCGCTGGACCTGTTCGCAGTGCTGTTCGGCGGAGCGATCTCGCTGGCGCCGGCCTTCATCACCGAGATCCTGCACTACGGCCCGGAAGGCCTGGGCATCCTGCGCGGCGCGCCGGCGCTGGGCGCGGTGGCGGTCGGTATCGCCCTGGCGCGGCGTCCGCCCGGCCGCCATGCCGGTCGCCTGCTGCTGTGGGCGGTGGCGGGTTTCGGCCTGTGCATTATTGGTTTTGGCCTGGCGCGGCACTTCTGGCTGTCGGCGGTGTTCCTGTTGCTGTCGGGCGTGTGCGACGGCGTGTCGGTGGTGCTGCGCACGACGATCATGCAGCTGGTCACGCCCGACGGCATGCGTGGCCGCGTGGCCTCGATCAACGGCATCTTCATCGGCTCGTCCAACGAACTGGGCGCGTTCTACGCCGGCTCGATGGCGCGCCTGCTCGGCCTGGTGCCGGCGGTGGTGCTGGGCGGCTTCGTCACCCTCGGCGTGGTCGCCACCACTGCGGTCAAGGCGCCGCGGCTGCGCCGGCTGGACCTGCAGGAACTGCAGTAACCCGCCGCCAGCTCAGCGACGCGCGCTCCATTCCGCGTACAGGCCCTGTTCTTCCTCGGGCCGCAACGACCGCAGCCGCAGGCGCTGGTGTCGGACGGGCGGTCGGGCCATCTCCGCGTAGAGCGGCGCCGTGGACAGCCCATATGGCTCGCCCTCCTCGTTGGAATAGGCGAACCACGCCTCGGCGATGCCGCACAGGTGCATCGCCGCCAGGCACATCGGACAGGGATGCCCGCTGGCGTAGACCACCACGCCGTCCAGCCGCGGCGAGCCCAGCGCCGCCGATGCGGCGCGGATGGCCAGCAGTTCGGCGTGCGCGGTCGGATCATGGTCGCGGTGGATGCCATTCGCCGCGCGGGCGATCACCTCGCCGTCGCGCACCAGCACGGCACCGAACGGACGGCCACCGTCGGCGACGTTGGCACGCGCCAGGGCCAGCGCCTGCCGCATGAAATGCTGTCCGCCCATCGACCTCCTCCCGTCTTGCCCCGGAAACGACGAACCCCGCCGCAGCGGGGTTCGTCCTGGACCTCTGCGGCGGGACGCTTACTCGCCCTGCTGCTTCTGCATGTGTTCCCAGCGCTCCTGCGCGTCGAGGGTGCGCTCGGCGGTCAGGCGCGCCTCCAGGCGCTCCAGGCCGATTTCCTCGCCGGTGTCGACGCAGTAGCCGTAGTCGCCCGCTTCCAGGCGCTTGAGCGTGCTGTCGATCTTGCCGATCAGCTTGCGGTAGCGGTCGCGGGTACGCAGTTCCAGCGAGTTCTCGGTTTCGCGGGTGGCGCGCTCGGCTTCGTCGCCGATGTCACGCACCTCGTCCTTCAGGTTCTCGATGGTCTGCTTGGATTCTTCGACCAGGTCGGCGCGCCACTGCAGCAGGCGCTGGCGGAAATATTCCTGCTGCAGCGCACTCATGTACTCCTCGTCCACCGAGGGCTTGTAGCCCTTGGGCAGCAGCGGGCGGCCGGTGGTGTCGTCGACCTTGTAGTCGACCACGCGCACGCTGGCACGCGGCGAGGGCGCTTCGGCCTTCTTCGATACCACGGCGACCGCAACCTTGCCCTTCGGCCTGGGAGCATTCTGGGCAGCGGAGACGACCGCGGCGACGGGTTTGGCGGAACTCTTTGCGGGGGATTTCGTTGCGGACACGGGCTTCGATGGTGCTGGAGCAGCCGCCTGTACGGGCTTCACCGGTGCGGGCTTTGCAGGAGCGGACTTCGTGGAAGCAGGCTTTGCAGGAGCAGGCTTGGCTGGTACGGGCTTCGCGGGGGCGGATTTGGCGGGAGCAGGCTTGGCTGGAGCGGGCTTCGGTGCCGGCTTGGCGGCCGGCCTGGTCACGGACTTGGCGGGAACCTTCTTCGCCGGTGCCTTCGCCGGTGTCTTGGCCTGGGCAGCTGCGGGCTTGGTCGCGGGCTTGATCGCCTTGACCGCTTTCTTGGCCGCTGGCTTGGCGACGGGCTTGGCTTTGGCCGGGGCGGCCTTCTTGGCAGCGGGCTTGCCGGCAACGGCCTTCTTGGCGACGACCTTTTTGGCGGGAGCGGCGGGCTTCTTGGCCGGCTTGGCGGCCTTCTTCACGGGTTTTTTGACGGCCACGTACGAAGGTTCCTCTCTGGTTTTTCCCGTCACCGGGAAAGCGCGCCTTTATAGCTCACCCCACCCCACGCGGCAACCTTGAACGGTGCCGGGTATCATGCCCCCGTGATCGATCACCTGCTCATCGTGCTGCTGCGCGCCTACAAGCGCTTCGTGAGCCCCCTGCTCGGCCCGCGCTGCCGCTTCGTGCCCAGCTGCTCGGAATACGCGATGCAGGCGATCGCAGTTCATGGCGCCGGACGCGGCAGCTGGCTGGCCGCACGACGGCTGGCGCGTTGCCATCCGCTGCACCCGGGCGGCATCGATCCGGTACCGCCACCCTCCCGACACAATCCAGACGGCTCCTGCCCAGGACACCATCGATGAGCACCCTGATCGTCAACGCCCGCCTGGTCAACGAAGGTCGAGAGTTCGAGGGCGACCTCCGCATCAAGGACGGGCGCATCGCCAGCATCGGCCGCAGCCTGCAGGCGCGCGCGGAGGAGAAGGTGGTCGACGCCGCGGGACGCTGGCTGCTGCCGGGCATGATCGACGACCAGGTCCATTTCCGCGAACCCGGCCTGACCCACAAGGGTGACATCGCCAGCGAATCGGCCGCGGCGGTGGCCGGCGGCCTGACCAGCTTCATGGACATGCCCAACACCAATCCGCCCACGCTCGACGCGGCGGCGCTGGAGGCCAAGTACGCGCTGGCCAAGGGCCGGGCCTGGGGCAACCACGGCTTCTACCTCGGCGCCAGCAACGACAACCTCGAGGCGGTGCGCATCCTCGACCCGAAGACGGCGCCTGGCATCAAGGTGTTCATGGGCGCCTCCACCGGCAACATGCTGGTCGACAACCCGGAGACGCTCGACGGCATCTTCCGCGAAGCGCCCACGCCGATCATCACCCATTGCGAGGACACGCCGACCATCGACCGCACCCTCGCCGCGTTCAAGGCGAAGTACGGCGAGGATGGCCTGACCCCGGCGATGCATCCGGACATCCGTTCGCGCGAAGCCTGCATCAAGTCGACCGAACTGGCCCTGTCCCTCGCGCGCCGGCACGGTACCCGGCTGCACGTGCTGCACATCTCCACCGCCGACGAGCTGGCGCTGTTCGAGCGGGGCCCGCTGGTCGACGCCGCCGGCAAGGTGCGCAAGAAGATCACCGCCGAGACCTGCATCCACTTCCTGCGCTTCGACCGCGCCGACTATGCGCGGCTGGGCAACTTCATCAAGTGCAATCCGGCGATCAAGGACGCCTCCGACCGCGAGGCGCTGATCAAGGCGCTGGTCGATGACGTGGTCGACGTGCTGGCCACCGACCATGCGCCGCACACGCTGGAAGAGAAGCAGAAGCCGTACCTGCAGGCGCCCTCCGGCCTGCCGCTGGTGCAGTACGCGCTGCTGGCGGCGATCGAGCTGGTCCACGAAAAGCGCATGGACATCGCCCGGGTCGTGCAGAAGACCGCGCACGCGCCGGCGCAGCTGTTCGACGTCAAGGAGCGCGGCTACCTGCGCGAGGGATACTGGGCCGACCTGGTGCTGGTCGACGACACGCCGCTGACCGTGCGCCGCGAGGACGTGCTGTCCAAGTGCGGCTGGTCGCCCTTCGAGGGCACCACGTTCCGCTCCAGGATCGGCGCGACCTGGGTCAACGGCCGCATGGTATGGAACGGCAGCGAACTGATCGGCACGCCGGGCGGAAAACGCCTGGAATTCGACCGCTGATGGGATCCGCGCGTGCCGCCGGCGCCTGCCGGACCGGTGCCCTGTCCTGCCTCCTGGCCCTGCTGCTTGCAGCGCTCTGCCCCACCCCGGCGCGCGCGCAGTCCGACGATCGCGTGGTGTTCCCGCCGAGCGTGTCGCAAGGCGCGATGGTGTTGGGCAAGGTGCCGCCGGGCAGCCGCGTGGAGTACGCCGGCCGCACCCTGCGCACCACCGCTTACGGCACGGTTGTGTTCGGCGTGGGCCGCGACGAGACCGGTCCGGTGCGGATCGTCGTGATCCGGTCCGACGGCAGCCGGGTCGAGGCCGACATCACCGTGACCGCGCGCGACTGGCCGCTGCAGCGCGTCGACGGCGTGCCGCCGAAGACGGTCGAGCCGCCCCCGGAAATCGCCGAACGGATCCGCCGCGAGCAGGCCCAGGTCACCGCCGCGCGGGCGCGGGATGACGACCGGGTGGATTTTGCAAAGCCTTTCGCCTGGCCGGTGCAGGGACGGATCAGCGGCCGTTTCGGCAACCAGCGCGTCTACAACGGCAAACCGGGTTCACAGCATTCCGGCATGGACATCGCCGCGCCCGCCGGAACGCCGGTGCTGGCGCCGGCCGCGGGCATTGTCACCTTCGCCGCCCCAGACCTGTACCTGACCGGCGGCACGCTGCTGCTGGACCACGGCTTCGGGATCAGTTCCAACTTCCTGCACCTGTCGCGGATCGACGTGAGGGTCGGCGAGCGGGTCGAACAGGGCCAGGTGATCGGCGCGGTCGGCGCGACCGGGCGGGCGACCGGGCCGCATCTGCACTGGGGGATGAACTGGTTCGACGTCCGGATCGACCCGCTGCTGGTACTCGAACGCGGGCAGTAAGCGCCGCGCTTCACCATCGCAGCGCGCTGTGGCCGACTCCTCGGCCCCGTCAGCTCCACGCGTCGCAGGCCAAGCCTGTTCCTGCGGCCCGGACCGACGCCGGGCCGGGGGCCGTCAACCGTCAGAGTGCCTGACCGCTGCCGCTGACGCTGGCCACCGCGTCATGCGGGTGCAGGCTCTCGAAGTGCGAAACGGTGGCCTGGTAGCGCTCGATCCGCGGATCGGCCGACAGGACCGAGGCGACGCGGCGGGCGGCGTCTTCGCAGAACATCAGGTTGGCGGCATTGAGTTCGGCGAAGGCCTGCTCGTCCTCGCGCTTGACCGCGGTCTGCACCGGCGTGCCCAGCGACGCCTCCAGCGCGTCGATCAGCGCCACCAGCGGCAGCTCGTCGAACTGTGGGCGCAGTTCGACCTTGACCTTGGCCTCGCTGCGCTGCGCGTGCGGCGTGGCGGCCATGCCGCGCTCGGACGCCAGCCATTCGCGGACCGCATCGGCGGAAACCGCCAGCGCGCCGGTGAAGTCCTCGGCGAAGCGCGCGGCGTTGGCCTGCCGCGACAGCGCCGCCGAGCACGGACAGGTGCTCGAGTATTCCAGGCCGAAGCCCAGCACCAGCTTCAGGTGGCCGTCCTCGAGCACGGCTTCGATCTCGACCGGGTAGCGCTTCCAGCCGGCGTTGTCGCTGCGCAGCGCGCGACGCAGCAGCAGCGCCTCGTAGCGCAGGCGCAGGCGCGCACGCGAGGACAGGCCCGCCTGGGAGTCGACGCTGCCCTGCAGGATGTGGCGCAGGCCGGCCGGGGTGACTTCGTGCCGGGCCAGCTCCTCCTGCAGGCGCATGTACAGGCGCGACATATGGATGCCGCGCTCGCCAGCCTGCTTCAGGTCCACCGACAGGTCGACCTGGGCGGCGACCTGGACGTGGCCGCCGGCACCGTCGGAGACGCGGACCGGGAGGGCGATGCCTTCCATGCCGACCCAGTCCAGCGGCCGCGCCAGGGTGGCGGGCTGGTGGGCGACGTCTGGAAGCATGGCAACGGGAACAGCAGCGGGGACGGACATGGGGGATTCGCCTGGAATGCCGGGGGAGGCAGCGCCCGTGTGGGCCTGGGGGTCCGTGCTCGCCTCGGGGCGCTCAAACCGGACCAATTCGGGACGGATTGTAGCCGCTGGGTCGGCGCCGGCCGGCTGGCGCCATGCAACGGACTGTCGCACGGGGCCCCGGCGCTGCGCTGCGGTTCAGCCGCGCGCGGCCCGCCAGCTGCGCCAGAGCAGGCGCAGCGGATGCCCGCCGGCCTCGACCGTGCGGCCGGCGGCGACCTGCTCCAGCCGGCGCCGGGCCAAGCCCGACCACAACCGTCGCGGCCGTGCCCCGGTGGTGCGCGCCGGCCAGGCCGCAAGCAACTCGCGCGCCCACGCCCGTTGCGCCGCTTCCCGCTCCGTCGTGCCCTCGCCCGCCGGCTGCAGCGACTGCGGTACCGCGTCCAGCCCGGTCTCGGCCAGGCGCGTCGCCAGTACCTGCGCCGCCACGGCTGCGGCGCCGGGCGCGGCAGCACCGAGTACCGCAGCGTCCACTTCGGCCACCGCCGCGGCATAGGACGCCAGTGCGGCGAAGGCCTCGTTTGCGTCGGCCGGGCGGGCGCGCGCAGCGGTCAGCGCCGGCAACGCGTCGGCCAGTCGCGCCCACGGGGCCGGCACCGGCTCGAGCAGCCGCCCCAGCGGATGCCGCGAGCGATGTCCGGCCCAGTCGCGCAGCTCGGTGGCCCACCAGCCGAGCTTGGCGTCGGCCGGCAACGGATCGCCGGCGATGTTGAGGATGTCGTCGAATTCCTGCAGCAGCGCGAACCAGGCCAGTGCACGCGCGCGATCGTGTTCCGGTACGAACACCTCGGCCACGGCCCACTCGGGCCAGCGGGTGCGCCATTTGTCGATGAAGCTGTCGAGTGCGGTCGGTACGGTCATGGGTGCGTGATGCCTGCGCCGGACGTGCGGCGTGGAAAAGGTTCGCGGCCCAGCCGGTCGCTCCAGCGGGGCCATGCCGCGCGGTTGCGCGCCGCCGCGACGCGGTTCAGGACAGCGGCCAGGCCCCGGGATCGAGCAGCGCGTGCGGACGGCTGGCCATGGCGTCGGCCTGCCAGGTTTCCGGGTCGTCGCCGTCCAGGCGGTAGCCCCAGGTCACCGCGATCGAGCGCATTCCGGCCGCACGGGCGGCGACCACGTCGCGCTCGTCGTCGCCGACGTAGACGCAGTCGCCCGGAGCGACGCCGAGCAGCTTCGCCGCTTCGAGCAGCGGCAGCGGATGCGGCTTCTTCTCGGCGTAGGTGTCGCCGCCGACCAGCACCGCGCAACGCTGCTGCCAGTCCAGACCGGCGACCACGTCGCGGGCCAGGTATTCGGCCTTGTTGGTGATGATGCCCCAGCGCGCGCCGTCGCCTTCCAGCGCCTCTAGCATCGCGGCGATGCCGTCGAACAGCGTGCTGTGCCGGCCCAGCTCCTCGCGGTAGACCTGCAGGAACTCGGGCACCAGCGCGTCGCGCCCGGCCTCGTCCAGTTCCGGGAACACCGCCGCGACCATCGCCCGCGCGCCGCGCGACACGTGCTGGCGCAGCATCGCCGCATCCACCGGCGGCAGGTCGCGCGCGGCGAGCATGCGGTTGGCGGTGGCGACCATGTCCGGTGCGCTGTCCAGCAGCGTGCCATCGAGATCGAACAGGGCCACGCGCGGGAAGCGCGGCGTCACCGGTGCGACGGCCATCTCAGGCCTCCGCCTTGACCGCGCAGGCCAGGTAGTTCACTTCGGTGCGGCGGGACAGCGATGCGCGCTGGCGCAGCGGGTCGTAGAACAGGCCGCTGACGTCCTCGATCTGCAGGTCCGCTTCGCGCAGCCAGGCCGACAGTTCGGAGGGACGGATGAAATCGGCGTAGCGGTGGGTGCCCTTGGGCAGCAGTCGCGCGATGTATTCGGCGCCGACAATCGCCAGCGCGAACGCGGCCGGGGTGCGGTTGAGCGTGGACAGGAACAGGCGTCCACCCGGGCGCAGCAGGGTGGCGCAGGCGGCCACTATCGCGGCCGGATCGGGCACGTGTTCGAGCATCTCCATGCAGGTGATCGCGTCGAAACTGCCGGGCCGCTCGGCGGCCAGCGCCTCCACCGCCTTGACCTGGTAATCGACCTTCACCCCGGATTCGAGCGAATGCAGGCGGCCGACCTTGACCAGCTCGGGCGCCAGGTCGATCGCGGTGACCTGCGCACCGGCCTTGGCCAGCGCCTCGCTGAGCAGGCCACCACCGCAGCCGACATCAAGTACGTGGGATCCCGGCAGCGCGACGCGGGCCTTCACGTATTCCAGGCGCACCGGGTTGAGCACGTGCAGCGCCCGCTGCGGGCCGTCCGGATCCCACCAGCGGTTGGCCAGCGCGGCGAACTTGTCCAGTTCGGCCTGGTGGTAGTTGTGGGAGGTGTCTGCGTGGGTCATGGCGTCTTTCTCCGGCAACCGTCGTTCGGCCTGCGCACGAACGAAGATTGGAGGTGCATTTACTGGATGTGGATCGTGGCGATCCGCCCGCGCCACTGGCGCGCGTTGGCGATCAGCGCGGCGGTGTCGATGTCGACCAGCTCGCGCTGGTCGAGCTTGCGGCGGCCGGCGATCCACACATCGGTGACCTGCTGGCGGCCGGTGGCGTAGACCAGCTGCGACAGCACGTGGTGAAGCGGCTGGGTTTCCAGCGCCGACAGGTCGACGCAGGCCAGGTCGGCCTCCTTGCCCGGCTCGATCGAGCCGACGCGATCGCCGAAGCCGAGCGCGCGCGCGCCGCCGAGGGTCGCCGCGCGCAGCGCCGTGGCCGCATCCAGCGCGGTGGCGTCGTTGGCCACCGCCTTGGCCAGCAGCGCCGCCGTCCGCATCTCCCCGAACATGTCCAGGTCGTTGTTGCTGGCGCAGCCGTCGGTGCCGATCGCCAGGTTCACGCCTGCCCGCTGCAGCGCGCAGGCCGGGCAGAAGCCCGAGGCGAGCTTGAGGTTGGATTCGGCGCAGTGGGCCACGTGCACGCCGCGTTCGGCGCACAGGTGGATCTCGCCTTCCGTCAGCTGGGTCATGTGCACCGCGATCAGGCGCTCGCTGACCAGGCCGAGCCGGTCCAGGCGCGCCAGCGGACGCTGGCCGTATTCCTTCAGCGAGTCGGCGATCTCCTGCGCGGTCTCGTGTGTGTGCAGGTGGACCTGCATGTCGAGCTGGTCGGACAGCATCCGCACCCGCTCGAAGTTGGCGTCACTGACCGTGTACGGCGCGTGCGGCGCGAACGCGGTGGACACCAGCGCGTCGTCGCGCCAGGCGTCATGGACCTCGCCGGCCTTGTCGAA
Organism: Pseudoxanthomonas sp.; assembly: GCA_017745195.1. Classification (GTDB taxonomy): domain Bacteria; phylum Pseudomonadota; class Gammaproteobacteria; order Xanthomonadales; family Xanthomonadaceae; genus Pseudoxanthomonas. The sequence continues at coordinate 59,890 of JAGHZW010000066.1, read as the reverse complement.
GTACTCGTCGTCGCTGCGCGCCCAGGCGGTCGGGAAGTTGATCACCGGCAGGCCGACCAGCGCGCGGAAGCCGTGGCGCTTGTAGACCGCGGCCTGCACGTCGGGGAAGAAGTAGTTTTCGTTGGCACAGGTGGTGCCGCCGCGCAGCATCTCGGCGACGGCCAGGGCCACGCCGTCGGCGACGAATTCCGGGCCGATCACCGCCGCTTCCACCGGCCAGATGTGCTGCTGCAACCAGGCCATCAGCGGCAGGTCGTCGGCGACGCCGCGCAGCAGGGTCATCGGGTTGTGGGTGTGGGCGTTGACCAGGCCCGGGATCAGCGCGGCGTCCGGACGCTGCACCACTTCGGCGGCGGCGAACCGCGAACGCGCCTGCGCGATCGGCAGCACGGCGACGATCCGGCTCCCGGAAACGGCCACGGCGTGATCCTCCAGGACCACGCCGTGCGGTTCGACCGGAACTACCCAGCCGGCTTCGATGAGCAGGTCGCAGGATTCGGAAACTGTGGAATTCAAGGCGGCATCCACTCCAGGAACAGGCAGCGCCGGCCGCGGGCGATCAGCCCGGGGCGCGCTGGATCAGGCGCCTGGCCAGGGCCAGGCAGGGAAAGACCATGAAGAAGATCACCCCGCCGCACCATACCGGCAGGACGAAGGCCAGCGGGATCGCCAGCACGAACACCACCAGCGGGACCAGGCCGCGCCACAGCAGCCAGCGGGTGGCGACGACGCCGATGCGCTCGCGCAGGTTCTCCTGGCGGATCACCAGCCAGCGCGAGACCAGCGCGAACAGCGAGATCCCGGCCAGCACCAGCGCGTAGAAGGCGAAGCGCTCCGGGCTGTTGCCGGAGAAGTACGCCGAGTACTCGCGCGTCGCCAACGGCATCAGCGCGACGAACATCAGCTGCAGCAGCGAGGCCCAGACCAGCCCGGCGTTGACCTGGCGCACGTGGCGCCAGGTCTGCATGTGGCCGAGCCAGAACACCCCGGTGACCACGAAGCTGATGAAGTACGACACGAACGCGGCGGAGGTGTCGCCTTCGCCGTGCCCAGCGCCGGCGTGCCCGGGCAGCTTCAGTTCGATGGCCAGCAGCGTGATCGTGATGGCGAACACCGCGTCGCAGAAGAACACCACCCGGTCGTGGGGGAACAGGTCCCGCAGGCTCCGGGCCCCGTCCTCCACCACCACGCTGCGGTCATCCACAGGCTTACTTGACCCGCGAGACGTATTCGCCCGAACGGGTGTCGACCTTGATCACCTCGTCCTGGCCGACGAACAGCGGCACGCGCACGACCGCACCGGTCTCCAGCACGGCCGGCTTGCCGCCGCCGCCGGAGGTGTCACCACGCACGCCCGGGTCGGTCTCGACGATCTTCAGCTCGACGAAATTCGGTGGGGTGACCTGGATCGGCGAACCGTTGAACAGGGTCACCACGCACTCTTCCTCGCCCTTGAGCCACTTGGCAGCGTCGCCCACGCCGTTCTTGTCGGCCTGGACCTGCTCGAAGCTTTCCTGCTGCATGAAGTGCCAGTACTCGCCATCCGAGTACAGGTACTGCATGTCGGTATCGACCACGTCGGCCGCTTCCACCGAGTCGGTCGACTTCATGGTGATTTCCTGCACGCGGCCGGTGCGGATCTGGCGGTACTTCACCCGGGTGAAGGCCTGGCCCTTGCCCGGCTTGACGTACTCGGTGTCGGTGATGATCGAGGGCTCGTTGTTGACCAGGATCTTCATCCCGTTCTTGACGTCGTTCATGCCGTAAGAGGCCATGGGAACTCCTTGGGGTATGGCGGGGCCGCCGCGGAAGACGGCGGCCGGGCAGTTAGAATGTGGGCATCTTTTTGAAAGCGCGTCGCCGGAGCCCGGCAGGCACGTCTCACAGACCGCACATGATACCTGCAGCCCCCCTGCCCCTGCAGCCGGAACCGGTTCCGGCGCCCACCCCGGCCCCATCCGTCCCCGCCCCGCGCTGGCAGCGCCGGTGGCGCGAGGCGGTACGCGACCCGCGCGAGCTGCTGGGGCTGCTCGGCCTGGACGCGGCCGCCGCCGGCATTTCCGACGCCGCCGCGGCGCAGTTCCCGCTGCGAGTGCCGCGGGGTTTCATCACCCGGATGCGCCCGGGCGATCTCGCCGACCCCCTGCTGCGCCAGGTGCTGCCGATCGACGCCGAGCAGCGGATCGTGCCCGGATTCAGCCTCGATGCGGTCGGCGACGGCGCGGCGAAAAAGGCCGACGGCGTGATCCAGAAGTACCGCGGCCGCGCCCTGCTGGTGGCCACCGGCAGCTGCGCGGTGAACTGCCGCTACTGCTTCCGCCGCCACTTTCCCTACGCCGACGAGACCGCGGCGCGCGACGGCTGGGCCGGCGCGATCGCCTCGATCGCCGCCGACCCGTCGATCGACGAGGTGATCCTCTCCGGCGGCGATCCGCTGTCGCTGGCTACGCCGAAGCTGGCCGAACTGACCGCGCAGCTGGCCGCGATCCCGCATATCCGCCGGCTGCGCATCCACAGCCGCCTGCCGGTAGTCCTGCCCGAGCGCGTCGATGCGCCGCTACTGCAGTGGCTATCCGCCCTGCCCTGGCCGGTGACCCTGGTGATCCACGCCAATCACGCCAACGAGTTCGACGCATACGTCGACGCGGCGTTGGCCGCGCTGCGTGGCGCCGGCGTGCAGCTGCTCAACCAGGCGGTGCTGCTGCGCGGGGTCAACGACAGCGTCGACGCGCTCGCCGACCTGTCCGAACGCGGCTTCGCCGCCGGCGTGCTGCCGTACTACCTGCACCAGCTCGACCGGGTCCAGGGCGTAGCCCATTTCGAGGTGCCCGACGGCGAAGCCCGCGCCCTGCACGCGGCGCTGGCCGCGCGCCTTTCGGGCTACCTGGTGCCGAAGCTGGTCCGCGAGGTCCAAGGCGACACGGGCAAGCGGCCGCTGTAGCGGGTTCAAGTCCAAGGCCCCGTCGTTCCGGCTGGCGGGGGCGCAGCGACGAGGGGCTCCCTCTGCGAATGCCCCCCGGCAGCGGCCGATGTGCCGCTGCCTCCTCCCTGATTTCGCGGCGGGAACCCCTCGCCACGGCGCTTCGCGCGTGGCCGGTGGTTCAAAAGCCAAGCCTGACGCCTTTGCCTTCGCCTCTCGTTGAGCGAAGCAACGACCCCGAAGCACCCCGAAGCCGCGCCGGGCTGGATAGGTCGTGGCAGCGGCCATGGATGGCCGCGGTAGCGAGTGTGCACATGGATGTGCACCCGAGCGGCCACGACCTACCCGGCCCGGTGCGACTCCCACCGGAGCCGCCCGCCAGGACCGTTTCTGCGGTTGCGGTTGCGGTTGCCGCCGTCAGCGCTCGAACAGCGCGATGCTCTCCACGTGCGCGGTATGCGGGAACATGTCCATCACCCCCGCCGAAACCAGCCGGTAGCCGCGCTCGTGCACCAGGAAACCGGCATCGCGCGCCAGCGAGCCGGGGTGGCAGCTGACGTAGACGATCCGGTCGATGCCCTGTAGCGGCAGCTGCTTGAGCACCTCGTCGGCGCCCGAGCGCGGCGGATCGAGCAGCAGCTTGTCGAAGCCCTGCCGCATCCACGGCGTGCCGCGCTGGTCCTGGGTCAGGTCGGCGGCGAAGAACTGCGCGTTGCCCAGGCCGTTGCGCTGCGCGTTGGCGCGCGCGCGCGCCACCAGCCCGGCATCGCCCTCCACGCCGACCACCTCGGCCACCCCGCGCGCCAGCGGCAGGGTGAAGTTGCCGAGTCCGCAGAACAGGTCGAGCACGCGCTCGCCCGGCTGCGCGTCGAGCATGCCGAGCGCCAGCGCGATCATCCGGTCGTTCAGGCGCGCGTTGACCTGGATGAAGTCCAGCGGCTCGAACGCCAGTTCCACGTTCCATTCCGGCAACCGGAACGACAGCGCCGGCGCCTCGCCTTCCAGCGGATGCACGCTGTCCGGGCCCTTGGGCTGCAGGAAGATGGCGAAGCCGTGCTCGCGGCCGAACGCGGCCAGCGCGGCCTTGTCGGCGTCGACCAGCGGCGCCAGGTGGCGCACGGTCAGGGCGATGGCGTCGTCGCCGGCGATGAACTCGATCTGCGGGATGTGTTCGCGCGCGTGCAGGCCGTCGACCAGCGCGGCCAGCGCCTCGATCTTCATCCCGATCGCGGGGATCACCGTGTGGCATTCGCGCAGGTCGGCGACGAAGCGCGGATCCTGTTCGCGGAAGCCGACCAGGGTCTTGTCCTTCTTGTTGACCCGGCGCACCGAGAAGCGGCCCTTGCGCCGGTAGCCCCAGCTGTCGGCGGTCAGCGGCGGCAGCACCGTGGCCGGCGTGACCTTGCCGATCCGCTCCAGGTTCTCCAGCAGCACCTGCTGCTTGGCCACGATCTGCCGGTCTTCGGCCAGGTGCTGCAGGACGCAGCCGCCACAGGTACCGAAATGCGGGCAGCGTGGCGTCACCCGGTCCGGCGAGGACTGCAGCACCTCCAGCGTGCGCGCCTCGTCGAAGCGACGGCTGCGCGCGGTCGGCTCGGCGAGCACGGTCTCGCCGGGCAGCGCGCCGGAGATGAATACGGCTTTGCCATCGGCGTGGCGGGCGACGCCACGGCCATCGTGGCTGAGGTCGAGGATCTGGATCTGGAACGGCGTACGGTCGAGTCGGGCCACGTGGCGCAGGCTGCGTGCAGAGGGCCGGCCATTGTCCCAGATCGGCGCCGGCCGGCCCACCGCACAGGTCCGCGGCGCACGGATGGCCGTCCGCGCCGGCCACTACGCTAGGATGGACCCAGCCGACAAGGAGTCAGCCGCATGGAACAGCGAAATCCGTCCGTACCTGCCGCACTGCCCAGGATCCTACTGGTCGAGGACGACACGATCAGCCAGGTCTACTTCCGCGCCGTGCTCGAGGCCCTGCCCGCCACGGTCGATGCCGTCGCCAGCCAGGCCTGCGCGATCGCACGCGGCGACAGCGTCCGCCACGACCTGTGGCTGATCGACCTGACCCTGCCCGACGGCAGCGGCGTTGAACTGCTGGGCCGATTGCGCCAGCGCTGGCCGCAGTCGCCACCCGCGCTGGCGCATACCGCCGATGCCGACCCGGCCGCGCGCCTGCCGGCACTGCAGGCCGGCTTCCGCGACGTCCTGGTCAAGCCGCTGGCCACCGCCGAACTGGCCGGTGCGGTGCGCAACGCGCTGGCCGAGGCCGGCGGCCTGCCCGACTGGGACAACGCCGCGGCGGCGGCCGCGCTCAACCACGATCCGGCCAACGTGCAGGCGCTGCGTCGCCTGTTCCTCGACGAACTGCCCGGCGCGCGCGACGAGGTGATCAGCAGCGCGCATCGTGGCGATGCCGGTGCCCTGCGCGCGCGCCTGCACCGGCTGCAGGCTGGCTGCGGCCTGGTCGGCGCGCGCCGGCTCGGGGCGGCGGTCGAACTGCTGCGGCGCACGCCCGAGTCGCGCATCGCGCTGGAACGCTTCGACCACGCCGCCCGCGACCTGCTGCGCTGAACGCGGACGGCGCCGCTGCCGGCGCCGTCCACTGCCGCCCGCGAGGTTCAACCCAGCGTGGCGGCGCGTTCGTACCAGTCGACCTTGCGGGTGACCAGCATGATCACGGCGAGGATGCCGAACAGCAGCAGCGAGCCCATCAGCAGCGCGTTGTCCTCCGACACCAGCAGGCTGTAGAGCGCGCCGTACAGGGCGGTGAGCAGGGTGGCGAACGCGCCGGCGCGCCACCAGCTCTTCAGCACGCCGGACAGGTACACGAACTGCAGGCCGATGCAGGCCGTCGCCGCAGCCACGTAGGCCTTCCAGAACGCCGTGTGCTCTGACAGGCCCAGCAGCAGCAGGAAGAAGACCGCCAGCGCCAGGCCGACCAGCAGGTACTGCAGCGGGTGGATGCGCAGCTGCTTGACCAGCTCGAACATGGCGAAGCCGACGAACGTCAGCAGCACGAACAGGATCCCGTACTTGCTGGCGCGGTCGGCCTGGGTATAGACGTCGACCGGATCGACCAGCGCCACCCGCACGCTGTCCACGCCCTCGCCTTCGCCGCTGTCGAAGCCGCGCGCGGTCAAGCGCGCCACCGAGGCATCGAGCACCTGCGACTGCGCCGCGCTGGCCAGCGAGGAGATGTTCCAGGACGCATTGAATCCGTCCGCGTCGATGCTGCGCTGGTTGGGCAGAAAGCGGCCGCTGAACTGCGGATGCGGCCAGCTGGATTGCAGGGTGATGCGGTTGCTGTCGGCCACCGGCACGATGCCCAGCGACTGGGTCCCGGCAACCGCCATGTCGAGCTGCACCTGGCTGGTAGGTAGCGTGCGCGCCGGCGCCATGGACATGGCGTCGGTCGCGCCGGAAGCACTCCAGCCGGGCAGGTCCAGGCGTGCATGGACGCCATCCATGCGCGCCGACAGCGAGCCGGTGCCCGGCTGCAGCTCCAGCGGCTTTCCATCGACCAGCAGCCGTGGCGTGCCGACCAGCCCGCGCACGTCGGCCAGGCCCACCACCAGGTACGGCTCGCCGTATTCGCGGCCGGCCACCGCCGGCACCGGCATCGCCGCGAAGCGCGCCTTCACCCCCGCCTGCCACTGGAACACGCGCACGTCGTACAGGCGGACACGGCGCACGTCCGGGGTGATCGCGCCGCCGGCCTCGAACAGTTCCGGGGCCTGCAGCAGGTAACCCTCCACCGTTTCCGCGCGAACCTCGATCCGCCCGTCCTGCCCGGCGGCGTTGACCCGGCGGATCTCCTTCCATGGCACCACGCGCAATGGACCGACCAGTTGCTGCGGCCCGGCCATGCTCTGCGACACGCGCTCGACGGCTTCGCCGCGATAGTGGGCGCGATCCTGGATCAGGCCGCGGATCATGCTCAGGGGGATCAGCAACAGCAGCACCAGGCCGCCGACGGTGAGGAAACGCAACAGCAGTCGCAACGATTTCATGGAGTGGCCCCGGTTGGATGACGCGGCGCAGGGTGCGCCGGTCGCATGGGGCGGACATGGCCGCTGCTTGAAGCGAAAGTGAAGTACCGGCCACGACCGGCGAGCGGGCGCCTACGCCAGCGGAAGCGCCAGTCCGGCCTCCGCGCCACCATCTTCGCGGTTGCCCAGCCAGGCTTCGCCACCATGCAGTCGCGCCACCTCGCGCACGAACGGCAGGCCGAGTCCGGAGCTGCGCGTGCCACCCGGGCGCGCCAGCGAATAGAAACGTTCGAACACCCGGCTGGTCGCGTATTCCGGTACGCCGGGACCGCGGTCGCGTACCGTCACCCGCGCCTGGCCATCCGCCTCGGCCAGCACCAGGGTGATGGTGCCACCGGGCGGCGAGAATGCGATCGCGTTGTCGAGCAGGTTGGCCAGCGCCTGGCGCAGCAGGAACGGATCGCCGTGCACGGCCACCGCATGCGCAGCGTCCTCGATCTCCACGCGCAGGCGTGCGCCGGCCAGGCGCGGCTCGATGGCGGTCGTGGCCTGCCGCAGCAACGCCGCCAGGTCGACCGGTTCGCGCCGCTGCAGCCAGCCGTGCTGCTCCACCTCGGCCAGCGCCAGCAGCTTGTCGATGGTTTCGGTCAGGCGCTGCTGCTGGTCCTGGATGTTGCGGGCGAAGCGCTGCCTGTCCTCTTCAGCCAACGGCTCCTGCAGCAGTTCGGCCGCGCCGCGGATCGCGGCCAGCGGACTCTTCATCTCGTGGGTCAGCGACTGTACGTACTGCTCGACATAGGCCTTGCCCTCCAGCTTGCGGCGCATGTCTTCGAGCGCCTGGCCGAGGTCGCCGATCTCGTCGCGCCGCCGCGGCGGTGGCGGCACCGGCTCGCCGGCGGCAACCGCCCGGGCGTAGCGGCCGAGGCGGCCGATGCCGTGGGCCAGCCACCAGGTCATCAGCAGCCCGACCAGCGCCGACAGGCCGATCAGCCAGGCGCCCTTGCGCAGGATGCTGCGCTGGCTGGCCTGGATGAACGGCTCGATCGTGCGGTTGGGCTTGGACACGGTCAGCACGCCGATCAGCGTGCCGGGCGCGTCCGGATCGAACACCGGCGCGGCCACGTGCATCACCGTGCGCTCGCTGCCCGGCGACTCGGGACTGGAACGGGCGCCGTATTCACCGCGCAGGGTGCGGTAGACGTCGTTCCAGCGCGAGTTGTCGCGGCCGACGTCGCGGCCTTCCGAATCGAACACCACGATCCCGCGGGCGTCGGTGACCGTCACCCGGTAGTCGATGCTGTGCTTGGGGAAGCGCCAGATCGTCGCCTGCGGATCGCGGGCGCGGGCGCGGGCCAGGTCCGCGGCGAAACGGCCCTGGCCGATCCGTCCGGCCTTGAGGTCGTCGGCCGCCATCGACGCCAGCACGTTGGCGGTGTCGACCAGGGTGGACTCCATCGCCTGGCGCACGCCCGGCTTGACCTCGTCGACGAACACCCGCATCACGAAGAACGCGGCCAGCCCGACCACCAGGAAGAAGCCCAGGAACAGGCGCAGGCCCAGCCGCACTCAGGCCTCGATCGCGTAGCCGATGCCGCGGTGGGTGCGGATCGGGTCATGTCCCGCACCGGCGGCGCGCAGCTTGGCCCGCAGCGTCTTGACGTGGGTGTCCACTGTGCGGTCGCCGCTGTCGGCGTCGCTGTCCCAGCCATGATCCATCAGCTGGGCGCGGCTGAGGATCGCGCCGGGACGCTGCAGCAGCGCCTCCAGCAGCATGTACTCGTAACGGGTCAGGTCCAGCAGCTGGTCGCGATAGCGGATGCGATGGCCGCTGCGGTCCACCGCGAAATCGCCTCGCCCGACCCAGCCTTCGCCCGCAGTGGCGGCGGGCGCCGCGCTGCGCCGCAGCCGGGCCCTCACCCGCGCCACCAGCTCGCGCGGCGAAAACGGCTTGGTCACGTAGTCGTCCGCGCCCAGCTCCAGGCCCAGCACCCGGTCGATCTCGTCGTTGCGCGCGGTCAGGAAGATCACCGGCACGTCGCTGAAGCCGCGCAACCGGCGGCACACGTCGAAGCCGTTGAGGTCGGGCAGGCCCACGTCCAGCACCAGCACGTCGACGCCACCGGCACGCACCCGCTCCAGTGCCTGCCCCCCGAGCAGGCAGTGCTCGGCCTGCAGGCCCTCGCTGCGCAACGCATACAGCAACGCATCAGCGATGGCCGGCTCGTCGTCGGCGACCAGGATCAGGGGACCAGGCGGCGTCCCGCGGGTTGGGCTGAATGACATCGGCCAAGGATAGCGCGCGCACCTGGACCGGCACGGATGCCCCCCGGCCGTGCCGCCGGGGGAACACGTCAGAACCCGTACTCGAGCCTTGTCGTCCACTGCCGCTGGCGCTCGGCGCTGCGCACGCCGACCCGCTGGTCGTAGCCGAACTCCCACGACAGGCGCCGGGTCAGCGCCACGTCTCCACCGACACCGAACAGCCCGCTGGATGCGTGGAAGCCTCCGCCATACAGCGGCGACCAGGCATCGGCACCGACGAAACTGGCCTGCGCATACAAGCCGTTCTCGTCCAGCGACTGCTGCCATTCGGCAAAGCCATGCAGGCCGACCCGCCCCCAGCGTGCCCCGGCGCGCAGGCCGGCAATGGCCCGCGTCCACTCGGCATTGCCGGCACTGGCCTTCAGGCCGAAACCACTGCCACCGGCTTCGTTGAAACCACCGCGTTCAAGCCGCACGTAATCCAGGCTGGCATATGGAGTGAAGCTGCCGAAGCCGTAGCCGGCCTCCAGGTTGGCGGTGAAGAAGTTGTCAGCGTAGTCCGTGGCGACGGACTCGTGGCTTCGGCCCAGCTGCAGGTCACGGCGGAGCTGGCGCTGGTACTGGCCCGCACCCACCTGGCCCACGGCATAGGCCTTGCCGTACGCCTGCCCCAGGTAGAACTGGGCCTGCGACTGGCGCTCCTGGGCGCGATCACGACCTGCCAGGTCGTGGCCGGTGCTGGTCGTTTCGCCGAAAGCGAAACCGGCCACCCGATTGCCGCCAAGACCCAGGTCGCTGCCGATGACCCAGCCATGGCTGCTGAAGCTGCCGCTGCCGATCCCGTCCAGCTGCGTCGACCAGCCGCCACGCAGCGACGGCTCGTCGAGACGCGCGTCGAAGCGCCCGGACACGGCACGCCGGCTGGCATCCAGGTTGTCGATGGTCATCGCATCGGCCTTGGCATGCATCTCGCCGGACAGACTTTGCAGCGAGGCCTTGGCGATATCCTCGCTGGCCGACGACTGGATGCGCCCGGCGCCCGCCAGGAAGCCGGGCGTCACGCTGCCCCCTGTATCGATGCCATCGAAGGTGGCCTCGACGCGCTGCGCCGAGCCCATCGCCGCCGGAGTGATGCCATTGAAGGATGCTGCGGCGACGGCGACGTCGGTGCGGACGATGTCCAGGTAGATGTTGTTGGCGTCGTAGCTGAGCGTGCTCTGCGAGAAGGAATACGGTGACGCATCGCGGAAGGACAGAAGCGAGATCTGACCGGTAATTCCTCCGTCGGCATGCATGATGGTCTGCCGCGTCTGCAATACGTAGTCCTCGTCCGGCGCTCCGACAAGCAATTGAACAAGGCCGACCGAGCTGTCGGGAAAAGTGACCTTTCCGCCGACCTCCAGCGGAATCGCCCCGATTCTCGTGTGGATGTAACCGTAACTGTTGAGCCTGTTCGGGTTGCCGTTGGCTCCTCCGATTTGCAAGTCGCCATCGATGCGAACCTTTCCGGCGCGAGCCTGTCCGATTTCCATCACCGCATCGTTCGCGTTCACAAAATCACCGGCGACGACGCTCTCGTCGGAGAATATGAACAATCCACCGTTGAACACGTCGCCGTTTATCCGGCCGTTGTGTACCCACATGTAACCGTCGATCACCCGGGCGCTCGCCACCGAGCCACTCACGACCACCCCGCCGTCGACTACAGTGAAATTCTCGTCAATCTCTCCCCCGCCGGATATGACGATGCCGCCCTGGTTCGTATTGTTGCCCGTCAGGTCGAGCACACCTTCGCCGTCCAGCAGTATCTGACCGGACCCCGTTATGTCGTTCGACCATTCCATGACCTGGCCTTTCGGCACCTCGGCCAGGAGATCCCCGAAATCGGTGCTGGCCGGGCCACGCAGCGCCTTTTCAACGTTGAGCACGCCTGCGCCGAACACCGGATCGACGCCCGGCGCACCCACGTCCGTGGCCGTGCTCAGCAGGGCTATCTTGACCATCCGCGCATCGAAGGACGGGAATACTTCCCACACCTGCGCGGCCGCTCCCGTCACCAGGGCCGAGGCGTAGCCGGTGCTGCCCGCCGGAACCGCCGTCGCCGAATCCACCGGGGTGAACGCGATGTCGCCGGGTGCGGCCATGCAGAACTGCATGGCCTCGCCACACGCATTGCTGTAATCCGCAAGCCGCTCCGGATGGGCGGTCTGGACCGCGGCGACGGCCAGCCATCCGTCCTTCACCGAGTCAATCGCCAATGGCAGGCCGGCCAGGTCGGTCGAATCGACTGCCAGTGCGTGCCCGCCATCGCCGGCAGCAACAACCAGCAGGCGCGTGTCGCGGTCGCCAACCGGGAACCGGTCCAGCAGGAAATGGTCGAGCAGACCGGCCATCGGCCCGGCGGCGGATGCGTCCCAGTGGAAATCGCCCGACCATGGCAGGTTGAGCAGGTACACGCCGTTGTCGGTCATCTCGTCGAGCGCCGCCAACAGGCCCGCGCCGTCATCGCCGAAGATGTCATGCACGCTGGTCGGACCATCGACCGGAAGCACGTCCGGGAGCAGCCGCGCGGATACCAGTCGCGCGCCCGGAGCGACGCCACCCGGTCCACCTCCCAGAGGGGAACCCGCGATCAACTGCGCCACGGCCGTTCCGTGCCCGCTGGCGTCATCCACGCCCAGGTCGTTTTCCTCGTCCACGAACACGCCGCTGGCGATCACCTTGTCCGCCAGGGCCGGATGCTCGCGATCGATGCCACTGTCGATGACGCCGACCTTGACACCAGCGCCGGTATGCCCAGCGGCCAGGGTCCGGTTGGCCCGGACAACGGCCAGATAGGTACCCGTCGGGACTGCCGGCAGCTCCGCCTCTGGCGGCGGCGTGGGCTCCGGCGTCGGTTCCGGTGTCGGTTCCGGTGTCGGTTCCGGTGTCGGTTCCGGTGTCGGCTCCGGTGTCGGCTCCGGTGTCGGCTCCGGTGTCGGTTCCGGTGTCGGTTCCGGTGTGGGCTCCGGTGCAGGAGTCGGTTCCGGCGTAGGAGTCGGTTCCGGCGTAGGAGTCGGTGTCGGCGTCGGTGTCTGAGACGGTGGCGGGCTCGCGGGTACGGGCGGCGGTGTTTCCTTCACCCCTCCCCCGCCGCCGCATGCCGCGATCGACAATGCCAGAACCGATGCCATCAACGGCTTGCAGGCGTGCGCCAGCAAGCGGAATTCCCGCCCACGTTCAATCATCCGGATCCCCTGCCCCTGTAGCGATGCATGCCCCCGCATGCATCTGCATGACAATTATGCGCAGAAGGTTGCGGATGATGTGTGGCGGCGCTCGCAGTTTTCCCGAGGGCCGTCCATGCGTTTCCGGGTTGCGGGCAGGGACGCGGCGGAGGTGGTTGTCGCGCCCCTGGCACCGGGGATCACAGAACCCCTCGACATCCACCTGGCAGGCGAAGCCGCCGGCGAACATGGCCCGTGCCCGTGGCGGCCGCTATGCTGCGCGCATGAACTACCGC
>JAGHZW010000066.1:41029-47165 GCA_017745195.1 Pseudoxanthomonas sp. | reverse complement strand
GCAGCGGGTGGATGCGCAGCTGCTTGACCCGCCGGCAACCATGCCGACGTGCTCAAGCATGTCGTCCTGCTGGCGCTGCTCGACGCGCTGCTGCGCAAGGATGCGCCCTTCTTCGTGCTCGACACCCACGCCGGGCGCGGCCGCTACCTGTTGCACGGCAAGCAGGCCGGGCGCACCGGCGAGGCCAGCACCGGCATCTTCCAGCTGACCGGGGCGCGCCAGCCGCCGCCGGTGATCGCCCGCTACCTGCGCGCGGTGGCCGCGGACAACCCGGTCGATGCGCTGGTCGCCTATCCCGGCTCGCCGCTGCTGGCCGCGCAGGCCATGCGGGCGCAGGACCGCTTGGCCGCCTGTGAACTGCAGCCGGAGGAAGCCGAGGCGCTGAAGGCGCTGTTCGACCACGATCCGCGCGTGGCCGTGCATGCGCGTGACGGCTACGACGCCGTGCGTGCCCTGCTGCCGCCGCGGGTGGACGGCGTGCGCTACGCCCGCGGCCTGGTCCTGGTCGATCCGCCCTATGAAGCCCAGGACGAGGAATATCCGCGCGTGGCCAAGGCCGTGCGCGAGGCGCTGGAGCGCTGGCCGCAGGCGACCTGCGCGATCTGGTATCCGGTCAAGCAGCGGCGCAGCCTGCAGCCGTTCTTCCGCAAGCTCGAAGCCATCCCCGCACGCTCGGTGCTGCTGGCCGAGCTGCTGGTCCACCCGGACGACTCGCCGCTGCGGCTCAACGGCAGCGGCATGGCGATCCTCAACCCGCCGTGGAAACTGGACGAGGCGATCGCCCCGGCGCTGCCGTTCCTGCAGCGCACGCTGGGCCAGGCGGGTGCGTCGACCCGGCTGGAATGGCTGAAGCGCGACGAGGGCTGAGCGCCAGCCGGCGCAATCCTGCGCTCATCCTGCCTGCCGCACGCCGGGCACGCGCTGGCCCGGCAAGCGGCCGTGGTGGTCAGCCGTGCGCCGGCGGGCGATAGGAACCGGCTTCCGAGCGGAAGGAGATCGCCACCCGGTTCCAGGCATTGATCGCCGCCACCGCCCAGGTGAGGTCGGCCAGTTCCTTGTCGGTGAAGTGGGCGCGGGTCGCCTCGAACACCGCGTCCGGCACGTGTCCCTCGGTCACCTTCGTCAGCGCCTCGGTCCAGGCCAGCGCCGCACGCTCGCGGTCGGTGTAGTAGCCGGCCTCGGCCCAGGCGTCCAGGCCGTACAGGCGCTGCTCGCTCTCGCCGGCGGCGCGCGCATCCTTCCAGTGCATGTCGATGCAATAGGCACAGCCGTTGATCTGCGACGCACGCAGCTTGACCATATGCAGCAGCGGCGCTTCCAGGCCCGATTCGTGCAGATAGTTCTCCAGGCCCATCATCGCCTTGAAGCCACCGGGAGCGGCCTTCCAGTATTCAAGTCGTGGTTTCATCGCCGGTTGTCCTCGTTTTGCGTTGGGTTGTTTCAATTCGCCGACGGAGCGACGCCCACTCAGGCGCTCCTGATCGACTTCCAGCGCGCCAGCAGTTCGGCGATGAGCTCCGCGCGCCGCTGGTCGTCGTGGCCGTCGAGGATCGCGATGTCCGCCGGTTCGGCGCGCAGGTAGACGCCGGACGTGCGCGTGTCGACCTCCTCGCCGCGGGTCGTGAAATAGCCCGCTCCGCGATCGGTCGATTCCAGCCGGATCTCGCCGGTGCCTTCCAGTTGCGGGGAATCGGCCTGCATCGGCCGCTCGCCCTTCCAGTAGTAGAAGACGCCCGCGCCGTCTTCCTTCGCGCGGGTGGCTTCGCTCCGGTACCGGCATGACAGGGTGCCGTCCTCCTGCCAGGCGCGGCCGTTGATCTCCAGCGCGCCGTTGCGGTCGCGGGTGACCTTGAGCAGGCTCAGCGCCGACGGCTCCCGCTCGGTGCGCTGGGTCAGCGAGTACTGCCACCACATGCCTTCGATGCGGGATGCGCGTCCTTCGCTTTCGATGGCGTTGCGCAGCTTCTGGCAGATGACCCTGACCTCGGCCGCCGTGGCCGAGCCGTCGTAGCGCACGCAGGTCAGGCCGAGCAGGTCGGTCGGCAGCTTGGCCCCGCTGGCGTGGAGGATGAAGGTGCGGCGCATGCCGAGCACGCCGCCGAACAGGCCCGCCTCGAACACGACGTTGTCGCGCGGCGACGCCTGCCCGGACGAGCCGGCGGCCACCGCAGCGGCGCTGCTGGTCCAGTCGTCCTGGGCGAACACGAAGGCGGCGAAATCGACCTCGCGGGTCAGCTCGAGCAGACGGTCCAGGGTGGTGGTGCCGGGGTTGAACGTCGTCGTCCACGGTTCGACCTCGGCGACGTCCTCCAGGCCGCGTTCCAGCGCGCGCAACAATTTGGCCTGCGCGCCTGAAGATCCCAGGAAGATGCGGGGTTTTGCCATTTGAACTCCATGTTTGTCGCCCGGTCGCCAGGGCGGTCAGGACCGGCTCCCGCCGCCGAAGCGGGCGCGGTGTGGTGGTCAGGCCGGGTCCGGTTCCATGCCTTCGGGCTCGAAGAAGCTCCAGCGCACCACCGGGAACTGCTGCTTCAGCGCGCGCTCGACCCGCTCGATGTCGCGCAGCATCGCCGCGCCGTCGTCGATCTCGCGCATGCGCGCATGGACCGACACCATGACCTGCTCGCCCTGCTGCAGGGTGATCAGGTTCAGCACTTCGGCGATCTCCGGTCGCGCCTTGAGGAAGCCGCTGATCTCGGCCTGCAGCAGCGGGTCCACGGACTGCCCGATCAGCATCGCCTTGACCTCGATCGCCACCAGCACCGCGACCACGATCAGCAGCACGCCGATGGCGATCGTGCCCAGCGCGTCGAACACCGGGTTGCCGGTGAGCACGGTCATGCCTACCGCGATCAGGGCGAAGGTCAGGCCCAGCAGCGCGGCCAGGTCCTCGCCGAAGATCACCACCAGTTCGGCCTGGCGGCTCTCGCGGAACCACTCCCACAGGTTGCGCGAGCCGCGCGCCTTGTCCACCTCGTGCAGGCAGGCGCGCATCGAGATGCCCTCGGCGACGATGGCGAACACCAGCACGCCCACCGCCCACCACCACTGCTGCAGCGGCTCCGGGTGCATGAACTTGTGCACGCCCTCGTAGACCGAGAACATGCCGCCGACGCTGAACAGCATCACCGCGACCAGGAACGACCAGAAGTAGATCGCCCGCCCGTAACCGAGCGGATGCTCGGTCGTCGCCGGGCGCGCGGCCTGGCGCAGGCCCAGCAGCAGCAACAGCTGGTTGCCGCAGTCGGCCAGCGAGTGCACGGTTTCGGCCAGCATCGCGCCCGACCCGGTGACGTAGGCGGCCACGCCCTTGGCTGCGGCGATCGCGAAATTGGCGCCCAGCGCGAAGAAGATCGCGCGTACTGAATCACCATTGCCTGCCATGGCACGCCCTCCTGCGGTCGGTGGCGGGAGTCTAGCAAGGCGGCCCTTGCCCACCACGGGGCCGCGATGTGGGAATATCCGTCCCATGCCCCGCAACCGGCTTCCCCCCTGGCACGAAGAGTTCGTCCTGCCCAACCGGCGGGCGATCCTGATCCGTCCGATCCGCCCGGAGGACGCCGCGCCGCTGCGCGGCGTGTTCGGGATGCTGGGCCCGGCCGAGATCCGGACCAGTTTCGGCGGAGGCGACACGCTGGGCGACGCGGCCGCCGCGCAGCTCGCGCGGCCCGACCCGAAGACCGAGCTGGTCCTGGTCGGCGCCGAACCGCTGCCGCCGGGCGAGGCGATGATCGCCGGGCTGGCCCGCGCCCGGATCGTGCCCGGCACCCGCCAGGCCGAGTACGCGATCCTGCTCGGCAACTACGTGGCCGGCCTGGGCCTGGGCCGGCACCTTATGCAGAAGCTGGTCAAGTGGTCGCGTGGCCGCTATCTGGACCGGCTCTACGGCGACACGCCGGAGAGCAATGCGCCGATGCTGGAACTGGCGGCCTCGATGGGTTTCCGGCCCAGCGAGGAAAGCGGCGTGCCACCCGGCCTGACCCGGCTGGTGCTGGACCTCACCGGCAACTGAGCACGCTCCGGACGGCAGCACGCCGTCCTCATGGATGAATCCCGGCCCGGCGCCGCTGACGCGCCGGGTTGTTGCGACCGCGCCGACCGATCGCACGCGGCCATCGCGGACCACGCGGCTACAATGCGCGGTCCATGTCGTCTGCGTCCTCCCCCGTGTCCCCCACTCCCCCGCTGCCCCGGCGCGGCCAGGCCCGCGCGTGGTGGCGGGCACCGGCTTCGCCTTCCGCCCTGGCCTGGCACCTGGTCCAGGCCGCGCGCGCGCATCCCGGCCCGCTGCTGTTCGTCGCCCACGACAACCAGTCCGCGCACCAGGTCGAATCGGACCTGCATACCCTGCTGGGCAACGACGCCTCGCTGCCGGTGGTGCCGTTCCCCGACTGGGAAACCCTGCCCTACGACCGCTTCAGCCCGCACCCGGACATCGTCAGCCAGCGCCTGTCCGCGCTGCAGCGGATCCCGCAGCTCGAGCGCGGGATCGTGGTCGTGCCGGTGCAGACCCTGCTGCAGCGGTTGCCGCCGCTGCGCTACATCGCCGGTGGCAGCTTCGACCTGAAGACCGGCCAGCGCCTGGACCTGGACGCGGAGAAGCGCCGGCTGGAAAGCGCCGGCTACCGCAACGTGCCGCAGGTGCTGGATCCGGGCGATTTCGCCGTGCGTGGCGGCCTGCTCGACGTGTACCCGATGGGCGCCGACGCCCCTTTGAGGATCGAGCTGCTCGACGACGAGATCGACTCGATCCGCAGTTTCGACCCGGAAAGCCAGCGTTCGCTCGACCGCATCCAGGCCGTGCGCCTGCTGCCCGGCCGCGAACTGCCGATGGACGAGGCCAGCATCGCCCGCGTACTCGACGCGCTGCGCGAACGCTTCGACGTCGACACCCGGCGCAGCGCGCTGTACCAGGACCTGAAGGCCGGCCTGGCCCCGGCCGGAATCGAGTACTACCTGCCGCTGTTCTTCCCGCCGAACCGGGACGGCAGCAGCGCCACTGCCACCCTGTTCGACTACCTGCCGGTGAGCGTGCTGCCGGTACTCGCCGAGGGCGCCTTGGCCGAGGGCGCGGGCGCCGCCGCCGACGCGTTCTGGCAGCAGACCCGCAACCGCTACGAACAGCGGCGCCATGACGTCGAGCATCCGCTGCTGCCGCCGGAGGAGCTGTACCTGCCGCCGGATGCGCTGCGCGAGCGGTTGAACCAGGGCATCCGCATCGAGGTCTGCGGGGACGCGCACGCGCGACGCGACGAGGCCGCACCGCTGGGCGACCAGCCTGCCCCGGCGCTGCCGGTGGCCGGCCGCGACCATCACGTCGCGGGCGAAGCGCTGCGCTCCTTCCTGTCGAGCTATCGCGGCCGGGTGCTGGTCGCCGCCGATTCACCGGGCCGGCGCGAGGCGCTGCTGGAAGTGCTGCAGGCGGCCAACGTGCAGCCGCGCGTGGTCGCCGATTTCGCCGACTTCGTGGCCGGCGGCGAGCGCCTCGCCCTGGCGGTGGCCCCGCTCGAGGACGGCTTCGCCATCGACGAACCGGCGTTCGTCGTGCTCACCGAGCGTCAGCTGTTCCCCGAACGTGCCACCCAGCCGCGGCGCGCGCGCCGCGCGGGCCGCGAACCCGAAGCGATCATCCGCGACCTGGGCGAGCTGACCGAGGGCGCGCCGATCGTCCACGAGGACCACGGCGTCGGCCGTTACCGCGGCCTGGTGGCGATGGACATCGGCGGCATGCCCGGCGAGTTCCTCGACATCGAGTACGCCAAGGGCGACCGCCTGTACGTGCCGGTGGCGCAGCTGCACCTGGTCAGCCGCTACTCCGGCGCCTCGCCGGAAACGGCGCCGCTGCATTCGCTCGGTGGCGAGCAGTGGAGCAAGGCCAAGCGCAAGGCGCAGGAGAAGGTCCGCGACGTGGCCGCCGAGCTGCTTGAGATCCAGGCCCGCCGCCAGGCCCGCGCCGGCCTCGCCCTGGACATCGACCGCGCGATGTACGAGAGCTTCGCCGCCGGTTTCCCGTTCGAGGAAACACCCGACCAGCACGCCGCGATCGAGGCGGTGCTGCGCGACCTGCAGTCCAGCCAGCCGATGGACCGGGTGGTCTGCGGCGATGTCGGCTTCGGCGACCCCAGCATCGTGCTGA
>JAGHZW010000066.1:3922-40976 GCA_017745195.1 Pseudoxanthomonas sp. | reverse complement strand
TCTTCGCGGTACGCGCCGCGTTCGCCGCCGCCAGCGGCGGCCGCCAGGTCGCGGTGCTGGTACCGACCACCCTGCTGGCCGAACAGCACTACCGCAACTTCCGCGACCGCTTCGCCGACTGGCCGCTGAAGGTCGAGGTCCTGTCGCGGTTCAAGACCAAGAAGGAAATCGAGGCCGAGCTGGAGAAGGTCGCCAAGGGCGAGATCGACGTGATCGTCGGTACCCACCGCCTGCTGCAGCCGGACGTGAAGTTCAAGGACCTGGGCCTGGTCATCGTCGACGAGGAACAGCGCTTCGGCGTGCGCCAGAAGGAGGCGCTGAAGGCGCTTCGTGCGAATGTCCACCTGCTGACCCTCACCGCCACGCCGATCCCGCGCACGCTGAACATGGCCATGGCCGGCCTGCGCGACCTGTCGATCATTGCCACGCCGCCTCCGAACCGGCTGGCGGTGCAGACCTTCGTCGTGCCCTGGGATGATGCGCAGCTGCGCGAAGCCTTCCAGCGCGAGCTGGCACGAGGCGGCCAGCTGTACTTCCTGCACAACGACGTCGAAAGCATCGTCCGCATGCAGAAGCAGCTGTCGGAGCTGGTTCCGGAAGCCCGCATCGGCATCGCCCACGGGCAGATGCCCGAGCGCGAGCTGGAACGGGTGATGCTCGACTTCCAGAAGCAGCGCTTCAACGTGCTGCTGTCGACCACGATCATCGAATCGGGCATCGACATCCCCAACGCCAACACCATCGTCATCAACCGCGCCGACCGCTTCGGCCTGGCCCAGCTGCACCAGCTGCGCGGCCGCGTCGGCCGCTCGCACCACCGCGCCTACGCCTACCTGCTGGTCCCCGACAAGCGTTCGATGACGCCTGACGCAGAGAAGCGGCTGGAGGCGATCGCCTCGATGGACGAGCTCGGCGCCGGCTTCACCCTCGCCACCCACGACCTGGAGATCCGCGGCGCCGGCGAACTGCTCGGCGAGGACCAGAGCGGGCAGATGGCCGAGGTCGGCTTCAGCCTCTACACCGAGCTGCTCGAGCGTGCGGTGCGCAGCATCCGCCAGGGCAAGCTGCCTGACCTGGACGCGGGCGAGGAAGCGCGCGGTGCCGACATCGTGCTCAACGTGCCGGCGCTGATCCCGGAGGACTACCTGCCGGACGTGCACACCCGCCTGACCCTGTACAAGCGCATCTCCAGCGCCCGCGACAGCGACGCGCTGCGCGAGCTGCAGGTGGAGATGATCGACCGCTTCGGCCTGCTGCCGGATCCGGTCAAGCATCTGTTCGCCATCGCCGAGCTGAAGCTGCAGGCGCAGGAACTTGGCATCCGCAAGCTGGAGCTGGGCGAGGCCGGCGGCCGCATCGTGTTCGAGGCCAAGCCCAAGGTCGACCCGATGTCGGTGATCCGGATGATCCAGCAGCAGCCCAAGCTGTACGCGATGGAAGGGCCGGACAAGCTGCGCATCCGCGTGCCGCTGCCGGAAAGCGTCGACCGCTTCAACGCGGCGCGCGCGTTGCTGACCACGCTGGCGCCCGGCTGACAGCCGGGTTTCCGCCGGTGCCTAGATCCCGAAGAACCACGGCACCAGCAGCACCACCACCAGCAGCGACATCAGCGCCAGCGGCGTGCCGACCTTCACGAAGTCGCCGAAGCTGTAGCCGCCCGGGCCCACCACCAGCGCGTTGACCGGCGAGGACACCGGCGTCATGAACGCCGCCGAGGCAGCCAGGGCCACGGTCATCGCGAACGGATACGGCGACAGGCCCAGGTGGTCGGCGACCGCCAGCGCCACCGGCGCCATCAGCACGGCGATGGCGGTGTTGGAGATGAACATGCCGAACACCGCGGTGACCAGGAAGATCGCCGCCAACACCACCCGCGGCCCGGCGCCGCCTACGCCCTGCAGCAGCAGCTGCGCGGCCAGGTCCACGCCACCGGTGCGCTGCAGGGCCAGCGAGAACGGCAGCATGCCCACGATCAGCACCAGGCTGGGCCAATGGATCGAGCGGTAGGCGCTGCGCAGGTCGACGCAACCGGTCAGGCCCATCAGCAGGCAGCCGATCAGCGCCGCATGCAGGTTAGACACCACGCCGCTGACCATCAGCCCGACGGTCAGCAGCAGGCAAGCCAGGGCGAACGGTGCACGTGTCGCCGCTGGCGCGATGTCGTCCGATTCCAGCGGCAGGCCGAGCAGGATCAGCCCGTCGGCGCCGGATCCCAGCGCGCGGATCGCCGGCCACGGTCCAGCCACCAGCAGCGTGTCGCCCAGTTCCAGCGGCTCGTCGGCGAGGTCGCGCACTTCGGCCGTACGGCCATGCTTGAGCCCGATCACCACCAGTTCGTGGCGGTCCTGCAGACGGGCCCGCTTCGCGCTGACCCCGACCAGCGGCGAGTTGGCCACCACCATCATCTCGGCCATGCCGATGTCGTTGGCGTAGCCGCCGAAGTTCCCGCCTTCCAGCGCCAGCGGCTGCAGGCGCAATTCTCCGAAGCGGCCCAGTGCGTCCACGGCCGGGTCGCGCAGGTGCAGCAGCAGGATGTCGCCAGGCAGCAGTCGCCGGCCTTCGGTCGACAGCAGCACGCGCTGGCCGAAGCTGCCGCTCTGCTCCACCGCCAGCACGGTCATGCCGGCCAGCTCGTCGCCTTCCAGCGCCGAGGCGATGCGCCCGACCAGGGTCGAATCGGTGCGTACCCGGACGCGGAACGCACTGCCCTGCAGCCGGTATTCGCCGATCCAGTCCTCCAGCCTCGGCTTGCGCACGCGTGCCACCGGCGCGCCGCCGCTCAGCCAGCGCCGCGCGAACAGCATCCAGCCGATCGACAGGACCAGCACCGGCACGCCGAACGGCAGGAAGTCGAAGAAAGCGAAACCGCGGTGGCCTTCGCGCAACAGCTCGCCGTGCACCACCAGGTTGGGCGCGGTCGCGACCAGGGTCATCATCCCGCTGCACAGCGCGGCCACGCTCAACGGCATCATCAGTCGCCCGGGCGCGATGCGGCTGCTGCGGGCGATGCGCAGCACGATCGGGATGAAGATGGCGACCACGCCGGTCGAGCTCATCACCGAACCCATCGCGCCCACCGACAGCATCAGCGCCACGACCAGCACGGTCTCGCTGCCGCGGGCCACGCGCAGGATGAAGGCGCTGATCCGCTGCGCCAGCCCGGTGCGGACCAGGCCTTCGCCGATCACGAACAGCAGCGCGATCAGCACGATGCTGGGGTCGCCGAAGCCGGCGAGCGCCTCGCCGGCGTCGATGATCCCGGTGAACGGCAACGCCGCCGCCATCAGCAGCGCGACCACGTCCGCGCGCGGCCGGCCGAGCGAGAACAGGACCACGGCCACGCCGAGCAGGCACAGGACGATGGCGAGTTCGGGATTCATCGGGTCCGACTCCCACCGGTGGACCGGGCGGTCACGGCCGGGACCGGCCGGCCGCGGCGGATGAGGCGGGAGAACTCCGGATCGCGGTCATCGACAATGGCCGAGGCATCGATCCGGGACAGTTCGCGCAGCCGCGCGAACGGGATCGACGTGTCCAGCATGCCGGCGGCGTACAGGTAGCGGTCGCTCCAGGCGTTGACCAGGTGGCGGATGTCCCAGCGCCCCACCCGGCCGGCCGCGTTGGCGTAGCGCACGATGTTGACCGTGCAGTTGTTGCTGAACAGGTTGTAGAACTCCGGGTGCTCCGCCACCGTGGTCATCCGGTCCGCATAGACCCGGAACAGGCGCTGCGCGGCTTGCGGCGAGGCGGTCGTGTGGTACAGCAGCACCTCTTCGCCACGATGATGGGTGCGCAGGCCGACGATGTCGCGCTCGTCGCCGGCGACGTAGGCCAGCTGGAAATGCCGGTACAGGCCGCGCAGCGGGTCGAAGCGCTGGCCGACCTGGTTGCGGACCTCGATCGAAACGGCCACCGGCTCGGCACCGGCCACATCGAAGCTGACGAAGGTGTGCACGATCGGCCCGGGCTGCCAGCGCGAGACGAAGAAGTCGACGCCACGGATGTCGGACAGGCGCAGCTCGCGTTCTTCCCAGCGTTCGGTGAAATCGTCGCGGCTGCGGTAGACGAAGTCGCGGTAACCGCTGATGCGGACCCGGTCGCCGTCGATCGCGACCCGCGGCATCACCGCCACGTCCGGCCGCCAGGGCCGGTCGTTGGATGGACGCACCGAGGACCACGCCAGCAGCATCGTCGCCGATACCGCAACGGCCGCCGCGACCGGCCAGCGCGAGCGCGCCCGCCACAGCGCGGCGAGTGCAAGCGCCGCGAACACCAGCGCCAGCACGCCACGGGCCGGCAGCGCCACCGGCAGCGGCAGCCAGGCGATGGCCCCCGCCGTCCACAGCAGCAGCAGGCCGAGCGGCACCGCCAGCATCCAGCGCAGGAGGCGCGGCAACGACGGCGGCAGCCAGGGAAGTGGACGGGTCCTTGCCTCGGCATCCAGCGCCATGCATTCCTCCGGTGACCGCGATCACGCCCGCGCAGGCCAGCGGGGCCGGCCGCGCCCTATCCTCGTCCGCGTCCGCACGCGGACGCAAGCGCTGCGCTGCGCTACAGCTGCGACTCCACCGGCAGCCAGCCGATCATGCGCGCCGCCGCCCGGCTCCACAGGCCTGCCTCCGGTTCGCGATCCCAGGTCGCCGGCGGCCGGGCCGCATCGTCATGCCAGCGCAGCGCGCCATCGGCCAGGTCCAGCCGGTAGCTGGCCTGCGCGGAGGTCTTGGCCCGGTACAGCGCCTCGAGTTCGGCCGCCGCTTCCGGGCAGTCGAACAGCAGGCCCATCTCGGTGTTGAGGTTCATCGAACGCGGATCGAGGTTGAACGAGCCGATGAAGCCGTGCGCGCCATCGACCACGAACGCCTTGGTGTGCAGGCTGGCGCCACTGGAGCCGAACAGGCTGCTGCGCACGCCTTCGGCGCCATGCGGCTTGAGTTCGAACAGCGACACACCCGAGCGCAGCAGCGGCACGCGGTAGCCCTCGTAGCCGCCGTGCACCGCGATCACGTCGGTGGCCGCCAGCGAATTGGTGAGGATGCTCACCCCGATGTCGCGGCGGCGCAGGTTGTCGATCCAGCGCACGCCGGCGTCGCCGGGAACGAAATATGGCGAAATCACCTTCAGGTCGCGCTTCACCCGCGACGCCCGCTCCACCAATATCGGCGTCATCCAGTCCGCTGCCGCCGGCGCGCCCTGCGCCTTCTCCGGCGGATCGGAAATGATCGAAGCCTCGGTCGCCCAGTACAGCCGGCGCCTGCCCTCGATCAGGTCGCGCGCGCCCTGCGCCCGCTGCAGTTTCTGCGCGTAGGGACCGGCCCGGTCGGACTTCAGCCCGGCGTCGATGCTCGCGCGCAGCCGGTCCAGCTGGCCGGGCTCGACCTCCACCAGCGCCGACAGCGGGATCGCGGTCGGGCTGTTCCAGTAGGCGTCGAAGATCCGTTCGGCCTGCTGCACCGGCGGCCCGACCACCGCCGCGTCGGTATCGAGGAAGTTGAAGTCGGCCGAGGCGTCGAAGTACTCGTCGCCGACGTTGCGCCCGCCGACCACGGCCACGCGGCCGTCGGCGATCCAGGCCTTGTTGTGCATGCGCCGGTTGACGCTGAAGAAACGCAGCAGCAGCTCCACGCCGCGTGCGATGGTGCCTTCGCGCGCGCGGGTCGGGTTGAACAGGCGCACCTCGATGTTGGGATGCGTGTCGAGCGCGTCCAGCACCTCGTGGCTGCCGTGCACGTTGAGGTCATCCAGCAGCAGGCGCACGCGCACGCCGCGGTCGGCCGCCCGCAGCAGCTCGCTGTAGAGCAGGTTGCCGGTGAAGTCCGGGTGCCAGATGTAGTACTGCAGGTCCAGGCTGCGGCCGGCGCTGCGCGCGGTGGCGGCGCGGATCGCGAAGGCGTCGAGGTTGTCGGGCAGGATCACAAGCCCCGCCTTGCCGGGCCGCGCCGCGGTGAGCGGCTCGACGATGCGGTCGATCGGCGTCTGTACCCCGGCGACCGGCAGCGCATGGCCCGGCTCGCCGCGGGCGCGCTCGGCGAAGCGGCCATAGGCATAGAGCGACAGCAGCGAGGCGAGCACGAAGGCGGCCAGTGCGATGCCAATCCCCATGAAGACCTTCCTCTTCATCACGATCCTGCGCTGCGCCGGACCACCCGGGCCAAGGCAATTGTAGGCGGCGTGCGCGACGGCCGCGTAAGGACGCTGCCGCCAGAAAGGAAAGGCCCGGCATGGCCGGGCCCTTCCTGGACCACGATGCGGGCCCGCCTTACCAGATCACCACGCGATCGGCGTCGGCACGGACCATCGGGTCGCCCGCCTTGCAGCCGAACGCCGCCGCGTAGGCCGGCATGTTCGACGGCGTGCCGTTGGCGCGGAAGTTGGCCGGCGCGTGCGGGTCGGTCTCCAGGCGCACCTTCAGCTCGCCATCGGTGAAGTTGCGGCGCCACACCGTGGCCCAGTTGGCGAAGAAGCGCTGGTCCTGGCTGAGGCCATCGACGGCCACGTTCGCGCCCGGGTTGGCCTGCAACGCGGCCTGCAGCGCGTCGTAGGCCACGGTCAGGCCGCCGAGGTCGCCGATGTTCTCGCCCAGGGTCAGGCGGCCCTTGACGTGCTTGCCCGGCACCGCCTCGTAGCCGTCGAACTGCGCCACCAGCCGGTCGGCGCGCTGCTCGAACAGCTTGCGGTCGCCCTCGGTCCACCACAGGTCGAAGTTGCCCTTGGCGTCGAACTGGCTGCCGGAATCGTCATAGCCATGCATCATCTCGTGGCCGATCACCGCGCCGATGCCGCCGTAGTTGAGCGCCGGGTCTGCCTTGGGATCGAAGAACGGCGGCTGCAGGATCGCGGCCGGGAACACGATCTCGTTCTTGGTCGAGTTGTAGTAGGCGTTCACCGTCTGCGGGGTCATGCCCCACTCGGTGCGGTCCACCGGCTTGCCGACCTTGTCCAGCATGTAGCGGTAGTTGAACGCGCGCGCCGCATCCATGTTGGCCAGGTAGCCGCCGGCGGAGGTCTGCAGGCCGTCCCACTCGCGCCACTTGTCGGGGTAGCCGATCTTCGGGGTGAAGCTGGCCCACTTCTCCAGCGCACGCGCCTTGGTCTCGTCACCCATCCAGTCCAGCTTCTCCAGACGCGCCTTCAGCGCCGCCGACAGGTTCTGCACCAGCTGCTGCATCTGCGCCTTGGATTCGGCCGGGAACGCGGCCTGCACGTACAGCTGGCCCAGCGCCTCGCCCATCGCGTTGTTGACCGAGCCGAGCACGCGCTTCCAGCGCGGCAGCATTTCCTTCTGCCCGCGCAGGGTCTGGTTGTAGAAGCCGAAGTTGGCCTGCTCGAACGGCGTGGCCAGGAACGGCGCCGCGTCGTCGACGGCATGGAAGCGCAGGTAGGCCTGCCAGGTCTGCACCGGCGTGTCGGCGATCATGCGGTCGAGCTCGGCGAAATAGCCCGGCTGGGCCAGCGAGAACTTCTGCGCCGCCGGCACCTTGAGCGCGTCGAAGAACGCGCTCCAGTCGAAGTTCGGGGTGACCTTGTTCGCCTCGGCCGCGCTGAGCGGGTTGTAGCGCTTGGCCGGATCGCGCAGCTCGATCCGCGACAGCGAGGCCTTGGCCAGGCGGGTCTCGAAGTCCATCACCGCCTGCGCCTGGCCGGCCGCATCGGCCGCCGCCACGCCGGACAGTTCCAGCAGCTGGGCGATGTACTTCACGTACGCGTCGCGGATGTCCTTCTTGTCCGCGTCGAAGTAGTAGCCCTTCTCCGGCAGGCCCAGCCCGCCCTGCCCGGCATAGGCGATGACCGTGCCCGAGTCCTTGTAGTCGGCATTGGCACCGAAGGAGAACAGCGGGCCGCGGCCCTGCGCGTACTGGCCACGCAGCCATTCGACCACGCCGGCACCGTCCTTCAGCCCGGCGATCGCGTCCAGCTGCGGCTGCAGCGGCGCCAGGCCGGCGGCGTCGATCGCCGCCTGGTCCATGCCGGTGCGCCAGATGTCGGAAATCTTGGCCTCGATCGAACCGTCCGCCGGCTTGCCCGCAGCGAGCTGCTCGACGATGGCGTGCTGGATCGCCAGCGAACGCTCGCCGAGGATCTCGAAGCTGCCCCAGCTGGTGCGGTCGCCCGGCACCGGGTTGGCCGCCAGCCACTTGCCGTTGACATGGCCGTTGAGGTCGGCGCAGGCCGGCACCGCCGGATCCAGGTCGGCGACGCTGAAGACGGAAACGGGCGCATCGACCTTGGACAGGTCGAACTTCACCGCCGCTTCGGCCGGCGCCGGCGCGGCCGCGGCCGGCGCTTCGGTCTTGCCGCAGGCGGCGAGCGCGGCGGTGACCGCCAGCGTCAGGGACAGGCGGGTGAACGTGTGCAGGGACATCGGGTACTCCGGGACGCGGCGCACCAGACCGCAGGACTAGGTGCCAAACCTCCAGCCTAGGGGAGCGGGCCACCCGCCGAGATAGGCCGGAAGTCACGGTATGCGCACGGACCTCGCCTCCTCGCGCCCGGGCGGCGCGCATACTGCGGGTCTTCCGGGCGGCAACATGCGATGACGCGCACAGAACCCCATCCCTTCGTGCAACGGCTGGGCCTGTCGATGCCGCTGCTGCTCGCGCCGATGGCAGGCGTGGCCGATGCCGGGCTCGCCATCGCCATCGCGCGCGCCGGCGGCCTCGGTGCGATCGCGGGCGCCACGCTCGCCCCGGAGCGGATCCGCCAGGAAGTCGCGCGCTTCCGCGCGGCCATCGACGCACCGTTGAACCTGAACTTCTTCGCCCACCGCGACCAGCCGCCGACGGATGCGGCGGTGGCACGATGGCGCGCGGCACTGGCACCGCTGCATGCGCGGCTGGGCCTGGACGTTCCCGCCACCGCCTCGGCCGGGCGCCTGCCGTTCGACGAAGCGGCGGCCGCACTGGTCGAGGAGCTGCGCCCGGAGGTGGTGAGCTTCCACTTCGGCCTGCCCGAGGCTCGCCTGCTCGACCGGGTCAGGAGCACCGGCGCGGTCGTGCTGTCCACCGCGACCACCGTGGCCGAGGCCCGCTGGCTGGCCGCGCGCGGGGTGGACGCGGTCATCGCGCAGGGAGTCGAGGCCGGCGGCCACCGCGGCATGTTCCTCGACGACGACGTGGGCGGCCAGCCCGGACTGTTCGCGCTGCTGCCACAGGTGGTCGATGCGATCGACCTGCCGGTGATCGCCGCCGGCGGCATCGCCGATGCACGCGGCATGCGCGCGGCGCTGGCGCTCGGCGCCGCGGCAGTGCAGGTCGGCACAGCGTTCCTGCGCAGCCCGGAGGCGGCCACGCCGGATTTCCACCGGCGCGCGCTCGCGGCCGCCAGCGACAGCGCCACCCGGATCACCAACGTGTTCACGGGACGGCCCGCGCGCGGCCTGGTCAACGCGCTCATCGACGAACTCGGCCCCATGTCGGCCGATGCGCTGCGTTCCCCTACGCCGGCTCCCTGCTCGCCGCGTTGCGCGAGCTGGACCGCAGCAACGGCGCCGGTGACTACTCGCCGATGTGGGCCGGCCAGTCGGCCGCACTTGCGACGGCCGATCCCGCGGGCTCGATCGCGCGCCGGATCGCCGGAATGTGACCTGGCGCTAGCGCGCGGCGCGCGGGCGCAGCCATGGCGCCAGCGCGCCCAGCCAGGGTGCGCGCCAGGTCAGGGTGAAGGCGACGACGAGTGCCGCCCCGGCCAGCGCCATCACCCAGACCAGCACCGCCATCGAGGGATGGTCCACCGCCAGGCACAGCAGCAATCCGGCCACCAGTCCCGATGCGCCGAGCAGGCGCAAGCCACGGGCCGCGGCGGGCGTCACCGCTGCGCCCCAGACCTGCTGCGCATGCGCCGGCATCGCCAGCGCCAGCCAGCCCATGCCAGCCACGCAGACCAGCAGCGCGGCGGCCAGCAGCAATGCCGGATGTCCGGTCTCAGGCACGCGCGGTCTCCATCGCATCCATGCCCGTCGCGTCCGACGCCGCACGCCGGCCGAGCGCACGCGCGGCGAAGGCCGCGATCGCCGCACTCGACAGCAGTGCCAGGTCGACGCCCGCCACCGGCCAGTAGCCGGCCGACAACGTGCGCAGCAGGTGGTCGCCGGTGGTGAACCAGTTCGACAGCACCGCGACCACCGCCATCGCCGCGATCGCCCAGCACTGCTCGCGCCAGGCCGGGTTGGCCCTGCCCAGCGCGACCGGCGCGCTGCGCCAGGCCGCATGCAACAGCGCCAGCAGCCAGCTGCCCCAGAACGCGTAGCGCTCCCAGTCCCCGCGCGCCGGCAGGTCTTCCGGCAGCAGCCGGTTGGCGACGAGGATGCCGGTCACGGCCAGGACCATGCCGGTGACCATGGCCACCGCCAGCGCATCGACCACGCGCGCGCCCTGGCGGCCATGCAGCGCATGCTGCCGCTTGCGCTTCTCGACGAAGAACACGAAGCCTGTTGCGATACAGACCGCGCCGGCCAGTCCGCCCAGCACGTACAGCCAGCGCAGCAGCCAGTGGCGGAAGTGCTGCAGGTGCAGTCCGGTAAGGAACTCGCTGACCCGTCCGACTGTCGTGGCCGGCGGATCCTCGCGGATCAGTTCGCCGGTGGCGGCCCTGAAGTGGATGCCGTCGCCGACCAGCGCGATGCGGTCGGTGCCTGCGCGATAGACGCTGACGTAGCCGTTGGCGTCGCCGACGTGCTGCAGCACCAGGAAGCCCACCTCGCCGGCCTTGCCCTTGGCCTCCCAGCGCCGCTGCGCCTCGGCGACCATCGCGTCGACATCGGCCAGCCCGGCCACCACGCCGGCGCGCTCGTGCGGCAGGCCGGTTTCCTGCGCCTCGATCCGCTCGTGCAGGTCATGCAGCGGGTGCAGCTGGGTGTGGCCGACCGGGAAGTAGTAGACGCTGGCGAAGATCACCAGGCCGGTGAAGGCGAAGAAGAAGTGGAACGGCAGCGCGACCACGCCGGTGAGGTTGTGCAGGTCCAGCACGCTGCGCATGCGGGCCTTGTCCGGGCGGAAGGTAAACAGCTCGCGGAACAGCTTGCGGTGCATCACCACGCCGGTGACCAGCGCCACCAGCATCGCCAGCGCCGCCAGGCCGACGATCCAGAAACCGAGGTTCTTCCAGTCCAGGGTCAGGCTGTAATGCATCGGGTAGAAGAACCCGCTACCGACCTTGAGGCGGTCGTCGGGCAGCGGCGTGCCGTCGCGCGGATCGATGGTGCCGTAGGCCCAGATCGCTTCCCCGGGGTCCTTGGCGCCGGGCACCTCGTAACCTGCGTACAGCGCCAGCACCGGGTCGCGGTGGGTGGTGTACGCGCTCCAGCTGACCACCTTGTCGAAGTGCTCCGGCATCGGGCCATCCACGCGCGGCCGCATCGCCTCGACCGCTTCGCGCGTGGGCTGCATGCGCTCGAACGCCGGACGCAGCACCTGCTCGAACGAGGGCATCGGCTGCGGCTCGACCCGGGTGGCCGGGATCGCCCAGCGGTCGATTTCGCGGTCGAACACCGACAGCGCGCCGAAAAAGAACGCCGCCATCAGCACGAAACCGAGCACCAGCCCGAACCAGGTGTGGACCCAGGCCATGGCCTGGCGGAAGTTCTGGGACATGTTCGACCTCCAGCCGGCGCGTCAGACCAGGAACGATTGCACGAGCGAGCCCGCACCGGCCAGCAGCGCGCCGCCGCCGGCCAGCACAAGCCAGACCACCACCAGCCGGCGCGCCGCGAACGCCCACAGGAACACCACCAGGTAGGCCAGCAGGCCCAGCACGGCGCCGAGGAACTCGGCGTCGTGGAACTCCATGTCGGCGGCGAACAGCAGGCTGGTCGCCGCCGCGACAACGCCCCAGGCGAACACATAGCCACCGAGCACGGCCGCCGCGACCCGCGCGGCGACATGCAGGCGGGTGACGCGACGGGAAGGGAGGGCTGAAGTGCGGGACATGGCGATGGCGGGTGTCTCGGCGCGTCGGGCAGTCGTCAGAACCGCCAGTTCAGGGTGACGGAGTAGTTGCTGGGCGCGCCGTAGTAGCCGCTGTAGCGCAGCGTATTGATGTACTTCTCGTTGAACAGGTTGTTGACGTTCAGGCGCACGCTGGCGTTGTCCACGAAGTCCCAGGCCATGAAGCCGTTGAGCACCGCGTAGCTGTCCTGGCGCACGGTGAAACCACTGCTCTCGGTGTTGGAGACCGCGCTCTGCCAGCGTCCGCCGAGGCCGTACGAAAGCGCGGCATAGCCCGGCGCGCGCGCGCTCAGGATCAGGTTGGCCGAGCGCCGCGGCACCCACGGGTAGGTATCGTCGCCATACAGGCCATCCAGCTCCAGCGCGGTGTACCCCACCACCAGGTCCAGGTTGTCGGTGAGCTTGCCGACCGCCTCCAGCTCCACGCCCTTGGACTTCACGTCCACCGGCGCGTAGATGGTCTGGCCGTACTGGTTGTACTGGCCGGTCGGCGTGGCCAGGCCCTGCTGGTCGGCCTTGAACAGCGCCAGCGTGGTCAGCAGGCGGCCATCCAGCCACTCGGCCTTGATCCCGGCCTCGTAGTTCACGCCCTTGCTGGGATCGAGGTAGCGGTCGTTGGCGTCGACCTGGTCCTGCGGCTGGTAGATGTCCGAATAGCTGACGTAGCCCAGCATCGTGTCGGTGAAGTCGAAGGTCAGGCCGGCGTAGGGGCTGGTGTGGCTGGTGGTCTGGTCGAAGGTGAGCGCGTACGACATGCCGTCGCGACGGTACTGCGCGTAGTTGGCACCGACGATCGCGTTGAGCCGGTCGGTCAGCGAGATCCGGGTGGCGCCGAACACGCGCCTGAGCCGCTGGTTGAGCACCGAATAGAGCGAAGGCTCGCTCCATTCCGGCTCGGCGATGGCGTCGGTCGGGTACGGGAACGGCGGCAACGGACCCCAGGCCGGCGACGAGAAGTCGGCCGAAAGCTCCCAGCCGTTCGATTCGGCACGGGAGACGCTTGCACCCAGCATCGCCTGCTGCTCGCGACCGAACAGTTCGAAGCGGCCATCGAGGGTAATCGAGCCGAGGTGGGCGTCGGACTCGTCCCGGCCACCCCACGGGTAGCCGACCAGACCCAGGCCGGTATCCGGATCGAGCCCGGTGCCCTGCCCGTCGTAGGCGTAGAACATCCGGTCGTCGCCTTCACCACGACGGTAGTTGTACGACGCCTTCAGCTGCCAGTTTGCACCGAGCTGGTGGGTGTACTCGACGAAGGCGGTCTCTTCGGTGGTGTTCCAGTACGTCCAGTCCTGGGTGGTGGTCGCATCGCGCGGCCACTCGTTCTGGGTGCCGTCGCTGTTCATGAACACCAGCGCGCCCCACATGATGCCGTCGGATTTGGCCCGCTGGTACGAGTAGCCGGCCGCCAGGGTGCCGTTCTCGCCGATCTGGCCATCGACCACGCCGTAGAAATAATTGCGGCTGTTTTCGTTGGCCTGCAGCCAGGACTCACCGTCCTCGTGCGCGGCGACCACGCGACCGGCCCAGGTTCCGTCGTCGGTGAACGGCGTCGAGTAGTCGGCTTCCGCGCGCACCGTATTCCACGAGCCATAGCTGAGCCCGAACATGCCCTGCGACTCGTTGGTCGGGCGCTTGCGCACGTAGTTGATCGTGCCGGCCGCATTGCCCACGCCGGTGAGCAGGCCATTGGCGCCGCGGATCACTTCCACCTTCTCGTAACCGAACGTGTCCATCGCGCCGGTGGCGATACCCCAGCTGTTGGGCATGCCGACGCCGTCGATCTGGGTGTTGAGGATGTCGAAGCCGCGCGCGCTGAAGCTGGTGCGGTTGGTTTCCCACTCGTCGACGCGCACGCCGGTGGCCAGGCGCAGGGCGTCGTTGACGCTGTTGGCGCCGAACTGGCTCATCAGTTCGCTGCTCACCACGCTGATCGACTGCGGCGTGTCCTTGATGTCCAGGTCCAGGTTGGTCGCGCCATTGCTGACCCGGTTGGCACGCTGGGCGACGACCAGGACCGCGTCCAGCTCGGTCGGCGTGTCCCCGGCGGCGGTTTCGTCGGCGGAAGCCGCGAACGCGGCGCCGGACGTGCAGGCCAGCGCCAAACCGATCGCGAAGGCCAGCCGGCCGGTGGCCGAGGGAGAGGAAAACGGACGCCGGACGTGGCTGGCCTGCAGGTGGGACGCGGGCATCGGAAGCATGTGGGACGTTGGCCTTGTGCGAAGTGGTGTATGCAGGGAAGGCACGGCCACCGGACAACCCATTCGGCTTCGCGCGCCCCGACCGGATGCAGCCGGTACCCGCGGGCACCGTCCGGTCACCGGTGGCACACGCCACTGCAACCGGGATCCGCGGCCGGCGATGGTCCGCGACATCCGCGCCATCCCCGGTCAACGAAACTGCGTGACCATTAAATGCGAATGACTCTCATTTTGCAAGATGCCCATCAATGGCATCGACCGCGTCGATCACCTTGGCGCAGGCCCAAACGAAGACACCCGGCCTGGGCCGGGTGTCTTCGCAGCTCGCGATCGCGAACGTGCGCCTACTTCGCCTTGCCCTGGTTGGCCACGGCCTCGGCGGCGCGCCTGGCCGCCTCGGGATCGCCCAGATAGCGGTACGACTTCACCTGCAGTTCGTCGTCCAGCTCGAACAGCAGCGGGATGCCGGTGGGGATGTTGAGCTCGAGGATCTCTTCCTTCGAAACGTTGTTGAGGTGCTTGTACAGCGCGCGCAGCGAATTGCCGTGCGCGGCGACCAGCACGGTCTTGCCGGACTTCAGCGACGGCGCGATGGCGTCGTGCCAGTACGGCAGCACGCGCTCCAGGGTGGTGGCCAGAGATTCGGTCGACGGCAGCGCGTTGCGGTCCAGGCCGGCGTAGCGCGGGTCGTTGGCCGGATGGCCCGGGTCCTCGAGCGGCATCGACGGCGGCGGGATGTCGTAGGAGCGGCGCCAGATCTTGACCTGCTCTTCGCCGTGCTTGGCCGCGGTCTCGGCCTTGTCCAGGCCCTGCAGCGCGCCGTAGTGGCGCTCGTTGAGGCGCCAGCTCTTGTGCACCGGCAGCCAGTCCTGGTCCAGCTCGCCCAGCGCCAGGTTGAGGGTGCGGATGGCGCGCTTGAGGGTCGAGGTGTAGGCGACGTCGAAACGCAGGCCCTCCTCGCGCATCAGCTTGCCGCCGGCAGCGGCCTCGGCGCGGCCCTGCTCGGTCAGGTCGACATCGACCCAGCCGGTGAAACGGTTCTCGAGGTTCCACTGGCTCTGGCCGTGGCGCAGCAGGACGAGCTTGCGGGTCACTGGGGGATCTCCGGTACGGTCAAAAACGGGACGTCGATTCTACCGGCAACGCGATGCCATGCGGCCGCGCAGCCAAGGTTTTGGCTGCAACCAACCACCGCGTGCACAGGTGTCGAGGACGCGATGTCCGTCGCTGCGACTTCACCGCCGCCGCCGGCATACTCGGCCCATGCCCGAACTGCCCGAACCCGCCTCGGTCGCCGACCCGTTTCCCGGCTGGGATGGAAGCATCGCCGGCGCCCGCGCGTTGCAGGCCACGCTTGCGGCGCGCGTGGTGCTCGAGGACCGCTTCACGGTTCCGCTGCGCACCGTTGCCGGCTTCGACGTGGGCTTCGAGGACGGCGGCGAGACCGCGCGCGCCGCGGTGGTGCTGCTGGATGCCGACACGCTGCAGACGCTCGAATCGCACGTGGCCCGCGTGCCGACGCCGATGCCCTACGTTCCCGGTCTGCTCAGCTTCCGCGAACTTCCGGCCTTGCTGCGGGCGCTGGAAATGCTCTCCGCCCCGCCCGACCTGGCCATGGTCGATGGCCAAGGCATCGCGCATCCGCGGCGTCTGGGCATCGCCGCGCATTTCGGCGTGGCCACCGGCCTGGCCGCGCTGGGCGTGGCCAAGAAGCGGCTTGCCGGCCACTACGACGAACCCGGTCCGGCACCGGGCGACCGCAGCCGCCTGGTCCATCGCGGCGAGACCGTCGGCTATGCGCTGCGCAGCAAGCCGCGCTGCAATCCGCTGATCGTCTCGCCCGGCCACCGCGTCTCGCTGGAAACGGCGGTACGGCTGGTGCTGCGCTTCCTCGACGGCTACCGCCTGCCCGCGCCGACGCAGCGTGCCGACCGGATCGCCTCTCGCCGCGGCGAACCGCGACCGCATGCGTGACCGGCGCCCGCGTGGCCGTACGCAACGTCGCACGCAGGTACCGGCCGGGCACGCCGATCCGTGCGATCCTCGCCATACCCCGACCGCGCAGGAGCCGACGTGACCACCATCATCGAACCACGCGTGCACGATCTTGGCGACGGCTTCATGGTCCGCCGCGCGGTGCCCTCGATCCAGGCCCGCAGCGTCGGTCCGTTCGTGTTCGTGGACCACATGGGCCCGGTGGTGTTCGAGGGCGGCCGCGGCATGGACGTGCGCCCGCATCCGCATATCGGCCTGGCCACCGTGACCTTCCTCTGGGCTGGCGCGATCAACCATCGCGACACGCTCGGCTCCGAGCAGGTGATCCGTCCGGGCGACGTCAACTGGATGACCGCCGGTCGCGGCATTGCCCACTCCGAACGCACCCCGGCGGCCGAACGCGCTGCGGGGAGCGAAGCACATGGCATGCAGACCTGGGTGGCGCTGCCGAAAGCGCATGAGGAGACCGACCCGGCCTTCTACCACCACTCCGCCGCGAGCCTGCCACAACAGCAGCGCGACGGCGTCTGGCTGCGGGTGATCGCCGGACGCAGCTACGGCGAGGAATCACCGGTGAAGGTGTTCAGCGACACGCTCAACGTCGCCCTCGACCTGGAGCCCGGCGCGGAGCTGGCCCTGGACGAGCGCCACGTCGAGCGCGCGCTGTACATCCTCGAAGGCGACGCACAGCTCGATGGCGTGGACATTCCGGCGCGCCACCTGATCGTGCCCGACCGCGGCACCCGGCCGAAGCTGCGCGCGAAGACTCCCCTCAAGGCCATGCTGCTGGGCGGCGAGCCGCTCGACGGCCATCGCCACCTGTGGTGGAACTTCGTCTCCAGCTCGAAGGAGCGGATCGAGCAGGCCAAGCAGGACTGGCTCGACGGCCGCTTCGGCAAGATCGAGGGCGACGACGAGTTCATCCCGCTGCCGCAGCGCTGATCCACCCGCTTTAACGAATCGAAAACGCCCCGTACACGGCCCGGGCGTAGGCTCGGCCGTGCCCGGTCCGGGCTCACTCTGGGGATGGCAATGACTCTGACGAAGCGATTGGCGGCCGAGTTCCTCGGCACGTTATGGCTGGTGCTGGGTGGTTGTGGCAGCGCGGTGCTGGCAGCCAATTTCGGCGGCGACGGGAATCCGCTGGGCATCGGCCTGCTGGGCGTGTCGCTGGCGTTCGGCCTGACCGTGCTGACCGGCGCGTTCGCCTTCGGCCATATCTCCGGCGGGCACTTCAACCCGGCGGTCAGCCTCGGCCTGTGGGCCGGCGGCCGCTTCGCCGCCAGCGACCTGCTGCCGTACATCCTCGCCCAGGTGGCCGGGGCGATCACCGCCGGCTTCATCCTGCTGCAGATCGCCAAGGGCGGCGGTGGTTTCTCGATCGACCCGACCGCGGCGGGCGCCTTCGCCAGCAACGGCTACGGCGTGCTCTCGCCGGGCGGCTACACCCTCGGTGCGGCTTTCCTGACCGAGGTCGTGCTGACCGCGTTCTTCCTGCTGGTGATCATGGGCGCCACCCACGGCAAGGCGCCGGCCGGCTTCGCCCCGATCGCGATCGGCCTGGCCCTGACCCTGATCCACCTGATCAGCATCCCGGTGACCAACACCTCGGTCAATCCAGCCCGCTCCACCGGCGTGGCGCTGTTCGCCGGCTCCGGCGCGCTGGGCCAACTGTGGCTGTTCTGGGTCGCCCCGCTGATCGGCGGCGCGCTGGGCGGGATCATCTATGCCTGGCTGCGACCGCGAGCGACTGAGCCAAGTCGTTGATTCGAGGGGGCCGAGCCGGGACGGCACGGCCTCATTCACGCCGCTGAAGGGCGCGTCACCGGCCATGCCTGGCGCGCCTGCCTTTCGCCACGCGAATCGGGGTAGCATTGTGCGATGCAGCACCCCAGCCGAAAGCGTGGCCACTCCATGCTCTACCAACTCCACGAATTCAACCGCGCGATGATGGCCCCCTGGGTCCATCTGGCCGAGGCCAACTCGCGGATCTTCTCCAATCCCTCCAGCTGGGCGGCTTCGCTGCCCGGCGCCGAGCGCATCGCCGCCGGCAACGAGCTGGTGCACCGGCTCGGCAAGGACTACGAGAAGCCGCCGTGGGCCATCCACGAGGTCGAGGTCGAGGGGCACAAAGTCCCGGTGCTCGAGCAGGAAGTGCTGCGCAAGCCGTTCTGCCGCCTGGTCCGCTTCAAGCGCTACACCGACGACGCGGCCACCATCGCCGCGCTCAAGGACGACCCGGTGGTGCTGGTCGTGGCACCGCTGTCCGGCCACCACGCCACCCTGCTGCGCGACACCGTCCGCACCCTGCTGCGCGACCACAAGGTCTACGTGGCCGACTGGATCGACGCGCGCATGGTACCGGCGACCGAAGGCGCGTTCGGCCTGGCCGACTACGTCGCCTACGTCGAAGACTTCATCCGCCAGATCGGCGCGACCAACCTCAACGTGATCAGCGTCTGCCAGCCGACCGTGCCGGTGCTGGCCGCCGTGTCGCTGATGGCCGCGCGCGGCGAACCGGTGCCGCGCTCGCTGGTGATGATGGGCGGGCCGATCGATGCGCGCCGCAGCCCGACCGCGGTCAATAACCTGGCCACGCGCAACCCGCTGTCGTGGTTCGAGAACAACGTCATCCACAGCGTGCCCTCGCCCTACCCGGGCGAAGGCCGCGAGGTGTACCCGGGCTTCCTGCAGCACGCCGGCTTCATCGCGATGAATCCCAGCCGCCACTTCATGTCGCACTGGGATTTCTATTCGGACCTGGTCAAGGGCGACCTGCAGGACGCCGACTCGCACCGGCGCTTCTACGACGAATACAACGCCGTGCTGGACATGCCGGCCGAGTACTACCTGGACACCATCCACACCGTGTTCCAGGAGTTCCTGCTGCCGCGCGGCAAATGGAAGATCAACGGCGAGCTGGTCAAGCCTTCCGCGATCAAGGGCACCGCGCTGATGACCATCGAGGGCGAGCTGGACGACATTTCCGGGCTCGGCCAGACCCAGGCCGCGCACGACCTGTGCACCGGCATCCAGAAGGCCAGGCAGAGGCACCTGACCGTCGAGGGCGCGGGTCACTACGGCATCTTCAGCGGCCGCCGCTGGCGCGAGAAGGTCTACCCGCAGGTACGCGACTTCATCGCCGCGTACGCCGGCTGAACCCTCCGCGACGCTTTCCACCCGGTCGCATACGCGAAAGCCCCGCATCCGCGGGGCTTTCGTTTTCCTGCGTGCTCGAACCGGATCGATCAGACCACCGGGTCGCGCACCAGCAGCTCCTTGGCCAGCCAGCCGTGGAAGCGGCCGATCAGGCGCGCCAGGTGCAGCGTGCCGAACAGCAGCAGCACGCCGGCGACGAAGCACAGCGGCAGCAGCAGCGGCGTATCCGGCACGATGTTCACGTCTTCCAGCGAGATCACCCCCGTGGCGCCCAGCGCCAGCGCCACCGGCGCGACGATCAGGCCCAGCGAAAGCACCAGCAGGGTGACGGCAACGGAGAAGTACGCCGTGCCCAGCGGCAGCATCAGCAGCAGGTAGCCCATCGCCGTCCAGGTGCGCCAGTCGGTGAACAGTTCGCCGAGCCGGGTCAGCCATGGCTTGTCGCGCTGGGTGTACAGCGGTCGGCGCGGCATGCGCACGCCCAGCAGGACCTCGACGATGCGACCCTCGACCAGCGACAGCAGCCGCACCGACATCAGGAACAGCAGCAGCAGCGGGATGCCGACGATCAGGATCAGCAGGCCCGCCGACACGCTGGCGCCGGTGACCACCCAGCTGAAGTAGAACGTGCCGGTGGCCAGCGCCAGCAGCATGTAGAACAGCGAGCCGTAGGTGTACGGGTCGGCGGCCACGCCGAAGAAGCGGCCGGCCAGCGAACGCCGCTTCGGCGGCTGCGGCGGACGCAGCGCGCGGTTCACGGTGACCTCGGTCTCGCGGTAGATGTCCGCGACCTCTTCCGGCGCGCCGTAGCTGCCGGCGACTGCGGCGATCACTTCGGCCTCGCTCCGGCCGGATTGCTCGGCAAGCTCCGAGCGCAGGTATTCCTCGGCGTCGTACAGCGCGTCCTGGACCATCGCCGGATCGGCGCCCTTCAGCGCGGAACGCAACTGCTCCAGGTACTCGGGGATGGTGGTCGGCAACGGCCGCGTTCCCGGCGGCAGCGGTGAGGCGATGGTGTTCATGCGGATACTCCCTCCAGCACGGAATCGACGGAATCGCGGGTGGCGCGCCAGGCGGCGGCCCATTGGTCGAGGACTTCCCGGCCCTCGCCGGTGATGCGGTAGTAGCGGCGCGGCGGGCCGGCCACCGACGGTTCGACGTGGCTCTCCAGCAGGCCGGCACCTTCGAGGTTGCGCAGCACCGGGTACAGCGCGCTCTGCTTGCCGCTGAGCACGCCCTCGCCGACCTGCTCCAGGCGCTTGGCGATCAGGTAGCCGTACAGCGGCTCCGGCGCCTGGGCGAGCACCGCCAGCAGCGCCAGCGACACGGTCCCGGCGCTGAGCTCTTTCTGGAACTTCTTCAGTTGCGCTTCGCTCTCGCCCATGGCGGCTGCTCCATCGGTGCAGGGTCGCTACGTTGGAGACCAATCTATTCTCAAGTTCTGTATAGCGGATGTGCCAGTAGTCATCCAACCGGAGGCATGGGCAGGGCCGGATCCCTGCCGGCGACCTTGGCGCGCATCCGGGCGAGGGCGAGAATCGATCCACCTTCCGCCATGAGCCAGCCCATGACCCTGCGCCCGATCCTGCTCGCCCTGTGCCTGGCCGCTTCGCTGCCCGTGGCCGCCGCCGCGCCCTACCGCAGTGCGCAGCAGATCCTGGACGCCTCGCCCGCCTCGGACTGGCGGACGCCGGCGCCGGAGAACACGCTGTACATGGAGCTGGACGCTGGCCGGGTGGTGATCGAGCTGGCACCCGGCTTTGCCCCGCGGCACGTGGCCAACATCCGCACCCTGGCCCGCGAAGGCTTCTGGGACGGCACCAGCATCTACCGGGTGCAGGACAACTTCGTCGCCCAGTTCGGCGATGCCGAGGCCGACGATCCCGGCAAGGCCAAGAACCTCGGCACGGCGAAGCGGAAACTGCCCGCCGAATTCGAGCGCGATATGAGTGGGCTGGCTTTCGACGTGCTGCCGGACGCGGATGGCTGGGCGCCGCAGGCCGGCTTCGCCGACGGTTTCGCCGCCGGCCGCGACGTGCAGTCGGGCAAGGCCTGGATGGCGCACTGCTACGGCGTGGTCGGCGCCGGCCGCAACCTCGAAGCCGACAGCAGCATCGGTGCCGAACTCTACGTGGTGATCGGCCAGTCGCCGCGCCAGCTCGACCGCAACATCACCCAGGTCGGTCGCGTGATCCAGGGCATCGAACTGCTCAGCGCGCTGCCGCGCGGCCCCGAACCGATGGGCTTCTACGCCGATGCCGCGCAGCGCACGCCGATCCGTGCCGTGCACCTGGCCAGCGAGGTGCCGGCCGCCGAACGCACCCGCCTGCAGATCCTGCGCACCGATACGCAGACCTTCCGCGACATGGTCGAGGCCCGCCGCAACCGGCGCGACGACTTCTACAAGCGCCCCGCCGGGCACATCGACCTGTGCAACGTGCCGCTGCCAGTGCGGTTGGCGAAGGAATGACGGTCGGCGAAGGACCAACGGCTGGCGAAGGACTGACGCCCGGCCCGCCGGAGATCGAGCCGCGCCGCGCAGCCCACGCCCGGCACGCCGCGTCAGCGCGAACGCTGGCTGATCGCCACGCTGCCCAGGATCAACAACCCGGCCAGCAGCATCCGCGCGGTCACCGGCTCGCCCAGGAACAGCCAGGCCAGCAGCACGCCGAACACCGGGATCAGGTACGCCACCACCGAGGTGCGCGGCGCGCCGATGCGCTGGATCAGCCGGTAGTACGGGATGAAGATCAGGCCGGTGCCGACCACGCCCAGGGTCACCGCGCTGGCCCAGGCCTTGGCCGAGACCGGCTGCGTCGGCCAGGCGGCGAGCGCGAACGGCAGGACCAGCAACGCGCCGACCGACAGCGTCGCCCCGGCGGCAGCGGCGGCGGGCACATCGCCCAGCTTGCGCTTCACCAGGTTCATGCCGATGCCGTAGCAGAACGCGGCCGTGGTGCCGGCGATGACCGCCGGGCCCAGCGCCAGTCCCGACGCCTTGGCCGTGGCCAGCACGACCACGCCGGCGAACCCGGCCAGCAGCGCCAGCGCGCGACGCAGGCCGATGCGTTCGCCGAAGGCGACGAAGGCCACAAGAGTTGTGAACAGCACCGCCATGGCGTTGCAGATCGCGCCGATCGCCGCCGGCGCGCGTTGCGCCGCCCAGGCGAACAGCAGGAACGGCACCGCCGCGTTGATCACCCCGATCAGCGCGATCACCGGCCAGCGCCGCAGCGGCAGCTGCTGCCGTGCGCGCCAGACGAAAGGCAGCAGCACCAGCGAGCCGCAGGCCAGGCGCACGCCGACCAGCGCCTGCGGCCCCATCTCCGGCGCGGCCACCCGCATGAACAGGAACGAGCTGCCGAACACCGCGCCGACCAGCAACAGCAGCAGCGGCGTGCGCCAGTCGCGGTCCGCCGTGGGGATGGCGGTGATCTCCGCCGCGCCGTTCATGCCCCGGCTCCGGCAAGCGGCGCGACGCGCTTGTGCGCCTCCTCGACGATGCGGATGTTGTCGATCCACACCGTGTCGACCATCAGCAGGCGCATGTCGTCGATGACATGCCGCGCCAGCGCGGCCTCGTCGATCGAGGCGCCGGGGATGTCCAGGCGGAAGTCGCGGCCGCGCAGGTCGCCACCGTTGGAAAACGTGATCTCGAAATCGAACAGCACCCGGTGTTGCACGTCGTTGCTCCCTGCAGGCCGTCATCACGGTGGGTCGCCAGCATCGGGCCGGCGGCAGTCGTGGACAAGCGCGTAGTATCGACGCAAGCCACAAATCTGACTCATGCCTGGACCATGAACCTGCGCCCCACCCTGCTGCCCGCGCTGGGCGTGTTCGCCGCCGCCGCGCGACACCAGAACTTCGCCCACGCCGCCGAGGAACTGCACCTGACCCCGAGCGCGGTCAGCCACCACGTGCGCAAGCTCGAGGCGCTGCTCGGCGCGCGCCTGTTCCTGCGCCACGCGCGCGGCGTCGCGCTCACCCCCGAGGGCCGCCAGCTCGCCGATGCGGCCTCGGCCGCACTGGCCGACGTGGCCGCGGTGGCCAGCAACCTGCAGCCGGCCGCGGGCATCTCCGTGCTGCGGCTCAGCACCCTGCATTCGCTGGTCCACTGCTGGCTGCTGCCGCGGCTGCCGGCGTTCTGCGCCGCCCATCCGCACGTGCGCCTGGAGGTGGACACCAGCCCCGCGCTGGCGCGCTTCGAGGATGGTGGACCGGACCTGGCGATCCGCTACGGCGCCGGCCACTGGCCGGGCCTGACCGCCCACCACCTGATGGACGAGGACCTGTTCCCGGTCGCCGCGCCGACCCTGCCCGGCGTGGCCGCGGCGAGGACGCCATACGACATCGCCGCGCTGCCGCTGGTCGCGGACATGGGCCTGCAGGGCTGGCGCGACTGGTTCCATGGCGCCGACGTGCGTGGCGTGTCATTGCCGCCGATGCACACCTTCTGCGACAGCACCGACGCGATGCGTGCGGCCGTGCACGGCATCGGCGCGGTGCTGGCGCGCAGCCGCATCGTCCAGCCCTACCTGCAACGCCACGAACTGGTGCGGCTGCCCGGGCCGGCGGTGAAGGCGCGTTTCGCCTATCACATCGTGCATCCGACCCATCGCGCGCCGGGACCGGCGGCGGCGCTGTTCATGGACTGGATCAAGCGCCAGGCGCAGGACCCGCAGGCCACGCCGGATGCGCCCCGGCCACCGGCGCGCAGCAAGCATCCGCGCCGTTGATCGCACCACCGGGCCGGTCGCCGCGCGCCCTCACCCGCCGTTGATCGCCGCGCCGGCACGCTGACCGCCTCCAGCACTGGACCGACGCCCATG
Organism: Pseudoxanthomonas sp.; assembly: GCA_017745195.1. Classification (GTDB taxonomy): domain Bacteria; phylum Pseudomonadota; class Gammaproteobacteria; order Xanthomonadales; family Xanthomonadaceae; genus Pseudoxanthomonas. Next base: position 16,853 of record JAGHZW010000066.1, on the reverse strand, counting down.
CCCCAGCTCCGCATCCGCATCACCGGCAGCGACGACGACCTGCGCGCGGTGGCCGACCTGCTGCAGAGCGTGGAAGGCATCGAGCACGTGGAGGAAGTGGCCGACCTGATGCCGCGCATGGACGACGAGGATTCCAGCTCGGCCGGCCTGTCCGACGACATCGGCCCGGGCACCCACGAGCTGGAAGTGGATGCACCGAACGACTACACCGCCAACCGCGTGCGCGAGGCGGTGGAGGAGCTCGCCTACCGGCTGGGGCTGGTGGTGGAGTTCATCGAAGACGAGGACTAGGCGCGGCACCGCTGCGGGCCGCGCCTGCGCTCCTGTCGGTCAGGCCCGGCGTCGACGCAGCCGCCGCCACAGCGCGACGACCACGCACAGCACAAGCGCCACCGGGATCAGGAACGCGACCGCGCGTATGGTCCAGACCGTGCCGATGGCCAGGGTCGCGAAGAAATCACGGACCGCCTGTGCGATCTCACCTCGGCCGCTCTGCCCGCCGGGCGGCTGGAAGCGCAGGGTCAGCTTCTGCGTCTGGATGCGCCGTTGCTGCTGCGCGGATTCCTGAGATGCCGCCTGCAGCTGCGCTTCGACCTCGGCCAGTTGCCTGGACAGCGCGATCATGTCGGCCACCGCCAGGTCGCGGCGCTGCTGGAACTCCAGCAGGCGCGCCTGCTCGTGGCGCAACCTTTCCTGAAGCTCCGCGTTGTCCTGCACGGCGCGCGCGAGGTCCTCGGCATGGGTGCTGCGGCTGCCGATCGCCCCGCCCCGGCTCGCCGCGGCGATCAACGGTTCGACACCGGCCGGCACGATCCGCACGGTGAGCCGCGCCGACGGCCAGTCGCCACCTTCTTGCCCCACCTCCAGCACCTCGCATTCGCCGAAGGTGGCCTGCTGGCAGGCCGCCTGCGACTGTGCCAGGCGCGGCGCCAGTTCCGCGGCATCCAGTTCGATGCGCACGTCGTGCTCGTAGGCCAGGAACGCGCCCTGTGGCGCTGCACCGCCCGCTGGCGCGGCCAGTACGCCTGCGGCCTCCTTCTTCGAACAACCGGTGACCAGCAGCGCGGCGCAAAGCAGTGCGGCCGCGCCATGGCGGAATCCCGGGCTCAAAGGCTGGCTCCGTCGAATGCCGTGACCTTGAGCGTCGCCAGGTCGACATCCGGCAGGCAGCGCACGTTGACCGCCACCGTCGCCTCGCCGGTCTTCGGGTTGGCGCCCTCGCTGAACGGCGCGATCCCGCATACCGGGCAGTGGTGGTGGTCCAGGCGCTCCTTGTTGAAGCGGTAGCTGCCGAGGTTGGATTCGGGCGTCTTCAGCTCGAGCGCGGTGCGTGGGGCGAACCACAGCAGGCCGCCGCGCCGGCGGCACATGGAGCAGTTGCAGTCGTAGACCTCGGTGACGCCGTCGCCGACTTCGACCTCGAAGGCGATGCGACCGCAGTGGCAGCTGCCGGGGAGTTTCATGGACGTGTCCTGCCTGCAAGGGCCCTCAGGGTAGCCCCGTGCCGCGCACGACGCATACCGGGCCATCCCCGGCCTGCGCATGCCCAGGTGCGCGCGCGGGCCGGGCCGGCCTATGCTTGCGTCATCACGTCACGCCGGAACCCCGATGCGCCACTCCCTGCTTGCCCTCGCCCTCCTTGCCAGCCTCACCGCCTGCCACAAGGCCGAGGAGACGCCTGCCACCCCCGCCACGGAAACCGCTGCCGCAGGCGCCAGCCAGGCCGACGCGGCCTTCGCCGACCTGTCCAGGCGTGCCCTCGACGGCTGGTTCCAGCTGGGCCCGGTCGGCGCGACCCAGACCGGCGACCACCGCTACGACACCGAACTCGACGACCTCAGCGCCGAAGGCCGGCAGAAGGGGCTCGACTTCAGCCGCACGATCCTCGCCGAACTGGAGGCGATGGACGTGTCCAAGCTCTCGCGCGAGAACCAGGTCGACGCGGCGATCCTGCGCAACCAGCTCAAGTACGACATCTGGGGCACGGAGACGCTGCAGAGCTGGGCCTGGGATCCGCAGCTGTACAACAGCCTCGCCGGCAGCGCTCTCTACGGGCTGATGGCGCGCGAGTTCGCGCCGATGCCCGAGCGCCTGGAGTCGGCGACCGCGCGCATGGAGAAGATCCCGGGCCTGCTGGCCCAGGCCCGTGCCAACCTCGATCCGGCCCGCGTGCCGAAGATCCATGCCGAGACCGTGGCCCGGCAGAACGCCGGCATCCTCAGCATCGTCGAAACCTTCATCACCCCGAACCTGGGCCAGTTGCCCAACCCCGAGCGCGAACGCGCCGAGAAGGCGATCGCGGGGCTGAAGACCGCCGTCGCCGAACACCAGCAATGGCTGGACAAGACCCTAGTCCCGAACGCGAAGGGCGACTTCCGCATCGGTGCCGAGTTGTACGACCAGAAGCTGCAGTTCGCCCTGCTCTCCTCGCTGTCGCGCGCGGAAATCAAGCAGCGCGCCGAAGCCGAACTGGTGCGCGTGCGCAGCGAGATGTACGACATCGCCCGCAAGGTGCTGGCCGGCAAGCCCGGCGCGCCCGAGCTGCCGGACAATCCCAGCCACGAACAGCAGCAGAAGGCGATCCAGGCGGCGCTGGAGCTGGCCTACGCCGAGCGTCCGGCGCGCGACAAGGTCGTTCCCGACGCCCAGGCCGCGCTGGCCCGGGCCACCGAGTTCGTCCGCGCCAAGGACCTGGTCACCCTGCCCGACGCGCCGGTGGAGATCATCGAGATGCCGGAGTTCCAGCGCGGCGTGGCGGTGGCCTACTGCGATTCACCCGGCCCGCTGGACAAGAACCTGAAGACCTTCTACGCGGTCTCGCCGATCCCGGCCGACTGGACCCAGGAGCAGGTCGACTCGTTCCTGCGCGAATACAACTCGCGCATGATCGACCTGCTGAGCATCCACGAGGGCACTCCGGGCCACTATCTGGAAGGCTGGCACTCGGCCAAGTTCCCCTCGACCCTGCGCGCGGTGCTGCGCTCGGGCATGTTCGCCGAAGGCTGGGCGGTCTACACCGAGAAGATGATGGCCGACGCCGGCTACCTCGACAATGACCCGCTGTTCCGCCTGGTCCAGCTCAAGTTCTACCTGCGCACCATTGCCAACGCGATCCTCGACCAGGGCGTGCACGTGGACGGCTGGACCCGCGAGCAGGCGATGGACCTGATGGTCAACCAGGCCTTCCAGCAGGAACGCGAGGCCGCCGGCAAGTGGGTGCGCGCGCAGCTCACCTCCGCGCAGCTGCCGACCTACTTCGTCGGCGTGCAGGAGCATTTCGACACGCGCAAGGCGGTGGAGCAGAAGCTGGGCGCGGACTTCAACCTGAAGGCCTACCACGACCAGGTGCTGTCCTACGGTGCCCCGCCGGTGCGCTTCGTCCGCGAGCTGATGCTGGACCAGCCGATCGAGTGAGACGCTCCACGCGAGCGGCGGTCGTGACGCTCGCGCGGATGGAAATAAGGGCCCGGCTTGCGCCGGGCCCTTTTTTGGATCTTCAACCACTTATGGGGAACGCCGTGCGGATCCCGGGGAAGAAGCAGGCGTCATCGCGGAAGCCGTAGGCCATGCGCCCGATGACCTTGATAGCCTGCGCCATGAATCGCGGCAAGCGCATGGCGCACTACTTCCGGATGATCCTCGGCCAGACAGAGTATCCAGGGCCTGACGGCACTGTGCGAACCACACCATATGCAGCGAACTGATGCTGCCTCAAGGCCGATTTGACCCAGGCGGAGCACCATGAAAGCAAACCGTGCCGCAGTGCTGCTAGCCGCCTTCTGGCTGGCCCTTCCCTCCACAGGGCAGGGCGCCGAGCCCAGGACGCCCACCGACATCGCGGCGCTTGGCCAGTGGCTCGGGCAACGCCAGCAGGACAGCGGCGTGGTCGGCGTATCGGCGGCGCTCGTCGTGGACGGAAAGGTGGCGTGGAAACAGGGCTTCGGCTATGCGGACAGGAACGCCGGCATCGCCATGACGCCCGCTACCCAGGTCGGTATCGGCTCGGTGACCAAGACGTTCACCGCGTTGGCGGCCATGCAGTTGCAGGAGCAAGGTCTCGTCGATATCGAGCAGCCGTTGTCCCGCTATCTGCCCGAGTTCCGTATCCGCACGCATGGCGAGGACCGGGACCAGGTCACGCTCAGGCGCTTGATCACGCACAGCTCCGGCGTACCGACCGATGTTTTCCGCGACATGCAGAGCGACCAGGCCCGCTACACCGATGTGGTGAAGCTCCTCAACCGGACCGCGCTGGCGCATTCGCCGGGCACGGTGGGCCTGTATTCCAACGCCGGCTACAACCTGCTGGGTCATGCATTGGCCGAGGCCAGCGGCCTCGATTACCCGGATTACCTGAAGCAGCGGATCTTCGCGCCTCTGGGCATGAAGAACACCGGATTCGCCGGCGATCCGCACCCGGCCGGCCGCAGCAAGGCCTACGGTCCGGACGGCGCCGAGGCTGCGGTCTTCGAGTTGCGCGATATCGCCTCCGGCGGCATCTATTCCACGGCGGAAGACCTGGCCACCTACGCGGTGGCGTTGATGGACGCGTATCACGGCCGGCCATCTGCCCTGGTCGAGGGCTCTACGGTCCGGTCCATGTTCGCCCTGCAGACCGACATACCGATCGACACCAACAAGAAGGGACTGGGCTGGTTCCTGTTCCAGAACGACAATGGCTTTGCTGCCTACCACGCCGGCAGCACGTTCTACTCCAATGCCGCGGTGCTGCTGATCCCCGAACAGAGAACGGCCGCGGTCATCCTGGCCAACACCGTGGGCGGCGATGCGATCTGCGAGCAGTTCGCTTTCCGCTGGCTGGAAAGCCATGGCCTGTCGGTGAAGGACATCGTCCCCGAACCCGCGCCGTTGCCCACAGCTTCCGCGGCCACCCCCCGACCACGGCATGCGGGCTACTACGCGCAGAAGAACGGCTACGCGAAAGTGGAGGAAACCGAAGCCGGCCTGTCCATCCGGCGCGACGCGGACACCTACCAGGCGACGGAGATATCGCCGGGCGTGTTCGCCGTGCAGACCGCAGGCGAGGCGCGCGGCGATCTCTACTACTTCCGCGACATCGGGCCGTACCACGTGCTGTTCTGGCGCCGGGGGCCGCGGGAGCGGCAGCTGGGTTACCGCATCCGGGCCGACGCGCTTGATTCGGCCTGGAAACAGCGGCTGGGCCGTTACCGTCCGTTCGGCTACGCGATGCCGGGTTTCGAGAAGATCGCCGAGGCCGAGGTGCGTTTGCAGGACGACGGCCTGCCGGTGCTGCAGGTCACCTACAACACCGGCACGTTCACCTACCCGATGGTGCCGGTTGCCGCGGACGAGGCCCGGACCGGCGGGCTGGGCCCCAGCATGACCGGCGACGCGGTGTCCTTCGGCGCGGATCCGCAAGGCGAAGTGATGACCTACCTGGGATTGACCTTCCGGAAGGAGTGAAAAATGGACCGCTCCAACCGGGAAGCGGGAATATTCCGTGTCGGGCGGTCCATTCAGTGACGTCGCCATTCCCCGGCATCGGTGCCCGCCCGGTTCGTCTGGCGACGTTGATCAGTTAACCGGCGGCATGTAGCCGCCTCGACACCCGCAAGCCTGCCGGGTCGGCCGTGCGCCTGCCTGCCCCCAGTTGGGAGAAGAACCTTTTCTGGACGTCGCGGCCGCGCATCCAGCCATCCGTCATTCCGACGCACACCGGAGTCCAGCGGCTCCCGCTCGTCCCGAGCGTACCCCGGGACGACGGCACGCCGGTTCAAGGCACCGGCGTCAGCACCAGGTCCTGGAAGTCGAAGCTGAAGTCGGTCATCTCGGAAGCCGCTTCCATCCGCGCCTCGCGCGGCTTGCCGTCGGCGTCGAGGGTGAAGGTCACGAAGGCATCGCCGTTGAGCGTGCGGTCGTCCCACTTCACCAGGAAGGTATCGTGCTGCCAGTGCTGCAGCGTGCCGACCAGCAGCGGGCTGGCCTTGAACCGCATCCGCAGCCTGCCGCCTTCCTGCGCGATCTCCACGTCGCCGTACCACGGATCGCGCCAGGTACCGGCGTAACCGGCCAACGGCAACGACGGCTTCGAGTGCGCATCGCGTGCCGCGACCCGCTTCTGCCAGGCCTCGTCGGCCTTCGCCCGCGCCTTGTCCGCGGCAGCCGCGTAGGCGGCGATCCAGTCGGTGCGCTGCGCCGGCTGCAGGAACGCATCCAGGATCTGCATCGTCAGCGCGTTGAACGCGCCGCCGGCCTCCTGGTTGGTCAGCACCACGATGCCGAGGTTGCGGCCCGGCACCAGGGTCACGCGCGAGACCATGCCCGGCCAGCCGCCGGTATGCCAGACCAGCTTCTCGCCGCGGAACGACGAACTGATCCAGCCTTCGCCGTAACCGAGGAAATCCGGCTTCGCCGCCGCCAGTTCCGGCACCGACGGCTCGACGATCGGCATCGGCGAGATCAGCGACCACATCTCCTTCTGCCGCTTGGCCGAGAACAGGCGCTGTTCCTGACCCTGCGAATCGGTGAAGGTGCCGCCAGCCAACTGCGCGCGCATCCAGCGGCTCATGTCGTGCACGCTCGAATAGATCCCGCCTGCGCCGGCCGCGTTGTGCCAGGTCAGCGGGAAGGTCGGCTTCAAGGTGGTGAAGTCGGCCTTGGCGTGCCCGGTGGCCGCGGGATCGCCCGGCCGCAGCGCATCGGCATTGAAGCGCGTGCCGTCCATGCCCAGCGGAGCGAAGAAGCGCTGCTGCAGGAACTGCGCGTACGACTGCCCGGACACCTTTTCGATCACCCGCGTGGCGACCGCGTAGAGGATGTTGTCGTAGGCGTAGGCCTCGCGCAGGCCGGTCTTCAGCGGCACGTCCTTCAGCCGGCGCACGACCTCCTCGTTGCCGTAGGTGCTGCCCGGCCAGAACAGCAGGTCGCCCGCGCCCAGGCCCAGTCCGCTGCGGTGGGTCAGCAGGTCGCGGATCCGCATCTGCGAGGTCACGTACGGATCGGACATGCGGAAGTCCGGCAGGTGGTCGAGCACGCGGTCGTCCATCGACAACTTGCCCTCGTCGGCCAGCATCGACAGCGAGGCGGCGGTGAAGGCCTTGGTGTTGGAAGCGATCGCGAACAGCGTGTGCTCGTCCACCGGCTCCGGCCGGCCCAGCTCGCGCACGCCCCAGCCGCGCTCCAGCAGCACCTTGCCGTCCTGGACCACGGCGATGGCGATCCCCGGGACCTCGAAGCGCTGGCGGACCTGTTCGACCCAGGCATCCACCGCGGCCGGATCGAGGCGGGTGACCGATGGCGTGGCGATCGCGGCTTCCGGCTGCGCCGCATCGGCGGCCGGTGCGGGCAACGGTGTGGCCAGGGTCAGGCCGGCGAGCAGCAACGGGGAGAATCGGAAAGACGCCACGGGAAGACGCATGCAGGAAGGCTCCGGACAACGAAGCGCCGATTCTAGGCACGGCTCCCGGCCGCGTGGCCAGTGGCGGAAGTCCGCGCAGCACCTTGGCCCGATCCTAACGGTCGCCGACTATGATCCGTTTCCCCGACCCGGCCCCACCAGCGCCCATGCACGACCTGTTCTCCCCGCCGCCCTCCGCAAGCCCGGCAGCACGGATCCACGTCGGCATTGGCGGCTGGGTCTATGCACCCTGGCGTGGCGGCGCGTTCTACCCCGAAGGACTGGTCCAGCGGCGCGAGCTGGAGTACGCCAGCCGCCAGCTCACCGCAATCGAGATCAACGGCACCTACTACGGCGCGCAGAAGCCGGCCACCTACGCCAAGTGGCGCGACGAGACGCCGCCGGGGTTCCTGTTCACCGCCAAGGCGCCGCAGCGGATCATGGCCAGCCGGCGCCTGGCCGGCACCGGTGCGCAGGTCGAGGATTTCGTCGGCGGCATCGTCGAACTCGGCGACCGCCTGGGTGCATTGTTGTGGCAGTTCGATCGCGGCCAGGCGCCCTCGCCGGACGAACTGGCCGCATTCCTCGACCTGCTGCCGGCAAAGGCCGGCGGCCGCCGCCTGCGCCACGCGCTGGAGCTGCGCGACCCGGCGCTGTTCACCCCGGAGCTGCCAGCGCTGCTGCGCGCGCGCAACATCGCCCTGGTCTTCGCCGGCTCGGACGAACATCCCTCCTTCGCCGACATCACCGCCGACTTCACCTACGCCCGCCTGATGCAGTCCCGTGCCGACCTGGAACAGGGTTACACCGACGCCGAACTCGATGCCTGGGCCCGACGCACACGCGCCTGGGCCGAGGGTGGCGATCCGGACGACCTCCCGCACCTGGCCGCAGCGCAGCCGGCCGGTGCGCCACGCGATGCGTTCGTGTTCTTCATCGCCAGCGCCAAGGAGCGCAATCCCGCTGCAGCCAAGGCGCTGATCGGACGCCTGGGCTAAGCCGGGCCGCGAAGCGGCTTCGGCCTGAATCAGTTGCCGGATTGCGAGCCGCTCACCTGGCGCCTCCCGGCTTTGCACTGCGCGGCTTCTTTGGCTTGGGCGCCGGCATAAGCGCGGCGGTCTCGATGATCAGGCGCCGGATCGCGTCCGAGTCGTCCAGCAGCTCATCGGCGACGGGATAGTTCTTGGCGCCCGGATAAGGGGGGCGCTGCGGGAGATCGAGGCCAAGGTTGGCGACAGCCTGGGACGGCTTGACGAAAAGGCTGTTGTCGCACGCAAAAGCAACGACTTTTCCATCCAGGTACAGGGCGTACTCGCCGAACATCTTCTTGCGGGTCAATCGATTCCCGACTCCAACCTGTTCGGCCACGTAGTCGACGAAGTCCTGGTCGGTAGCCATGTTTGCTCCGCAATTTGACACCTGAGTAAAGCGCACCGCGAAGCGGCGTCGGCTTGAATGAATCGCCAGCCCGCCTACGGCTGTCCAGCGATCACGCGTCCAATCCAGTCGAGGTAATGACCCAACCGCACATTGCAGGTCTCCTGGCCGTAGCGACCGTACTTGGCACTCAGCACAGGGCCGTCGATCACTTTCCAGGAGGCCAACCCGGACAGGAGCCACCGGCCTTCGACCTGGACAAGCACGGGGCCACCACTGTCCCCGTTGCCAAGCGCACCCTCGAGGGCCAACGCCGATGACGGCGCGTCGAACCGATAGCAGACCCAGCGATCGTCGACACGGGTGATCTCGTTGTAGGCACGACGAAGCTCCGTCCGGCTGGGCACACCGAGACTGTATCCGGTAGTCCCGTTGCCGGCCGTCCCTTTCCCGATGATCTTGACGATCTCGCCGGGCCGCAGGCTGTCTTCGTAGAGCGCGACAGGGGCGACGTCCGTCACGGGCTTGGCCAGCTTGACCAGCGCGATATCGTCGGACGAGGAAACAAACGCCACGATCGAACTGGCGTCGCCCGTGGCCACCGCCTGGTCGATCAGTTCCTGTGGCAGCCGCCTGTACCCCTCATGGATCACGACGCGCTCGACCCGCCTCGACTTCCCGTTGATGCTCACTTTCCTGAGCCTTGAATTCCGCGGGATCGTATGGGCCGCGGTGATGACCCACTGCGGAGCAACGAGCACGCCATGCCCCGACTTGGGCATGTCGACCAGCGCGGGGAACTCGGATGCCGGAACACGATATTCCGAGTCGTCAACATCATCCCGGATGACGATGGCGCCGGCGGCGGAAGGCAGCGCGATAAGGAACGCGAACAGAAAAAGCCGGATCACGCGTGACTCCAGAAAATTTCGGGCGCCGGCTCAGGCGCGCCTCCCGCAACGTAACCCGCCTCAATCAGCCATACCAATGCGTGCGTCCGGCGCGACGACGTTCGCGCCATGGCCACGGCCAGAATACGCCACCTCACCACCATCGGGCCGGCTAGCGACTGGCCACGCGATCAAGCAGGAAGTGAACCTGGCCGCGCTTGCCTCAGCACAAGCGCGGCCGTCCCGATCAGAAGCCGGATCGCGTCCGGGTCGTCCAGCCGTTCGCCGCAACAGGATAGTTCCTGGCGCCCGAAGAGGGGCGTTGCGGCAGATCGAGGCCAACCCTGGCGACGGGCCCGGGACGGCCTGACGAAAAGGCTGTTGCCGCTTGCAAAAGCGACAACCCTTTCATCCCGCTACTGCCGGCGACAGGTGCGGCGCCCCTCCTGCTTCGGCAAGACCATGCCGCCTGACCCGGGGTCGCGCCGCCGGGGCCGGCTATGCTTGGATGACACGATGACGTCCGTCGGCAGAACCTCATGCATAAGTGAATTTGGTCACGTTCCTGGGAAGCATTGCATTGTCGGAGCGGAGGCCGGCACGGGGGTGCGGGCGCGAGACGCACTCCGACGCAATGTTCATCCCGGAATGACACAGCGAGCTTCCGTAGTTCCCTCCACGCTCCCCCGCGGCAGGTGATGTTGCACGACAGAAGTACGAAGAACGACGGCCCCTCCAATCGCGCGAATGCCGCTGGTTCCAGCGTCGTGTGCGCAGGAACATAAACAATGCTGGAGAAGAGAATAGATGGCTCGAAATGACACCCTGGACCTGACGCGGCGCAAACTGCTGCTGGGCTCGGCGACACTTGCGGCGTCGGCATGGATCCCACCCGTTTTCGCCGCCTCTTCCGGGATTGGCTCCAGGATCAATGCCGGTAAAACGCGTCCCGCGATCTCGCCGATGATGTACGGCGGCTTCATCGAGCACATCGGCAACCTGATCAACCACAGCCTGTGGAGCGAAACGCTCGACGACCGCAAGTTCTATTACGGCGTCATCGAGAAGGCGGAAGAAAAGCCGACGGATCGACGCGCCGCGATGGGCTTCGTCCACAAGTGGATTGCCGTGGGGCCGATGTCGGCCATCGCCCTGGACAAGGACCATCCCTATGTGGGCGAACACAGTCCTGTCGTCACCTTGGACGGTTCGCAGGAACGGGGGATGGCGCAGCATGAGCTGGCGCTAAAATCCGGCACGCCCTACAACGGCCGCATCGTGCTGCGGGCTGATCCGGGCGTGGAGGTGACGGTCCGGCTGGTCTGGGGCAGCGACGGAAGCGGAGCGCTTGCGCAGGAAATTCCGGCGTCGGAGAAGTGGAAGACGCAGGAATTCACCTTCAATCCCGATGTCGACACCACCGGAGCGCGCCTGGAGATCGTCGGAAAAGGCAAGGGCCGCTTTGGCGTGGGCGCGGTATCGCTGATGCCGGCGGACAACATAAACGGCTTCCGCGCCGACACCTTGGCGCTGATGAAGGAAATGGACTGCCATATCCTCAGGATGCCGGGCGGAAACTTCATTTCGGCCTACGACTGGGAAAACACCATCGGCGACAGGGACACGCGCCCGCCGGTCATGGATCCGGTGTGGAGCGCGGTGCAGCCGAACGACGTCGGCGTGGACGAGCTGCTGCAGTTCTGCGAGCTGATCGGATGCGAGCCCTTCTGGTGCGTCAATACCGGCTATGGCGACCCGCGTTCCGGCGCCGAGTTGCTGGAGTATGTGAACGGAAGCGCCGATACCCAGTGGGGGGCGAAGCGCGCCGCCAACGGCCGCAGGGAACCCTACGGCGTCAAGTACTGGGCGGTCGGCAATGAAATGTATGGCCACTGGCAGCGGGGACACATGTCGCGCGACCAGTACACCGTCAAGCACAACCTGTTTGTCGATGCGATGCGTGCAGTCGATCCGGACATCTACATCGTCGCGCCCGGTGGCTTCGTGGATGAAATGACCACCGGGCAAGGCATCTTCATTGCTGGCCAGCCCCAGGTCGAAGTGGGTTCCGAGCGCGACTGGGCCTACGGCATGCTCAAGGACAGCTGGGGCAAGTTCGACGCACTCTCCACCCATGCCTATCCGCCTGAGAACAAGCGCTTCGACCTGAAAACCGGGAAGCTGTTCGACGTCACGCAGACGCCGAACGAATGGACGCACCAGATGTCGGATCGCATCCGGACGATGGTGGACGCGTGGGAACAGTACAAGACGAGATTTCCGGAGCTGGAGAAGGGCCACGTCAAGGTCTTCTTCGACGAGTGGGCGTTCCATTTCCAGGATGACCTGAAGGGTGCGCTGGCGATCGCCGCAGCATTCCATGAGTTCTTCCGGCATACCGACTTCATCGAGATGGCCGGATTCACGATGGCCACCGGCTGGCTCAACTTCGACCGCACGCAGTCGCAGATCAGCATCAAGGGGCGCATGTTCCAGTTCTACCAGGAGCATTTCGGCACCGTGCCGGTTGCGGTGACGGGCAACTCGCCCACGCCGAAACCCCGATACCCGATCGGTGGCGACCAGCCCAGCGTCAACACCGGTGGCGATACCTATCCGCTGGATGTCTCCGCTTCGCTGTCCGCGGATGGCAGAACCCTGGCCGTGGCGGTGGTCAACGCCACCGGCGAGCCACACAGCTTCGCGTTGGCGCTGGACGGGTTCAAAGCCAAGGGCAAAGGGCGGCGCTGGAAGTTCACCGGCAACGACGCCGATGCGACGAACCCGCTGGGACAGCCGCCGCAGGTCGGCGCGGCAGAGTCGACCTTCGACGCGTCGACCGGTTCGCTCGCCATCGCTCCGATCAGCGTGGAGATCTACCGGTTCGAGCGCGCCTGATTGACGCTTAACGCCCGAACCAAGCCGCGCCGCGAAGCGGCGTCGGCTTGAATGAATGGTTAGGCCGCGCCATCGGTCAACCAGTTCCCAACGAAGCGTGCGCCCAGTGAGCCAAGCACGACCAAGCCGAAGACGGATGCCATCTGTTGTGACGGATTAAGGCCAATGGTGAGGAGTATGGACGCGTTGCCGAGTGCAATGATGAGGAGGATGCATCCGACCCCAAACCAACTTACTTGGTGTTGGAAAGGAATCTTGTTGAGATGATTAGCGCGATGCCAACGTAGTTGAGCATCCAAGCCCACCCTACGAAAATGTTCTGAAGAGAGTTCAACGACAAGCCCCTGTAATGACGTATGTCTAGCGGCCTAACGCCTGAATTAAGCCG
>JAGHZW010000066.1:1060-3867 GCA_017745195.1 Pseudoxanthomonas sp. | reverse complement strand
CGCGTCGAAGGTCGACTCTGCCGCGCCGCGAAGCGGGGTCGGCTTGAACGAATTGTTAGGCAGCAGAACCGTCACTCCGCTGTCAGCCTGGCAAAGCGCTCTGTGACCCCCGCCCGCACGACCATGACCAAGGGAGCTGAGAGAAGCAAAGCAATGACTTTGACGTACCCGGGAAATGGTAGTAATCCGCTGTGGAAAGCCAGCAAATAGAGTAGAGCGAAGCCACCAAGAGTTAGAACGAAAGAAATCCCGGATGTGGCGGTATCGATTGTGCAGCTCTTCTTGCAGTTCAGGCAGAACAGGCTGGCTTTTCCCCAGTTGTTCAAGAACACAAAATCGGCCCAAGAGAAGGTGATCTGCTGTTCGCACGCTGGACACGGGTACTGTCTCATCTGCTGCCTAACGCCTGAGTTAAACCGCGCCGAAGGCGCCGGCTTGAATGATTAGTTAGGCCCACCGCCGGAGCCGGCGCGGTATGCCTCGTTGTCTTTTTGCACCTGGGCCAGCCTAGATGCTTGGCGCTCTGAAAGCTGAGCACGCTTGATCTTGCGGAAAATGTCTTTGTATATGTAGCCGGAGCGGAAGAAGCGGGGACGCAACTCTAGAAAACATAAGGCTGCCTCAATTGCTGCTGCGTCCCCTGACGCGACGCGAACTAGCGCATCGGAGTAGCCCCCGGGAAAAGCCAGCGCATCGTACCGCTCGTGAAACTCACGACACGCGGCTTCCCACGCCACCTTCTCCTTTGGCCCTTTATCGCGATGCTTCACTGCCTCGCCGATCCGAGTTCTTAGCCGCTCGATCTCCTTCGCATTCGAGAGCATGTGGCCTTTGAGGCGGTCGGTCTTCATTGGCCTAACGCCCGAGATAAGCCGCGCCGCGAAGCGGCGTCGGCTTGAACGAGTGGTTAGGCCGGCGACCCATCAGGCAAGAAGCCTGGACGACCGAGTAGCCAGCCCGCCGATTGTGCGAGGCGCCCGCCGACCAAGCGCCTTCCCCGCGCCCGACCCGCTGCGATGCCGCACGCCAACTACCCATTGCGATCCCCTAACGAAGTCCGACGCCCCACCCCAAACACGAACGCCACAACCCGCCTAACGCCTGAGTTAAGCCGACCCGCGAAGCGGGTTCGGCTTGAATGAATAGTTAGGCCGATCAGTCGTATGCAACTGGACTTAGCCCCTGAAACAGCATTGCATTTCTAAAGTTTGCGTCAACACGATCTCTCTCACTTTGGATCGGGATGAGCCTGATCAGCGAAGAGCGGGAGTACAGAATCCTCGGCTTGTCTCCCGACTGTCCGCCGTCCTCCACGTCCACGACAAAGACTCTCCCTGCCTCCCGGTACTCAGCAGTGAATCGGCCAGTGAACTGAACAACAAAGCCGAGTTCACTCTCTACGCCTTGTTTGTTGAGCCAGCGAAAATTTGTCATGAGCGGCCTAACTACCAGTAGACCCCCAGCGGGGGTGTAGCGCCGAGTCTGGATGAGCGTCGCGGAGGGCGTCAATCAAGAAGCAGAAGGAAATCACACGCTTGGGTGCGGCCCGATGCGCGCGGGATTGCGGTCCGTTCCGGCAAAGGCGGCGAGGAGACCCCGATATCTCTTATGGCGGCGAGCGGACCCCGATATTTTCGCCGCGCCCTCGGGACCAGGTACGGGGCGGATGCGGCCCAGTCCCTGCCGATCGCGTACCTGGCAGGCATACCCGTGGCGGATTCGCCGGCATATCCAGTGCAACGGCCACGGCCTTCGCGGGAACTTGACGGGGTGAAAGACAAAGGGGACGTCGCGGCGCCCCGGCTCCAGCACGCAGGCGCTTCGAGTTCCTGCCACCGGCATGCCAGTTCCAATCACTCGCGCCCGGGTGATTTCCATACGCTCGCGCATCGAAATCACTGGCGTGCCGGTTCCAATCACTCGCGCACGGGTGATTTCCATACGCCCGCGGATCGAAATCACTGGCGCGCGAGTGATTTCCATGCGTTCGCGTATGGAAATCACTCGCGCGCCAGTCCTTATCACTCGCGCTCCAATGATTGGAACTCGCCACGACTTCCACCGCCGCGTCCGCCTCTACGGCGGCGTCAGCGCCAGCAGCCCGGCCGAGACGTAGACCAGCGGGGCGTTCCAGTTGATCGCGACCTCGTTGCTGGCATAGCTGCAGGCGTGGTCGAGCCAGGACAGGGCCGGCAGCGACGAGGCGTAGGCGACGCCCTTGCAGTCGGCCAGGTCCTGCTGGCGCGGGTTGGGGCCGCCGGACAGCCAGCCGGGCACCGGCTCGGCGATGCCATCGGCCTGCGATGGGCGGTGGTGGATGTGCATCGGCGTGCGCAGGCCGTGGCCGGTGACGAAGGAGACGCCGAGCGGGTTGCGGCCGAGCACGTAGTCCAGCTGCGATTGCGCGGCATCCAGGTACTGGCGCTGCTGCGAGAGGCGGTAGCCCTGCAGCAGGACCAGCGCCTGGTTCATCGCCACCGCGTTGCTGCCCCAGACGAAATCGGCCGGCTGCATGGCCACCCGCCATGGCGACTGCCGCGACTGCGTGGCCAGGCGCGTGGCCAACGCCAGCAGCTGCGCCCTCGCCCGCTCGCCCGCTTCACGGCGGCCTGCGGCGTCCTGCAGGTGCTGGCCGTGGCGGGCGAGCGAGATCCAGCCGAGCGTGCCGACGCTGGCGAAGCCGGGCACGTCGGCGTCGCGCGCATGCGCGTTGAAGGCCTGCAGGTAGGCGCCATCGCCGGTGAGCACATACAGCTCGGCCGCGGCCCAGGCCGACATTGCCGGCGGCGATGGTCAGGCCGACCACC
>JAGHZW010000066.1:0-1040 GCA_017745195.1 Pseudoxanthomonas sp. | reverse complement strand
CAGGTTCCACCACGCCTCGTCGAGGATGTCGGGGACCGCGTTGCCGCTTTCGGGGATACCGAGCTCACGGCCACCGAAGAACTCCGGGAAATCCTCGTACGCGGCCAGCAGCGTCCAGGTGGTGATGCCGGAATTGACCACGTACTTGTTGTAGTCGCCTGCGTCGTACCAGCCGCCGGGCGCGGAGACGACGGTGCCGGCCGGTCGCCCGGGCGATGCGGCCGACGGGTGGATTTCGACCTCGGTATCCGGGTGGCCGGCGGCGCGTGCGTACTGGCCGGCGTGCTTCGCATCGAGCGCGCTGCCGGAGCGGGCGAAGTAGAACGCCTTGAGCGAGGCGTCGGCCAGCGCGGAATACGCCTGTGCATCGACCGGGAACGGATCGGAGGGCGGCATGCCCTGCACGCGGACGCGGTAGCGTCCCGGCGGCAGCGTGCCGAGGTCGGCAACGGCGGCATCGCGCGCGGCCGGGGTCCAGTTCGCCGGCGCGCCGGTATTGCCGCGCCGCACGACCATGCCGTCGGCGTCGCGCACGATCTCGAACGCGCGCGGCTGGCCGCTTTCGACCACCGCCAGCTTCTGCGATCCGGGCAGGAAGCCGAGCTGGTTCAGGCGTACCTGGCCGGGATCGGATGGGGCGGCTTCGCTGGCGCTGGCCGGATGCAGCAGCAGGGCCGAGAGGACGACGGCGGCGAGCGTGCAGCGGAAGAACAGACGCGACATGCGGAAGGCTCCGGCGGGACCGGGCCATCGTCGCCATGCCGGGATCCATCTGCAAGGCGCCATCGGGAATACCCGGCGGCGCATGCGCGCATAGCGCGCGCTTAGGCGGCCAGCGATCGTGCCTGCAGTTCGGCCAGTTCGTGCGTGGTGCCGAAGCGACCCTTCGCGTCGCGCACCACCTGCGCGAGCGCGCAGCCGGGGTCGTGGGTGAAGAACAGGTGCACGTTGCGCGCCAGCTTGTCTTCGAGGAAGGCGCGCTTCTCGTCGATCAGCAGTTCGGCGTTGCGGTCATAGCCCATGGTGATCGGCAAATGCAC
>JAGHZW010000065.1 GCA_017745195.1 Pseudoxanthomonas sp. | reverse complement strand
ACGACCCCCTGATTAACAGTCAAGTGCTCTAACCGGCTGAGCTATTCGGGCGGGGCGCGTATTGTAGAGCCATTCTTCCGAAAGCAGCAACCGTCTTGTAGCGGAGCCGGGTTCAAGGAATGGGACAGGGCGGGTTACCCGTGGGACGCTGACCCCGTGCCCGGCCCGCATTGCTTACTATGATCTCTCCCCGCAGCGATGCACTGGCGCAGACCCGCAGGGTCACATTGTTTCCCCCGCTGAATCCCTCAGGGTAGTAGCGCACGCGCAGGCGCCCGGTACTGGCCAGGATCCGGATCGAGTGATGGAACGGCTTTCGGACATCCTGGAGGATGTCTCCGGGCGATCCAGGCTGATCCCGGCGCAACGGATCGCGGTAAACAAGCCAGCCAGAGCTCCAGTCCGGCACGCGCAGGCACTGTCCGTCGCCCTGGGACGGGCATACCGTCACCGGAGTACGTTGGGTGATGGCAGTGCTCCGTGCCTGGGCCAGTTGGCTGCTGAGCAGAAACATGGCGGTATCGACGCGCTGCCGTTCCAGGAGGTCCTGGAGGCCTGGCAGGGCGAGCCCCGCCAGGACCGCCACAATGACCAGCGTGACCGACAGTTCCACCAGCGTGAAGCCAGAGGCGGAACCCGGCGCATCCTTGCGCATGGGCGAAATCCTTTTCGCTCGGGAGGTTCAGGTTGGCATGGATGCCTTTTCCGCGGGATCGGGGATAGCCCGCTGTGCATGTAGGAATTCAGCGGTCCGGGCATGCGGTCCGAGTCTGACGGCCGCCTGGCACCGGGAAGCCGCGGCCGGCGCGGGCATGAGCCGGCGGCAGCCGTCGGCGGCAGGGATGGCGGATGACCGCGTCTGGGGGGCGCTCCAGTCTGCACACGGCGCCTGTCTATACTGGCAAGTCCCCCAAGACGGTAGCGCCCCGCGCATGAGCGAGCGTTTCGAACTGGTCTCCCCT
>JAGHZW010000064.1 GCA_017745195.1 Pseudoxanthomonas sp. | reverse complement strand
CATGGATCTGTTGCATCAGTCCGCCGAGCGCGGCATATACCGCCTGGTGGCGCTGCCGGTGCCGTGCTACATGCCGTTCATCCCGCTGATGCAGCTGCACGGCAATCCGGTTATCCAGGTGCCGATGCAGCACGACGACAGCGGCTGGTGGCTGGACGAGGCGGCACTGGAAGCGGCCTTCGTCGCCGGCGCCAGGATGCTGCTGCTGTGCAATCCGCACAACCCGATCGGCAAGGTCTATTCGCGCGAGGAACTGCAGCGCATCGCCGCGATCGCCGCACGCCACGACGCACGGGTGTTCGCCGACGAGATCCACGCACCGCTGGTCTACGCCGGCCAGCGCCATGTGCCTTACGCCACCGTCTCCGAAGCCGCCGCCCGGCAGGCGATCACCGCGGTATCCGCGTCCAAGGCCTGGAACCTGGCCGGGCTGAAATGCGCGCAGCTGGTCTTTACCCGCGCGGCGGACCTGCAGCACTGGCGCGAGATCGGCCACTTCGCCGGCAACAGCACCGCCACCCTGGGCGTGGTCGCGCACACCGCGGCCTGGAGCGCGGGCGACGCCTGGCTGCACGAGGTGCTGGCCTACCTGCAGGGCAACCGCGACCTGCTCGGCCGGCTGCTGCGCGAGCGCCTGCCGCAGGTCGGCTACATCGCGCCGCAGGGCACCTATCTGGCGTGGCTGGACTGCCGTACGTTGCCGCTGGACAGCGCGCCGCACCTGTTCTTCCGCCTTGCGCAGGTCGCGCTGACCGACGGCGGCGAATGCGGCGAAGGCGGGCAAGGCCATGTCCGGCTGAACTTCGCGATGCCGCGTCCGCTGCTGGTCGAGGCGGTCGAACGCATGGCAGCGGCGGTGTCCGCTCTCTAGGACCCCGCGCAGCCCGCGCGACGGCCTCAGCCGAAGTGCACGTAGCCGGTACGCGGCGGTTGCCAGCGCGCGCCGTCCAGGCCGACGTACTTGCGCCAGAAGTCGGTGATGCCCGCTTCCACC
>JAGHZW010000063.1 GCA_017745195.1 Pseudoxanthomonas sp. | reverse complement strand
TCGGTGTAGAGAAACAGGAACACCCGCCCTCCCGTCTGCGCGCCGACGTGGGCCACCTGCTCCGGCGTCGAGGCGCGCGCCAGCAGCAGCCGCGACTCGCGGGCCCCGGGCGGCGAGACCACCACCCAGCGCTTGGACTGCTCGGGCACGAAGGTGTCCTCGACCAGCTCGAAGCCCAGCGTGCCGACGAAGAACGCCAGCGCCTCGTCGTACTCGCGGACGACGAGGGAAACCAGGCCGAGCGACTGCTTCATCGGTGTGCCCTCACTCCGCGAACCGGACCTGGGTCGGGCTGTCGACCCGGACATGGGTCTGGTAGTAGTACTTGCCGCTCGGACGACCATCCTCGAGGAAGTCGATGCGCGCGCGCTTCGCCAGGCCGGTCACGACGATCCTGCGGTTCTTCAGGTCGGCGAAGCGCACGCCCAGTCGCTGTTCCAGTTCCGGCACGATCGAGGTCGGCATGCGCACGGTGAGGTTGCGCTGGTCGCGGTAGTCGGTCTCCGAGTTGAGGAAGGAGCGCTCGGGATAGGACGCCAGCGCCTTGACCGTAAGCACGAAATCCCCGCGCACCCCATAAGCCGGGTCGTCATTGGCCGCCCGCACCGCATCGACCGGCTCGATCCAGCCGCGCTCGTTGGCCGGCACGCTGGAACAGGCGGACAGGGAAATCGCGATGACGAGCAGTGTCAGAAAACGCATGGATTCTTCCTTGATGTGGATGTGCAACCGCGCCGCTTCCTGCAACCCTCTATGCCTCACCGAATCCCCGACTGATCCGCGCATCGGATCCCGATATCGGGATTTAGGCTGGGCGCGAAACAATGTCGGCTTGAATGGTCAAGCGCGAGAGCCCCTGACCATGAACAGGCCCAACGGCCAAACAATGATCCCGATAGCGATAACAGGAACGGCGAGCCATAAAAGATTCATCATGCCCGCATTGCCGGTAATTCCTGTTGCCACCATCGGACCGACAACACCCGCCAACATCAGGGTATTCACGGACGCAAGCAGGC
>JAGHZW010000062.1 GCA_017745195.1 Pseudoxanthomonas sp. | reverse complement strand
GAACAGCGCGGCCAGGTTGAACATGAAGCAGAACACCGCGTACGGCGCCAGGCGGCTGCTAGATTGATGCATTGCCACCGCGGAGCGCGCCCATGACCGTCCGGTACCACATCCGCCTGCCCGATC
Organism: Pseudoxanthomonas sp.; assembly: GCA_017745195.1. GTDB lineage: Bacteria > Pseudomonadota > Gammaproteobacteria > Xanthomonadales > Xanthomonadaceae > Pseudoxanthomonas. The sequence continues at coordinate 911 of JAGHZW010000062.1, read as the reverse complement.
CCGCGCAGGCGCGCGGCAGCGAGCCCTCGCTCTCGTTCCATGCGCACAGCGCCGAGGTGTTCGCCGAACAGCTGCAGGACGCATTGCGCACCACGGCGTTGTTCGAACGCTGGCGCGCGCTCCAGCCCGAGCCGGACGAGGTCGACCCGTCGCTGGGCGTGACCGATCCGCACGCGCAGGTCAGCGGCGAGCAGCGCACCCTGACGATCGACCTGATCGTGCTGACCACCGTGCCGGGCGACATCCTCAAGCACCGCCTGCGCCTGCTCGCCGGCAGCCACTGGGAACTGCGCAACGTCAGTCACGGTTGATGGCCGCGACCCGGGTACTGCTCGCCTGGAGCGGCGGCAAGGACGCGGCTTGGGCGCTGCACGCGCTGCGCCAGCGTGACGACGTCGAAGTGGTGGGGCTACTGACCACGGTGACCCGCGAGTACGCACGCGCGTCGATGCAGGGCATCCGGGTGGATGTGCTGCATGCGCAGGCCGCCGCCGCCGGACTGCCGCTGCTCGAGGCATCGATCCCCGCGCAGTGCGACAACGCCACCTACGACGGGGCCATGACGCGGGCGCTGGCCGAGGCCGCGGCGCGTTGGCCCGGCTTGCGCACCGCCGCCTTCGGCGACCTGTTCCTGGCCGACATCCGCGCGTACCGCGAACAGCGCCTGGCCGCGGCAGGCTGGGAACTGCTGACCCCCCTGTTCGGTTCCGACACGGCCGCGCTGGCGCGGCGGATGCAGGCCGACGGCCTGCGTGCGCACCTGTGCTGCGTGGACACGCAGCAGCTGGATGCGCGCTTCGCCGGCCATGCCTTCGACGGCGCCCTGCTGGACGCGCTGCCGCCCGGCGTCGATCCGTGCGGCGAGGACGGCAAGCGCTACCTGTTCCTGTCAGGTGGCGACTACGTGCAGC
>JAGHZW010000061.1:535-1575 GCA_017745195.1 Pseudoxanthomonas sp. | reverse complement strand
GGTGAACCCGCGCAGCTTGCGCGTGCCCACCCAGTAGCCGATGGCCAGGGCCAGGGTCACGTCGCTGTCGAGCACGCGCTGCCACAGGCCCGACCGGCCGTGCTGGTTGCGGTTCCACTCGTCCATCGCCTCCAGCACCGGCAGCGGATGGGCGATCGCCAGTTCCGGGCCTTCGGCCAGCACTTGCAGCTGCGAATCGGTGACCACGGTGGCGATCTCGAGAATCGAGTCGGCGCCGGTGTCCAGACCGGTCATCTCCAGGTCGATCCAGATCAGGCGATCCTGTCCTGCTGCAATGGCCATGCGTCCTCGCTGTCCTGTGCTGCGCGCTTGCCAGCCGCGTATGGGCTGGCATGATAACGCAGCCCTCCGCACTGGCCGCCTGATGGACTCCTCGAACATCCACGCCATGCTCGCCGCGATGCTGGCGCCGGCGTTCTTCCTCACCGCCACCGCCTCCCTGCTGCTGTCGGCCAACAACCGCCTGGCCCGCATCATCGACCGCGCCCGCACCCTGCTGCGCGAACTGGCCGATGTCGAAGACCAGGAAGAACGCGCGATGTACGAGCGGCGCATCGCCCTGCAGCGCCAGCGCAGCCTCAACATCCTGCGCGCCGGCCAGCTGCTGTACGCGGCGATCAGCTGCTTCGTCGGCACCAGCCTGACTGTTTCGGTCGATTCCTTCACCGGCCATCGCCTCGGTTCGCTGCCGATCTGGCTGGCCTCGATCGGCGTGCTGTCGATGTTCGCGGCCAGCCTGCTGCTGGCCCGCGAGTCGGCGCTGGCGGTGACCGCGATCAACGAGGAAATGGACCACCGCCCGCGGAAGCGCCCGGCGGCCTGAGCGCGGACCGCTACAGCAGCGGCCGGCCGCGCTTGGCCCGGAAGTAGTTGCTCAGCCGGCGCCCGGCCTCCTCGCCGAGCACGCCGCCGCGGACGGCCACGCGATGGTTGTGGCGCGGGTCTCCGAGCAGGTCGAACACGCTGCCGCAGGCGCCGGTCTTGGGATCGGTGGCGCCGATGGGCTGCCGTTTCGGCAT
>JAGHZW010000061.1:0-486 GCA_017745195.1 Pseudoxanthomonas sp. | reverse complement strand
GCGCTGGACACCACCCGCGCTACGCGTGCATGGACCATCGCCATGGCGCACATCGCGCAGGGCTCCAAGGTCACATAGAGCGTGGCGCCGACCAGACGATGGTTGCCCAGCCGGCGGCCGGCCTCGCGCATCGCGACGATCTCCGCGTGCGCGGTCGGATCGTGGTCGACGATGTTCCGGTTCCAGCCCTCGCCCAGCAGCTGGCCATCGGCGCCGACCAGCACCGCGCCGACCGGGATCTCGTCGAAGGCCTGCTCGGCGTGCTCGGCCAAGGCGAAGGCATGGCGCATCCAGCGCTCGTCGGCATCGACTTCGCCGTTCACGCCCCTCTCCGGCTGCGTTCCAGCCATGGGTCTTACCAGCGCTGGTGCACGTAGGGACGGATGTCCTGTTCGTAGAGCCGGGCGACCGCGTCCATCGTCGCCTGCGGCAATGCCGGCGCTGCGGCGGCGATCGGCGCCTGCTGCTGCTGGATCCACCGCTGCA
>JAGHZW010000060.1:716-1799 GCA_017745195.1 Pseudoxanthomonas sp. | reverse complement strand
GACGTCGTAGACCTGGTAGAGGATCGCGCGCGGGTACTGCTGGCCGAGCCGGACGCATCCGGCGAACTGCTGCAGATGGCGCCACCGTTGCTGGTCAATCGCGACGATGTCGACAGTGCGGGCCTGCTCGGCCCAGGCAGCCGCGCTTCGTTCCAGCTGATGTTCGCCGGCGACGCGGACGCGATCGCCGGTTTCCGGCAGTGGCTGCGGCCGCAACTGGACGGGCGCTTGCGGCTGGTGACGATCGAGGACGCGCAACGCGGCCTGCGCAGTTCCTTCGACCGGGCCGGGCGCTTCCTGGCCCTGTCCGCCCTGCTGGCGGTGCTGCTGGCCGGCGTGGCCACCGCGCTGGCGGCCAACCGCTTCGCCCTGCGCCGCATCGACACGGTTGCGGTGCTGCGCTGCCTGGGCGCACGCCAGCGCGACATCCTCTCGGCATTGGCGCTGCAGCTGCTGTTGCTGGCGGTGCCGGCGTGCGCGCTCGGAATCGGCATCGGCATGCTCGCGCAGATGGCCCTGGTCGAAGCGCTGGGCAGCCTGGTTCCCGCGCGCCTGCCGTTGCCGCAGGCTGCGCCGGTATTCAGCGGCGCGGGCATCGGCCTGCTGCTCCTGCTCGGCTTCGGCCTGCCGCCGTTGCTGCGCCTGCGCGGTGTGCCGCCGATGCGGGTGCTCAACCGCAGCTTCGCCGCGCTGCCGCCGGCTTCGCTGCTGGCCTACCTGGCCGCGCTCGCAGCGACCGTGGCGCTGGCGGTGAATGCCACCGGCGACCTGCAACTCGCGACCTGGGTCCTGGGCGGGCTGGGCGCGTTGGCGATCCTGGCCGCGCTGGCCGGCACGGCACTGCTGTGGCTGCTGCGCCGGGTGCAGGCGCACACGCGCGGCGCGTGGAAACTGGGCCTGGCCGCGCTGACCCGGCGCCGCGCGCTGGCGGTGGTGCAACTGATCGGACTGTCGCTGTCGCTGTGCGCGCTGTTGCTGCTGGCGGTCGTCGGCCCGGGCCTGCTCGGCGAATGGCGCGACCGGCTGCCGCCGGACACGCCGAACCACTTCCTGCTCAACGTGCAGCGCGACCAGGCCGGGGCG
>JAGHZW010000060.1:0-673 GCA_017745195.1 Pseudoxanthomonas sp. | reverse complement strand
ACTTCCTCATGTTTGCCTCACGACCTCGGCGTGGTCGATCCTGACCTGCAGCCGTTCGGCACCGGCCGGCTGGTCGCGATCAATGGCCGTGCACCACAGCGCGATCCCGAGCAGGCCGATCGCGACGACGGCGACGATTCCAACCGCCCGGTCAACTTCTCCTGGCGGCATACGTTCCCGCCGGCCAACGCGCTCACCGCCGGCCGCTTCTGGACGGCCGACAGCAGCGCGGCCGAAGCCTCCGTCGAGCAGCGCTGGGCCGAGCGCTACGGCATCGGCCTTGGCGACACGGTCACCTTGCAGCTGGGCGAGCAGCAGCGCACCTTCACCGTGACCAGCCTGCGCAAGGCCGACTGGGATTCGTTCCGGGTCAACTTCTTCCTGCTGCTCAATGCCGGCGCGGTCGGCGATGCACCGTACAGCCTGATCTCCAGCTTCCACCTGCCGACCGGGCGCACCGCGATGCTGGCGCCGGTCACGCGCGAATTCCCCAACGTCTCGGTGCTGGAGATCGACGCGATCCTGCAGCGGGTGCGCGAAGTGATCGAACGCGTCGCCCAGGCGGTGCAGCTGGTGATGGGCTTCAGCCTGGCCGCCGGCGTGCTGGTGCTGCTGGCCGCGCTGCAGGCCACCGCCGGCGAGCGCCGCTACGACAGCGCGGTGCTGCGCACGC
>JAGHZW010000059.1:1932-2494 GCA_017745195.1 Pseudoxanthomonas sp. | reverse complement strand
GACAGGCGCAGGGATGCGGTGCGCGCCTGCGCGAAGCGCGCAACGCGGCCGGCTTGAGCCTGCAGGAAGTCGCGACCCGCCTGCGCATGCCGGTGCATGTCGTCGGCGCGCTCGAGGACGGCCGCTGGCAGGTCATCGGCGCCAGCGTGTTCGTGCGCGGGCAGTTGCGCAGCTACGCGCGCCTGCTCGGGGTCGACGTGGAGCCGTTCCTGGACGTGGAAGTCGCGCCCGCCGCGCCGGTCGACCTGGTGAGCCACGCGCACACGCCGCGCATCCAGCGGCTCATGGAGAGCACCGCCCGTCGCGCGGTGTACGTGGTCATTACCGCGGCGATCGCCGTGCCGGTGTGGCTGGCGACCCGATCCCATTTCAGTGACGCCCCCCCGGCCACCGCCTCGCTCGATGCGGTGCCTGCGGAAGCTACCCCGGCCGCATCGCCGATCGAATCCGCGCGGCCTGCCACGCCGTCGGCCGGCATTGCCGGCGAAGCCCGCGAAGCCGAGGCCGGTGCGCCCTACATGGCCTCGCTGGCTCCGGTGAACCGCGCCCTCGGCAACCGCTA
>JAGHZW010000059.1:0-1866 GCA_017745195.1 Pseudoxanthomonas sp. | reverse complement strand
ATTACCGGGGCCGCCCCGGTGAACCGCGCCCCGGTGGCGAATACCGAAAAGCTCGTGCTGGAGTTCACCGGCGAGAGCTGGATGCAGGTTGCCGGCCGGGATGGCGGCACGCTGGAGCAGGGGCTGATGCGTGCGGGCGACAGCCGCAGCTATGACGCATCCGCCGTCGGTCGCGTGGTGCTCGGCAATGCCTCGGTGGTACGCGTTCAGCAAGCGGGCAGTATCGTGGACACGACGCCGTACCAGCGGGCGAACGTCGCCCGCTTTGCGGTATCCTCTGACGGTTCCGTCACCGCTGCCGAATAACCGGCGCCGGCCGGTACTCCACTGGGACAGCAAGACCCCGCCGGCTCTCGCGCGGGGCAGGGAACTGCATGGCAATCGACGACCTTCTTGACGAGCACGAGCAGGGCGAACGCGTCCGTTCGTGGTTGCGCAACAATGCGCTGGGCATTTTCGGCGGGCTGATCCTGGGCATCGCCGCGATCTATGGCTGGCGCTGGTGGAGCCTCCACCAGGCGCAACAGCAGCAGCAGGCCCATACGGCCTATGCCGAGGCGATCAAGCAGCTCGACGCCGGTGCCGTCGACAAGGCCGGCGCGTTGCTGGCCGGTCAGAAGGGCACCTACGCCACGCTGGCTGCGCTGCGCGTGGCCAAGTCCCAGGTCGAGGCGGGCAAGCCGGAAGATGCGATCACGACGCTGCGCGGCATCCACGCCGAGCCGTCGCTGCAACCGGTCGTCAACGAGCGGCTGGCCCAGATCCACAACGCGGCCGGCAAGCCGGAAGAAGCGGTCAAGGTGCTGGAAGGCGATACCGGCAGCGCCGGGCTGGAGCTGCGTGGCGACGCGCTGCTGGCAACCGGCAAGCGCGATGAAGCCCGCGATGCCTATGCCAAGGCGCTGGCGGCCACCGACGTGGCCTCGCCCGCGCGTCGACGGGTCGAGCTGAAGCTGCAGGAAGCCGGTGGCGAGATTCCCGAGCCGGCGGAGGCGATCTGACATGGCACGCATGCACATGCTTCGTCCGGTGCTGGCCGCCGGCCTGGTGGTGATGGCGCTGTCCGGCTGCAGCACGGTCAAGGGCTGGTTCGCCGGCAAGGACGCGGCGGCCAAGAAGGCGGCCGAACCGGCCGAACTGGTCGATTTCCAGGCGACCGCACATCCGTCCAAGATCTGGTCGGCGAATCTGGGCGATGGCGAACGCCGGATCGGCGCCCGGCAGGGCCCGGTCGTGCTGGACGGTCGCGTATTTGCCGCGGCCGCCGAAGACCGCGTGACCGCGCTCGACCTGCAGACCGGCCGCGAGGTCTGGCAGTTCCGCGGCAAGAAGGACGAGGCGCTGCGCCTGGCCGGTGGTCCCGGCGCCGGCGAAGGGCTGGTAGTGGTGGGCAGTCTGGCCGGCGACGTGATCGCGCTGGACGCCGCCAGCGGCAGCGAGCGCTGGCGCGCCAAGGTCACCAGCGAGGTCATCGCCGCCCCGCTGATCACGCAGGGCACGGTCTACGTGCGCAGCAACGACGGGCGCATCAGTGCGTTCGACGCGGCCAATGGCGAGCGTCGCTGGTTCAGCGAGCATGAACTGCCGGCGCTGACGATCCGCGGCAACGCGCCGTTGGCGTGGGCGCCGGGGGTGCTGTTTTCCGGCAATGACGACGGCACCCTCAGTGCGCTGGCGCTGCAGGACGGCCGCGTGCTGTGGCAGCAGACCGTCGGCACTCCGGACGGCCGCACCGAGCTGGAGCGCATGGCCGACGTCGACAGCGCGCCGCTGATCGATGGCACGCAGCTGTTCGTGAGCAGCTTCAAGAACCGCACTGTCGCCGCGCAGCGGCGCGCGCAGCAGGCGCTCGCTGCCATAGGCCTG
>JAGHZW010000058.1:484-1874 GCA_017745195.1 Pseudoxanthomonas sp. | reverse complement strand
GGAATACATGTTCCACACCGAGGAGACCGACGAAGTCTTCCCGCACGACTACGCGCTGCGCGCCGGCCGCCTGTACGTGGGTGATACCCCCGGTATCGGCGTCGACATCGACGAGAAGCTGGCGGCGAAGTACCCGTACTCGCCCAAGCAGCTGCCGATCGCGCGGCTGGAAGACGGCTCGATGTGGGACTGGTAACGAACGCCATCCAAGAGGGGATGTATCGATGAGCAAGCGCAACACACGCCGGACCCGCCCGGGTACCGCCGCCCGCATCCTCGCCGCCGGCGTCGCCGCGCTGCTGCTGGCCGCCTGCGGCAGGGAGCCGGCTGCACCGGCCGCCCCGGCTGCCGCGACTGCTGCGGCCAGCGGCTCCGACCTGGCGCCGGTGTACTTCGACTGGTTCGAGTACACCGGCCGCGATGCCGCCTTCGAGGCGCCGCTGCCGGACGGCAGCTTCCGCAACCCGGTGCTGTCGGGCTTCCACTCCGATCCCAGCGTGACCGCCGCCAACGGCAAGTTCTACCTGGTGGCCTCGACCTTCGCCTTCTTCCCCGGCATCCCGGTGTTCGAGAGCGAGGACCTGGTGCACTGGAAGCAGGTGGGCAACGCGATCCACCGGCCCGGGCAGCTGGACTTCGACGGCCTGGGCATGTCGCGCGGCGTGTTCGCGCCGGCGATCAGCTACCACGACGGCACCTTCTACGTGGCCAACACCTCGGTCGATGCCGGTGGCAACTTCATCGTCACCGCCACCGTTCAGCGCGCATCGGGCCTCGATCCGTTCTGGCTGCCGGGGATCGGCGGCATCGATCCGTCGCTGTTCTTCGACGACGACGGCAAGACCTACATCCTCAACAACGACGAACCCGAAGTGCCGGTGCGCTACGACGGCCACCGCGCGATCTGGCTGCAGGAAATCGACATCGCCAGCAAGAAGCCGTTCGGCCCGCGCAAGGTGCTGATCGATGGCGGGGTCAAGCCGGAAGAGAACCCGATCTGGATCGAAGGCCCGCACCTTTACAAGGTCGATGGCTGGTACTACCTCAGCGATGCCGAGGGCGGCACCGGTCCGCAGCATTCGCAGGTGGTCCTGCGCAGCCGCAACGTGTGGGGTCCTTACGAGCCGAACAGGGACAACCCGATCCTGACCCAGCGCGACCTGGACCCGAAACGCGCGCTGCCGATCACCAACGCCGGCCATGCCGACCTGGTGCAGGGACCGGACGGCAGCTGGTGGGCGACCTTCCTGGCCAGCCGCAACTACGGCGTGGACCACTACAACACCGGCCGCGAGGCGTTCGCCGCTGCGGGTGATGATCGAATCGCCCTCGCCCAGCCGTGACATCAGGCTGCGTGCTTCGGCGAGGTCCTCGGCCGCGTGCAGGCGCG
>JAGHZW010000058.1:0-474 GCA_017745195.1 Pseudoxanthomonas sp. | reverse complement strand
CCTCCTCGTCCAGGCCGAGCGCGCGCCCGGGCTGGCTGGCGATCCACCCGCTGGCCGAGGGCCTGGATTCGAAGGTCAACCCGGCGTTCTATGCGCGCCGCCAGCAGCACCAGGTGTTCGAGGCCAGCACGGCGATGGAGCTGCCGGCGCCGGGCGTGGCCGCCGGCCTGGCCGCGTTCCAGGGCGATACCCACTGGTACTTCCTCGGCGTGCGCCGCCAAGGCGACGGCGCGGAGGTATTCCTGGAGAAGAAGGCCGGCGGCGACGTCGAGGTCGTGGCCCACCAGGCCATCGCCGGCGCGCAGCGGCTGACCCTGCATGTCGACGGCAACCAGGGCGCCTACGGCTTCGGCTTCGACGCCGGCGACGGCAAGGGCGTGCAGTGGCTGGTGCGTGACGCCGACGGCACGATCCTGAGCACCGACGTGGCCGTAGTCGAGGCCGACGATCACCATGCCGAAGTGCAGCAGGTTG
>JAGHZW010000057.1 GCA_017745195.1 Pseudoxanthomonas sp. | reverse complement strand
GCGCCATAGAGCAGATGGGCCATGAGCGCAGATAACCCGACCATCTGTCCCAAGGTGGAGGCCACTTCCTCAACGGTCAGCACCACAGGCAGCCTGCCGTCCAGCTTTCCGGAGGGATTCAAACGAAGTAGCGGAATGAAGACTCGATAAGCTCGTCATCACCGAACTCGTCCAAAATTCCGCCGACCCTTCGCGCGAACGATAGCGACACGGGCCATTTTCCCCGGATGTCCGCCGTATTCCAGTTCATCCGCGTGAGGTTGAGTACGTCTTGAGCGGCCATAAGCGGTTCGTCTGCGCCCAGGCAGCGCACTTCGAACGGCTGCGGGACGTGGGGTCCCGGATACGTACCCAGCTCCGGCATGAAGCCAGAAGTGAAGAGAAAGGCCCGGGCATCGTTTACGCGCGCGACAGTGCCCACCTTAGGGGGGTACATGCCATACCTGAGCAGGCGGAACGCACTCGGGACCAACGTCACCATCGAGACTAATGGGATGTTGGAAAGGGCAGCTTGGAGCCCCGCCAGCTCTGCCTGGTCAAAGAATGACGTCTTATGGAGAACAACGCGCAAGGGCGGGCGGCCGGTTCGACGGGTGTACTCCGCAACGATGCCGGTCGCCAGCGTGTAGGCCTGAGCTTCCGTCAGGTGGACGTTCCTTCCTTGATTTGATTCCACCGGGACACCCTCTCCGCGAATCGCGAAACCCTCGCCGTCGCTGGAGAACGCCTGAGCCAGGCTCGACCGAACCATCGCGCGGCGCGTAGTGCGAAAATGGTGAAAGCTCACTCCAACGAAGCAGGTGTCAGGCCCCTGAGGAGGCAAGCGCCACGGCACCCCGCCGGACTTGTAGTAGATGCCGACCGATACATTCCATGCTTTCGTAGCGGGATCTTGAGTGCGTAACCCGTCCTCGATCAGCGCGCTGCGCACCAACTGGATCGGGATTCGATGCTTAAGCGCGCGCGCCTTAATCGCGAGCCTCAGATCACGCTTTAAAAGGTCTTCGGCTGTCTGCTCGACCTCATCCATGACGGCGAATAAATCCAACTGCACGGCCTTGTTGGCTTGCCGGAACGCTTTGACGGTACTTACCTCCGCCTCCGTCGCTGCGCGCTCCACCTCGCGCAGCAGCGCGCGGTCCGCATCCGGTATACAAATCAGTACGATGTCGGGACGATTGACGTCGCGAGCCGCTAGACGCCGCAATCCCTCATCATAGGCATCGACGACACTCTGAAACCCAGCATAGGGCGTCATTTCCAGCGCCCGCGCCAGCGGGCCGGTCTGGCCGTCGTCCAGCTCGATGATCGAGACATCCGGAACAACGAGTTCCTTGCGGAAGATTTCCGAGAAGCCTGGGAACGGTCGATTAAGCAACGACGAGTCCCCTACGGCCGGCAAACCGCTTTCGGTTCGCTCAAGCCAGCGTCGCGTTCCTTCGACTTGGGCCGGGACACCAATGATCCCGACGTGAATCCGCGATCCCCTCGCCGAGCCGAAACGAAGGTCGAACGGGCCGGCCTGCAGCAGTCCAACCTTTGGTTCCGTGGTAGCAGAGGCGCCACCGAACTGCAGCCGCGGTGGCGGGAGTTCCGCGATCGAGAGCTTAGCGGCCATCGTCAGTTTCCCTCACGTCCCAGGATGACCGTGCCAGCTCTTCAAGCTCCGCCTCCAAGCGCTCGAGGTCGTCGTCTAGGTCCGTACGCGACACGCCACCGTCGAAAGCGGCAGAGTTCACCGAAATACTTGGCGCATGCCCCTGGAGCAACACCACAGGCGCAAATGAAGCCAGCTGGGTGTTGGGCGAGACGATCGTCGGCGCGAACTGCTTGCGCGCGGTGAC
>JAGHZW010000056.1 GCA_017745195.1 Pseudoxanthomonas sp. | reverse complement strand
ATCGCGCCGAAGTCGACCTTCAGCAGCATCGGCACGATCATCAGCCAGATCAGCACTGCGACGGGCAGGTTGATCTTCGCCACTTCCATCGTGCCCAGCCGCGCGAACGCGGCCGGGAAGCCGTGGCCGAGCGCGGTGCCGGCGACAATGCACAGCGCGACCCACAGGGTCAGCCAGCGTTCGAATCCACCCATGCGCGGCGCGGGCGCGGCGACCTCATCCATGCGTGGTCGCTCCGTCGCCGTCGTCGTCGTCTCCGGGCTGGACGAAGCCGATCCGGTCCAGCGCCTCCTTGAGCGCGGCGCAGTCGTTCCACGTCTGCGCGGGCAGCGCGAGCAGGGCCAGCAGCCGCGCCTTGACGATGCGGTGCGCCTGGCGGAATGCCTCGCGTTTGTCGTCGTCGCTGCCTTCGACGGCGGCCGGGTCCGGCAGGCCCCAGTGCGCGCGCAGGAAATCGCCGAACACGACCGGGCAGGTTTCCGCCGCCGCGGCATCGCAGACGGTGACGACCAGGTCCATGGGCGCGGCGCCGGCCGTGGCGAACTCGTCCCACGACTTGCTGCGCAGGCCGGTGGTCGGGATGCCTTCGGCCTCCAGCTGCGCCAGCGCGAACGGATTGATCCGGCCGGTCGGCTGGCTGCCGGCACTGAAGACCTCGAAGCGCGCGCCGGCCCACGCGCGCAGCGTGGCCTCGGCCAGGACGCTGCGCGCGGAGTTACCGGTGCACAGGAACAGCACGCGGTGACGATGCGGACTCATCGCGGACCCTCAGCAGCAGCCGGAGGCGGGCGTGCAGCAGCCGGATGCCTTGCCGTCTGCGGCAGTAATCACAGCGGGCGTGGCGGCAGATGCGCCCTCGGGGTGCGCGGGCGTGCAGCTCGCACCGCCGGTCGCGCAGCTCGCGTCGCCGCTGGCGTGATACGTGGTCGCCTCGCCGAAGGTGTGGAAGGTCTCCCAGCGCGTGCCCTGCGGATCCTCGGTCCAGAACTTGTCCGAGCGCGCGTAGCAGCAGGTGGCGGCCTCTTCCGGCAGCACGGTGCCGCCGGCGGCGTCCAGGCGCCGGCCGAGCTCGGCCAGCGCATCGGCGTCGCCGGCCTGGATGCCGAGGTGGGCGATGCCGGCTTCGCGGCCGGTATTGGAGATGGCGAAGTTGACCCGCGGATCGTCCAGCAGCCACTTGGCGTAGTCGGGC
>JAGHZW010000055.1:42643-43540 GCA_017745195.1 Pseudoxanthomonas sp. | reverse complement strand
CGACTATTTCCACGCCGACGGCCTCGACCTGGCGCACGGCTACGGCCAGGTGCTGCTGCGCCATCGCCGTGCCGATCGCGCCGACCGACGCACCGATGACCGCGGCCGGCAGTCGGGCGAAGGCGCTGTCGCCGTAGGGTCGCGAGGCCAGGTCGATCGCGTTCTTGAGCACACCCGGCACCGAGCGGTTGTATTCCGCGGTCACGAACAGCACCGCATCGGCCGCGCGGATCTGCTCCTTCAGCGCCACGCCCGCGGCCGGATAATCGCCGTCGAAATCCTGGTTGTAGAACGGCAACTCGCCGATCCGCACATGGTCGAACTGCAGTCGGTCCTCGCCCAGCCGCTCCAGCGCGTGGGCCAGCTGCCGGTTGAACGAACCCTGGCGAAGGCTGCCGACGAATACCGCGACCTTGCGCTTGTCCATGGCCGTGCTCCGTGGGTGGGATCCATGGATGCTAGGCAGGGGGATGCGGGCGGCAGGTGAAGACGGCTCCATGCAAACGGGAAGCCGTCGTCCCGGCGCCCCCCGACGTGACCAGCCATTCGGTCGTGGTGGAGCGTTTCGCCGGGACGGGGAACGGCAACTGCAAAAGCCTGCGCGGATGCGCGGGCGTCCCTCAACCGGCCAGTTCCTTCGCCGCGGCGACGATGTCGTCCTCGCCCGGAATCACCAGGAACGCCGCCCCGGCCAGCGGCGTGTAGGTATCGGCACCGACCACGCGCCCGAATGGCCGTGCGCGGTAGCCGCCTTCGGCAATCGCGGTGATCACGCCCTCGCCCACACCGGCACTGCGCCGGCCTTCGTCGACGACCAGGATCCGCTTGGCGCTGCGCGCCTGCCCGACGATGAAGGCCTCGTTGAGCGGCACCAGCCAACGCCTTGTCGACGGTCGC
>JAGHZW010000055.1:40221-42578 GCA_017745195.1 Pseudoxanthomonas sp. | reverse complement strand
TCGCGATGTTCTCGGTGATCGAGTTGTCGTTGTGGAAATGGCCGCCGAAACCGCGCTGATAGCCGAGGCCGGCGATGCGCACAAGCATCGGGTTGCGGTACTGGTCGTTGCTGAAGAACTGCAGGCTGGCCGCCTCGCCGCGGATCTGGTCGCAGGCGTTGTGGAAATAGGCCAGGTACTGGATCTCCGGCAGCGGCAGCATGCCCATGTTGGCGTAACCCTGGGCCAGGCCGAGGATCATGGTCTCGTCGAGCAGCGTGTTGAACACGCGCGCGCCCTTGAACGCCTTCTGCAGGCCCTTGGTCACCGTGTAGACGCCGCCCTTCTGGGCGACGTCCTCGCCGAACAGCAACGTCTCCGGATACTTGGCCATCAGCTCGTGCAGGGCCTGGTTGATCTGGATCGCCAGGTGGCGCGGAGCCTGCTTTTCCGGCAGTTTTTCCTCGCCACCGAACGCGGCCGCGCGCGCGGCTTCAGGCACCGGCCGCGCGGCTTCCTTCGCCACCGCCGCCGGCGTGTACGGCGCCAGTGGCGCGACCACTTCGGCCAGCGAGGCCAGCCTTGGCCGGCGATCGGCGTCCTCCGCCGCGGCGAAGCAGCGCTTGCGGGTGTCCTCGTACAGCGCGAGCAGTTCGTCGACCGACATCAGGCCGGACTCCAGCGCGATGGCCGCGCTGCGCAGCAGCGGGTCGGTCGCCTCGACCGCGCACAGCTCCTCGATGCTGCGCCACTCGACCTCGAAGTCGGTGCCGGCGTGCCCCATGATCCGGGTCGTGCGCAGGTGCAGGAAGGTCGGCCGCCGCGTGCGCCGGCAATGCTCCACCGCCGCCTGCACCTGGCCGTAGCCGTGCGCCAGGTCGAGGCCGTCGGCGTGGAAATAGTCGAGGTCGGCACGATCGCGGAAATTGCGTCCGATCCAGCCGTCGGGCGTCTTCACCGAGATGCCGATGCCGTTGTCCTCGCAGACGAACAGCACCGGCGCCGGCAGGCCCTGGTAAGCGGTCCAGGCCGCGGCGTTGAACGCGGTCTGCGCGGTGGCGTGGTTGCTGGAGGCATCGCCGAAGGAACAGATGGCGATGCTGTCGTCCGGCACCGGCAATACATGGCCGATGCGCCGCGCCTGTTCGATCGCGACCGCGGTGCCCAGTGCCTTGGGCAGGTGCGAGGCGATCGTCGAGGTCTGCGGCAGTACCCACAGCGGCTTGCTGCCCCAGACCTTGTGCCGGCCGCCGGAGGCAGGATCCTCGGCGCTGGCAGCGAAGCTCAGTGCCGAATCCATCACCGGGTCCATGCCCGGCAGCTTGCGGAAGCGCTCGGCCATGAAGCCGCCGGAGCGGTAGTGCAGGAACGCCGGATCGGTATGCCGGGCGAGCCGCGCGACCATCGCATTGCCTTCATGGCCACTGCTGCCGATCGTGTAGAAGACCTTGTTCTGCACGCGCAGGACGCGCGCCATCAGGTCCAGGTGGCGGCTGACCAGCTGGGACTCGAACAGTTCGCGAAAGCCGCGCGCGTCGAGCGCGCTGCCCGGCAGGATCGCCTGGTCGTCGCCTGGCCGCGGCGCCGGGGTTCCGGCCCAGGCGCGGACGAACTCGCTGAAGTTGCGGTCGCAGATTTCGGCGCGGTTGATGCCACGCTTCCATGCAGGGATGACCGGGGCGGCACTGGCTGGGTTGTTCATTCGGGTCGTCGCGGTCAGTGCGGAAGAGCCAGCAGCGCGCGGGCTTCATCGTCGAGGTCGGGCATCGGCACGAAGCCCGGCGTGGTGCGCACGCGGGCGAGCCAGTCGCCGACACGCGGGTATGCGGCCAGGTCGAAACCACCGTCGGCGGCGCAGTGGGTATAGGCGAACAACGCGGTGTCGGCGATGCCGTAGGCCGGGCCACTGAACCAGTCGGCCGCCTGCAGGTGCCGTTCCATCACCGCCAGCGCCTGGTGACCACGCTCGCGCAGCCGTGGCAGGTCGGCGCGACGCGGCGAATCGGCCGGTGTCCAGCCGCGGATGAAACGGGCCACGGCGATATACGGCTCATGGCTGTACTGCTCGAAGAACATCCACGACAGCGCCTGCGCCTTCTGCCAGGCGTCGGACGGCAGGTAGCCGGTGCCTTCGGCCAGCCAGCACAGGATCGCGTTGGACTCGGCCAGCACGCGGCCGTCGTCCAGCTCGATCACCGGCACCTTGCCGTTGGGGTTCTTCGCCAGAAATTCCGCAGTGCGCGTGCCGCCGCGCGCACTGTCGACCTCGATCCAGCGGTACTCGCGCCCGAGCTGTTCCAGCAGCAGGCGCAGCTTGTAGCAGTTGCCGGACATGGACATGCCGTACACGGTGATCACGTTGCCTGCTCCTTGTGCGG
>JAGHZW010000055.1:0-39556 GCA_017745195.1 Pseudoxanthomonas sp. | reverse complement strand
CGTTGATCCCGGTCAGCTCGCGGCCGATCACCAGCTGGTGCACGGTCTCGGTGCCCTCGTAGGTGATCACCGACTCCAGGTTCAGCGCGTGGCGGATCGCCGCATGCTCGGTGGTGATGCCGGCGCCGCCGAGCAGGTCGCGGCATTCGCGGGCGATGTCGATGGCCATGCGGCAGTTGTTCCACTTGGCCAGCGAGACCTGCTGCGGCTGCATCGTGCCTGCGTCCTTGAGGCGGCCCAGCTGCAACACCAGCAGCTGCGCCAGGGTGATCCGGCGGGCCATGTCGGCCATCTTCAGCTGCGCGCTCTGCGTGGCCGCGACCGGGCGTCCGAACAGGATCCGCTCCTTGGTATAGCCCAGCACCTCGTCCAGGCAGGCGATCGCCGCACCGACCGGGCCCCAGGTGATGCCGTAGCGGGCCTGGGTCAGGCAGCCCAGCGGGCCCTTGAGGCCCTTCACGTTCGGCAGGCGGCTGGAATCGGGCACCCGCACGTTGTCGAAGAACAGCGACGAGGTCACCGACGCGCGCAGGCTCATCTTGTGCTTGATTTCCTGGGCGGTGAATCCGGGCGTGTCCTTCTCGACGACGAAGCCCTGGATGCCCTCGTCGGTCTGCGCCCAGACGATGGCAATGTCGGCCAGGTTGCCGTTGGTGATCCACATCTTGGAGCCGTTGATCACCCAGTCGCCGCCGTCCTTGCGCGCGTGGGTCTTCATGTTGGCCGGGTCCGAGCCGCCATGCGGCTCGGTCAGGCCGAAGCAGCCGATCACCTTGCCTGCGGCCATGTCCGGCAGCCAGCGGCGGCGCTGCTCCTCGCTGCCATAGGCGAAGATCGGGTACATGCACAGCGAGGACTGGACGCTGACGAAGCTGCGCAGGCCGCTGTCGCCGCGTTCCAGTTCCTGGCAGATCAGCCCGTAGCTGACCGCGTTGAGGCCGGCGCAGCCGTATTCCTCGGGCAGCGAGGAACCCAGCAGGCCGAGCGAGGCCACTTCCGCCACCAGTTCTTTGGGGAACCGGCCCTGGTCGAAGCAGTCGCCGATGATCGGAATCACCCGTTCGTCGGTGAACCGCGCCACCGCGTCCTGGACGGCACGCTCCTCGTCGCTGAGCAGGGAACGCACGTCGAACAGGTCATACGGGGACAGGGCCATGGTGGATACGGTCTCGCTGACGGGATGGTTGCGATTGTATCGACCCCACCCGAGGGATGGGCAATGCGCAGCGCAATAAATCGCCCGACAAAGCCAGCCCGACAAAGCCAGCCCGACAAAGATCAGCCCTGAGATCGGCCCGGAAAAAGAAAGGCCGGCGCTGGGCCGGCCTTTCTTCCGCGGGACAGGACTGCGGTTACTGGCGGGTAGCGCCTTCCGGCACTTCGACCACCGCGGTGGAGGTGACGATCTTGCCGTCCACCACCGGCAGGCGGTCGGTATCCGGCTTCTGGTCCATGCGCAGCGTGCCTTCCTGGTCGTTGTAGCGGTAGGTCACGTCATACCCGGTGACCTTGTCGCTGTCGCCCATCGCCACCCGGCTGCCCGGCTTGCTGGCCATGCGCATGGTGCCGGTGGTGCCGTCGGCATTGCGGTAGGTCACGTTGTAGCCGGTCACCTTGCTGGACTCGGACACCGCGTTCTCGGTGTGGCACTGGCGCTCGGTCCGGCTCACGACCTTGCCACCGACATGGCGCTTGTCGACCTGGTTGCCGATCACGCCGCCAGCCACGGCACCGGCCGCGGTCGCGACCTTCTTGCCGCTGCCGCCGCCGACCTGGTTGCCGAGCAGGCCACCGATCACGGCGCCGGCGACGGTGCCGCCGACATTGCCGTCCTTCTCCGGCAGGCGTTCCTCGACCACCACGTCCTCGCACACTTCCTTGGGCACGGTGGTCTGGGTGGTCTCGCGCACCGGCTCGGTGCCGATCACGGTGGCGTAGACCTTCTCCTTCTGGGTCACCGGCTCGACCTTGACGATCTCGGCGTACTGCAGCGCGCCGGCCTGCAGTTCGTCGCCGGCCGCGGTAGCGGCATCGTCGTCGGCCAGCGCCGGATCGGCCGGCGCGACGATCGCTTCCGGCTGCTTGTCCCGATTGTTCATGTAGGCCGCAGTCGCGATGCCTCCGACCAGCAGGGCACCGGCAGCGATCAATACGGTAGTGGCTTGCTTCATGGTCTTGGCTCCCTCGCGGGCGAGTCCCGCGGCGTTCGATGCGGATTCCATCATGGCAAACCTGAACAGGAACCGGAACAGCCGCGACGGCATTGAAGCCTTGCACATGTTGTAGCCGTGATAGTTTTCACACATCACCCGAGCGAGCCGCCCGATGCCCAGCCCCCTGCTGCTGCCGTTCCTGCAATGGGCGCGCGGCCTGCGGTTCCCGACCCTGTTCAAGGTCACCGCCGTGGCCTTCGTGGTCAGCATCCTGTTGCCCGACCCGATCCCGTTCGTCGACGAAATCGTGTTCGGCCTGGGCACCCTGCTGCTGGCCAACTGGAAGCGACGCAAGGATCCGCCGCCGCTGCCCGACCATACCCGGCACTGACATCACCGCCGGCATGCAGCTCGTCGACAGCCACTGCCACCTCGATGCGGCGGAGTTCGACGCCGACCGCGAGCAGGTCATCGCCCGCGCCCGCGCCGCCGGCGTCCACCGGCAGGTGGTGCCGGCGGTAACCGCTGCCAGCTGGCCGAAACTGCGCGAGGTCTGCCGCGCCACTCCCGGGCTGTACCCGGCCTATGGATTGCACCCGACCTTCCTGGCCGAACACCTGCCCGCGCACCTGGACGAACTCGCCGGCTGGATCGCACGCGAACGCCCGCTGGCGATCGGCGAGTGCGGGCTGGATTTTTTCGTCGACGGGCTCGACCGGACCGAGCAGTCCCGCTATTTCGATGGCCAGCTGCGGCTGGCGCGCGAACACGGGCTGCCCGTGGTGGTGCACGCGCGCCGTGCCGTCGACGCGGTGATCGCCGCGATACGCCGCGTCGGCGACGGATCGCACCTGCGCGGCGTGGTCCACAGTTTTTCCGGCAGCCCCGAACAGGCGCGGCAGTTGTGGCAACTCGGCTTCATGGTCGGACTGGGTGGACCGCTCAGCTACGAACGCGCGCAGCGGTTGCGGCGGCTGGTCGCGGGCATGCCGCTGGAGTTCCTCCTGCTGGAAACCGACGCACCGGACCAGCCCGATGCGGATATCCGTGGCCAGCGCAACGAGCCGGCGCGGCTGCGCCACGTGCTGCACGTCGTGGCCGAACTGCGCGCCGAGGATCCGGCGGTGGTCGCCGCGGCCACCACCGCCAATGCCGAACGGCTGTTCGGATTGCCTGCCGTCGCGGCCTAGGCCTCGCGCTTCTTCAACAGCATCTCCAGCGCCTTGCCGGCGGCGGCGAAGGCGAACGCACCGGTGATGTGGGTGGCGGCACCCAGCCCGGTGCCGCAGTCGAGCTTGAGCGCCGCGTCGCCCCCCAGCTGCGGGCGCAGGCCGCAGACACTGCCGTCGGGCTGCGGATACTTGACGTTTTCCAGCGAATAGATCGCCGGCACGCCGAAATAACGCTGCGGGCTCTTCGGGAAATTGAACTCGCCGCGCAGCTTCTTGCGCACCAGCGCCAGCATCGCGTCGTGCTCGGTGCGCGAGAGGTCGCGCACGCGGACCAGGGTCGGGTCGATGCGGCCGCCGGCCGAACCCACCGTAAGCACCGGCTGCTTGCGCCGCCGGCACCAGGCGATCGACTCGACCTTGGTGCGGAAGCTGTCGCAGGCGTCGATCACCAGGTCGAAGCCGCCGCCGAGCAGTTCCTCGAGGTTGCCACCGGTGAGGAACGCCGGCACCGCCCGTGCGTCGATCGCCGGGTTGATGGCGCGACAACGCTCGGCCATCGCCTCGGCCTTGTTGCGGCCGTACTGGCCCGCGATCGCTGGCAGCTGGCGGTTGGTGTTGGACACGCACAGGTCGTCGGCATCGATCAGTTCGATCGCACCGACCGCCGAGCGCGCCAGCGCCTCGACCACCCACGAGCCGACGCCGCCCAGGCCGACCACGGCCACGCGCCGTGTCGAAAGCCATGCCACGGAACCACGGCCGTACAGCCGGTCGACGCCGGCGAAACGTTCGAGAACGGATGCATCCATGCGCGCATTCTACCGGGGGTGCGCGATCGGCCGCAGCCGACCTATCATCCGGTACACACCACCACAGGAACCCATGCATGGCCAGCCAGTCGCCCCGTCCCGGCAGCGCCGGTCGCTACCTGTTCCTCTTCCTGGTCGGCCTGGTCGTCGGCGTGATCTGCACGGTGATGGTGCTGCGTGCGCTGCAGGCGCGCATGGACCCGTTCCCCGACGCGCTGATGAACGTGATGGCGCACCAGTCCGGCGAGCTGGAAGGCGCCGCCAAGGCCAACCGCTGCACCACCAGCGACACGCTTCCGCGCGTGCAGTCGCTGCGCATGCTCGCCAACGATATCGAGAGCGCGTTTCCGGACCTGCGCGACGACACCCGTTTCGGCACCGCCGCCAGCAACCTGCGCGCGACCGTCGACAAGGCGTTGGCCAGCCCGCCGGCGGACTGCACCCAGCTGGCCGCGCTGACCCGGCAGATCGGCGAAGACTGCAAGGCCTGCCACCGCGACTTCCGCTGAACCGATCCTGATGGCGCCGCATCCATTGCGCATCCGTGCGCAGCTGGTTGGCGCCGCATTCACGCACCCGCACCGAGGATGATCCCGGCGCATTGCGCACGGATTCCATGACCCGGTTCGTCACCCCGTCAGCAGGAGAAGTCATGATGATGCAGAAGCACTCCCCCTCCCCTCGAATGCTCGGACTGGCCGCAGTGGGCATGCTGGCCCTGGCCGCATGCAGCACCACCTCGCCCAACTACGGCTCTTCCTATCCGTCGTCGACCTCGTATCCCTCGCAGGCCAGCTGCGCCGATTGCGGCCTGGTCACCCGGATCGACGTGATCCCCTCCGGGCGCAGCGCGCCTTCGGCGACCGGCGCGATCCTCGGCGGCATCGTCGGCGCGGTGGCCGGCCACGAGATCTCCGCGCACACCGGCGGCAGCAAGGGCAACCAGAACGTGTCAGCCGCCGCGGGCGCCGCCGCCGGTGCCGTGGCCGGCAACGCGATCCAGAACCGCACCACCGGCGACACCTACGACATCCACGTGCGCATGGACGATGGCCGCACCGTGGTGATCAACCAGCACGACCTCGGCGGCGTGCGGGAGAACACCTACGTGCGCGTGGTCAACGGCAAGGTCGTGATCCGCTGACCCGGACGCCGGGCGGAAAAAAAGAACGGCCCGCTGCTGGCGGGCCGTTCCGGTGTACAGCGGTTGGAGCAGTGCTTCAGGCGGCCTGGACAGCGTCCGCCTGCAGGCCCTTCTGGCCCTGCACGACGGTGAAGCTGACCTTCTGGCCTTCCTTCAGGCTCTTGAAGCCCTGCATCTGGATGGCACGGAAATGGACGAACACGTCCTCGCCATTCTCGCGGCTGATGAAACCGAATCCTTTGGCATCGTTGAACCACTTCACGGTGCCCGTCTCGCGCTCTGCCATTACTGCTGACTCCTCGAACTTTGCTGGGTGGTGGTTACGCCGTTGCCACGGCGGCTGGTTGCAAGGAGTACGCGAGGTGCATCGATGGAGCGGACCAACACCATCACACTCAGGACCTACCGCTCAGGCCACGGTTCCCGGTGACCTTGCCAAGCGCAGCGGCCCCAAAATTACCCCTCGTCCAGGGGAAATGCAATCATGGCAAGGACTTGCCGGCCACCCCGGAAAAGGACGTTCCGATGGACCCCACCCTGTTCTGGTACACCCTCGCCGCGGTGCTGGTCCTGGTCGGACTGGCGGGGGTGGTCCTGCCCGCGCTGCCGGGGTTGCCGCTGGTCTTCGCCGGCATGCTGCTGGCGGCCTGGGCTGGCGATTTCCAGCGGATCGGCGCCGTTCCGCTGGTCGTGCTCGGGCTGTTGACCCTGCTTTCGCTGGTCGCCGACTTCATCGCCACGGCGGCCGGAGCCAAGCGGGTCGGCGCGGGGCCGCTCGCGATCTGGGGCGCGGCCCTGGGTACGCTGGTCGGGCTGTTCTTCGGCCCGGTGGGCCTGCTGGCCGGGCCGTTCCTCGGCGCCATGCTGGGCGAGCTGTGGCATACGCGGACCCTGCGCCGTGCCACCCACGTCGGCCTTGCCACCTGGCTGGGCCTGCTCCTCGGCACGGTGCTGAAGCTGGCCCTGGCCTTCGCCATGGTCGGGCTGTTCGTGCTGGCCTGGTTCGTCTGACCTTTCCGCCGGCCCCATCGCCCCCCTCGGGAGATCCGACGTGTCCCCTTCCCCCCCCTTGAATCCCCTGTGGTGCATGTTGCTCGGCAGTATGGCCGCAGCGCCCGTCGCTGCCCAGGAGATCACCTCCCGTCCCGCGTCCGCCGAGGCCTGCCGGGCCATCGCCACCGATGCCCTGCGCCTTGCCTGCTATGACGCCGTGTATGGCCATGTCGCTCAGCCGACCCAACAGGCCGACGAGATCGCCCGCCAGGCCCAGGCGCAGGTCAGGCAGGACCGGGCCGAACAGCGCGCCGCCGCGTTGCCGGCCGATGCCACCGCCGCCGACCGCGCCCGCCAGCGCACCAGCGAACTGTTCAGCCATGACGACCTGGCCAGCGACGCCGCCGCGCGCGAGGCGATCGCCAATGCCGGCCGCGGCTCCCTGCTCGACAGCCGCTGGGAGCTGGCCAGGGACTCCAAGCTGGGCATCTTCCAGTTCCGCGCGTACAAACCGGTCTACCTGCTGCCCGCTTTCTGGACCAGCAGCGTCAACGAGACGCCCAGCTCGCCCAACCCGAACAACACCGTCACCGATCCGCAGCACCTCGACAACATCGAAGCCAAGTTCCAGATCAGCTTCAAGACCAAGCTGGCGGAGAACCTGTTCGGCGACAACGGCGACATCTGGGCCGGTTACACCCAGAGCTCGCGCTGGCAGGTCTACAACGCGGAGATCTCCCGCCCGTTCCGCGAGACCAACTACGAGCCGGAAGTGATGCTGCTGTTCCGCAACAGCTACAGCCTGCTCGGCTGGAACGGGCGGATGACCGGGATCAGCTTCAACCACCAGTCCAACGGCCGCGGCGACCCGCTCTCGCGCAGCTGGAACCGGGTCATGCTCAACGTCGGCCTGGACCGCGAGAACTGGGCCTTCGTCGTGCGCCCCTGGTACCGGGTCAAGGAGGACGCGGCCGATGACAACAATGCCGACATCGAGGACTACGTCGGTCGCGGCGACGCCCTGCTGGTCTACAACCGCAACGGCCACGAGCTGTCGCTGACCGCACGCCACTCGCTGCGTGGTGGCGACCGCGCACACGGCTCGCTGCAGTTCGACTGGGGCTTCCCGATCAACAACCTGCTGCGCGGCCACGTGCAGGTGTTCGACGGTTACGGCGAAAGCCTGATCGACTACAACCACAAGGCCACCTATGTCGGCGTCGGCTTCGCCTTGCTGGAGTGGTTCTGATGGCCAGCGAGGCCACCCTCTGGCACAACCCGCGCTGCGGCACCTCGCGCAACGTGCTGGGCCTGATCCGCAACGCCGGGATCGAGCCGCACATCGTCGACTATCTGCAGTCGCCGCCGGACCGCGCCACGCTGGAAGCAGCCCTGGCGCGGATGCAGGTGCCGGCACGCGAACTGGTCCGGCAGAAGGAATCGCTGTACGCCGAACTCGGCCTGGGCGACGCCGATGACGCGGTTCTGATCGAGGCGATGCTGGCCCATCCGGTACTGATCAATCGCCCGGTGGTGAGTACGCCACTGGGCACGCGCCTGTGCCGGCCGTCCGAACGCGTGCTCGACATCCTCCCGCGGCCGCAGCGCGGCGCCTTCGCCAAGGAGGATGGCGAACCGGTGGTGGATGCGCAGGGGCAGCAGTTGCGCTGAGCTGGACGCTCAGGTCCAGTCGTCGATGCCCTCGCGCCGGTAGACCTCGGCAAACGAGGGGCGATCCTTCATCCGCCGGGCGAAATCGCGCAGGACCGGCCAGCCGTCGGTCGGCTTGGGCATGTTGCGCGACCAGCGCATCAGCATGGTCAGGACGAAATCCACGGCCGACAGGTCAGCGCCCAGCAGATACGGCCCGTTGCGCTCGAGGTGGTCGGTGACCTGCTGCCAGGCGGCCTCGATCTGCTGGCGTGCGCGCGCCTTGACCTCGTCGGCGTGTGCCTCGCCGGCCGGTTCGTCCGCGTAGAACCAACTGCGGTAGGCCGGCATCAGCGTGTAGGCGCAGAAGAACATCCAGCGGTAATAGGCGGCGCGCTCCGGCGTGCCGACGGCGGGTGCCAGCTTCGCCTGCGGATGCAGGTCGGCCAGGTGCATCGCGATTGCCGCCGACTCGGTCAGCACCTGTCCGTCGATCAGCAACGTCGGCACCCTGCCCTGCGGATTGATCGCCAGGTATTCGGGCGACTTCTGCTCGCGCCGGTCGAAATCGAGCTGGTGCAGTTCGTGCTCGATCCCGAGCTCGATCAGCAGCCAGTGCACGACCAGCGAAGCGGTGCTCTGTGAACCGTAGAGGACGACGGACATCGGGGGGACTCCTGCGCGCGGACGAGTTGGGGGGAAAAAAAGAAGCCGGCGCTGAGCCGGCTTCTCAAGCATGCGGAAGGTCAGGCCTCGACCACCACCGGGATCCCGGCAATGCGCGCCTGCCATTCCTTCGGGCCGGTCTTGTGCACCGATTCGCCGGCCGAATCCACGGCCACGGTCACCGGCATGTCCTTGACCTCGAACTCGTAGATCGCCTCCATGCCCAGGTCCTCGAACGCCAGCACCTTCGACGCCTTGATCGCCTTGGACACCAGGTAGGCCGAACCACCCACGGCCATCAGGTACACGGCCTTGTTGTCGCGGATCGCATCGATCGCCAGGTCGCCACGCTCGGACTTGCCGACCATGCCCAGCAGGCCGGTCTGTTCGAGCATCTGCCGGGTGAACTTGTCCATGCGCGTGGCGGTGGTCGGGCCGGCCGGGCCGACCACTTCGTCGCGCACCGGATCGACCGGACCGACGTAGTAGATGAAGCGGTCGGTGAAATCGACCGGCAGCTTCTCGCCCCTGTTGAGCATGTCGACCATGCGCTTGTGCGCGGCGTCGCGGCCGGTCAGCAGCTTGCCGCTGAGCAGCAGCACCTCGCCCGGCTTGAACGTGGCCACCTCCTCGCGGGTGATCGTGTCCAGGTTCACGCGGCGCGCGTTCTGCGGGTTGTAGGTCAGCTTCGGCCAGTCGTCCAGCGACGGCGGATCCAGCGCGACCGGGCCGCTGCCGTCGAGGGTGAAGTGCGCATGGCGGGTCGCCGCGCAGTTCGGGATCAGCGCGACCGGCAGGTTGGCCGCGTGGGTCGGGTAATCCTTGATCTTGATGTCGAGCACGGTGGTCAGGCCGCCCAGGCCCTGCGCGCCGATGCCCAGCGCGTTGACCTTGTCGTACAACTCGATGCGCAGCTCCTCGACCCGGTTGGATGCGCCGCGGGCCTTGAGGTCGACGATGTCGATCGGCTCCATCAGCGCTTCCTTGGCCAGCAGCATCGCCTTCTCGGCGGTGCCGCCGATGCCGATGCCGAGCATGCCCGGCGGGCACCAGCCGGCGCCCATGGTCGGCACGGTCTTGAGCACCCAGTCGACGATCGAGTCGGACGGGTTGAGCATGGCGAACTTCGACTTGGCCTCCGAGCCGCCGCCCTTGGCCGCGACGATCACGTCCACGGTGTTGCCCGGGACGACCTTGACGTTGACCACGCCCGGCGTGTTGTCCCTGGTGTTGGTGCGCTTTCCGGCCGGGTCGGCCAGCACGCTGGCGCGCAGCTTGTTGTCCGGATCGTTGTAGGCGCGGCGCACGCCCTCGTGGACCATGTCCTCCACGCCCATCGTGGCGTCGTCCCAGCGCACGTTCATGCCGATCTCGAGGAACACGGTGACGATGCCGGTGTCCTGGCAGATCGGGCGGTGGCCCTCGGCGCACATGCGCGAGTTGATCAGGATCTGCGCCATCGCGTCCTTGGCGGCCGGCGACTGCTCGCGTTCGTAAGCCGCCGCCAGGTTCCGGATGTAGTCGGCCGGGTGGTAGTAGCTGATGTACTGCAGCGCGTCGGCGACGGACTGGATCAGGTCCTCCTGGCGGATCGACACCGGGGACGACGACACCGGGGCGGAGGACTTCGGGGAAGCGGAAGCGGTCACGGCTGGCTCATGGCGGGCGGGAAACCCGCCCATTTTAGGGCAAAGTGTCCGCCCGCCCCGCTGTCACACCGGCACACGCCGTTCCGTCCTGGATCCATGGACACCACCGCCCCTTTCCAGACCCACCGCCCACGCCTGCTGGCGCTGGCCTATCGGCTGCTGGGCAGCCGCGCCGATGCCGAGGACGTGGTCCAGGATGCCTGGCTGCGCTGGCACCAGGCCGACCGGTCGGCCATCGCAGACCCGGAAGCCTGGCTGGTGACTGCGACCACCCGCCTGGGCATCGACCGCCTGCGCGCGCTGCGGGCGCGGCGCGAGCACTACGTCGGCCCCTGGCTGCCGGAGCCGGCGCGGATCGAGGACGGCGACGCCTTCCATGACGAGCGCGCCGACCAGGCGCCCGGCCCTGCCCAAGCGGCCGAGACGGCCGAGCAGGTCTCTTTGGCATTCCTGGCCGTGCTTGAACGGCTGGGCGCCGAGGAGCGCGCCGCCTTCCTGCTGAAGGAGGCGTTCGACTACGACTACGCGCAGATCGCCGCGCTGCTTGGCCAAAGCGAGACCAACTGCCGGCAGATGGTCCATCGCGCCCGCCAGCGGCTGGCGGCGGCGCGGCCACGTTTCGAGGTCAGCCCGCAACGGCACCGCGCGCTGCTGGAAAAGTTCATGCACGCCGCGCAGCTGGGCGACCGGGCGGCGCTGGAAGACCTGCTGCACGCCGACGCGCGCCTGGTGTCCGATGGCGGTGGCAAGGCATTGGCGGTGACCAGGCCACTGCTCGGCAGCGAGCGCATCGCGCGGCTGTTCTGGGCCGCCTACCGGCGCCACGACGCGACGGTCGCGTGGAGGATCGGTCGGGTCAACGGCGAACCGGCCATCCTGCGCTACCGCGGGAACGTGCTGGTGGCGGTGATGGTCGCGATCACCGACGGCGAGCGGATCACCGAACTGTTCAACGTCGCCAATCCCGACAAGCTGGGTGTCACGAACGCCGCTGCCGCTGCGTCCTGGTGATGAAGGCGGCCAAGGCGGCCGCCATGGACAGCACTGCAATGAAATTCCACCGCGTCGATTATCCGAAACACGTACCCGCCGCCTTCAAGGGCCTGTACGCCGCCAGCACCGCCCTGCACGAGGGCACGCTGGACCAGGCGTTCCTCGAACTGGTGTTCCTGCGCGTCTCGCAGATCAACGGCTGCGCCTACTGCATGGACATGCACGCAGGCGCCCTGCGCAAGGCCGGGGTCGAGCCGCGCAAGCTGGACACCCTCGCCGGCTGGCGCGACAGCCGCTTCTTCGATGTGCGCGAGCGCGCCGCGCTGGCCTGGGCCGAGCAGCTGACCACCCTACCCTCGGGCGCGCCGGCCGATGCCACCTACGATGACCTGCGCGGGCACTTCGACGAGGCCGCGATCGCGGAACTGACCATGGCCGTGGCCACGATCAACGCCTGGAACCGCCTGGGCGTGGGCATGCAGCCGGAGCTGCCCTGATCCTCGGGCAGGACTGCGGCGATGGCGCTCAGGCGCCGTCGCTGCCGTCGATCCGCCCGCGCAGCTCCTGCCGGTAGCGGCGGCTGCAGGGGACGACCGTGCCGTCGCGCAGGTGCAGGCGTGCCTCGCCGGCGTCCAGCGGCTCGATCGAAGCGACCTGGCCGAGGTTGACCATGTAGCTGCGGTGGACCCGGGCGAACAGCTTCGGGTCCAGCCGGGCCTCGATCCCGGCGATCGTGCTGCGCAGCGGGTAGTCGTGGCCGCGCACGCGCAGGTTGACGTAGTTGCCGGAGGCCTGCAGCCACTCGATGTCGCCGGCGGCGACCAGGAATTCGCGACCGAGCTTGCGCACCAGGAAGCGTTCGGGCCGCTCGACCGGTTCCACCGGCGGGCCTTCGTCGGGTTCGGCCAGCAGGCTGGCCTCGCCCTGCAGGCGCCGCAGCAGCAGCCGGTACAGGCTGATCAGCACGACCGCGCTGGCGTAGCTGCGCACGTCCTTGACGTATTCGTAGAACAGCTCGCGCGGCCAGTCGCCGAAGTCGTAGGGCTGGCCCTGGCTTGCGTAGGCCAGGCTGCGCAGGGCAACCATGCCGGCCACGTGCGCCAGCGACACCACTACGCTGGCCAGCAGGTGCCAGGGCAGCTGCCGCCGCCAGTTGTCCCAGTGGATCGGGAAGCGGCGGCTGAACCAGACGATGGGCCAGACCAGGGCCAGCCAGGCCAGACCGCTCGACCACTCCCAGACCACCGGTTCCCAGGTCGCGAACGGCAGGTCGTTCTTGCGGATGTCGCGGACCACCGTGTAGCTGTTGGCGACCGCGTTGAAGACGGTCATCGCGATCCAGAAACCGGATTCGATCCAGGGTCGCCAGGGCAGGTAGCGCTGGTAGGGCGTGGGACGGAGTGTAGACATGCCGCGCATTCTACGGAGCGCACCGCGCCCGCCACATCCGCCCGTCACTGCGGTCCGCGGTTCGTCCCACCACGCCCGCGGCCGGTCACCGCGCATCGTCCATCCCCGCGCCAGGCGGGCAGCGTGGGCATCTTCTTCCCGGAAGCCGCCCCCATGGAACGCCGCTACGACCTCGACTGGATCCGCATCTGCGCCTTCGCCCTGCTCGTCCTCTACCACGTGGGCATGTATTACGTGACCTGGGACTGGCACGTGAACAGCCCGCACGCCAGCCACGCGCTGGAGCCGCTGATGCTGCTGTCCGCGCCGTGGCGGCTGTCGCTGCTGTTCCTGGTCTCCGGCGCCGCTACCGCGTTCCTGTGGGAGCGTTGCCGGCGCGACGGCACCGGGTTCATCGGCCCGCGCTCCTGGCGGCTGCTGCTGCCGCTGGTGTTCGGCATGCTGGTGATCGTGCCGCCGCAGTCGTATTTCGAGGTCGTCGAAAAGCTGCCTGGCGGCTACCACGACGGCTACCTGGCGTTCTGGGCGCGCTACCTGGCCGCCGACGGCACATTCTGCCGCGATGACGACTGCCTGGCCGTGCCGACCTGGAACCACCTGTGGTTCGTCGCCTACCTGTGGTCCTACACGGCGGTGCTGTGGATCGGCCTGCGACTGGCGCCCCGCATCAGCGCGCGGGCGGCGGAAGGCCTGCGCGGCCTGCTGTCGCGGCCCGGCGGCCTGCTGTGGCCGCTGGCCTGGCTGGCGGCGGCGCGGATGCTGCTGGTCGGCCGCTTCGAGTCCACCCACGCGCTGGTCGACGACTGGTACAACCATGCCCAGTACCTGCCGCTGTTCCTGCTCGGCTTCGCCATCGGCAGGCCCGGCCCGCTGTGGGAGCGGATCGAGCGGGCACGCTGGCCGGCCCTGGCCGCCACGCTGGCCAGCTGGCTGTTCGTCGCCTGGTACTTCGCCCAGTACAACGACGGCGGCACGCCACCGGATGCGCTGCGCCAGTCGGCGCGCGTCCTGTGGGCGTTGCAGCAGTGGGGCGCGATCGTGGCGATCCTCGGCTTCGCCCGCCGCCATGCACCCGGCGACAGCCCGGCGCGGCAGTGGCTGGCCGAGGCGGTGTTCCCGGTCTACATCCTCCACCAGACCGTGATCGTGCTGCTGGCGGTGAACCTGCGTCCGCTCGACCTGCCGCCGCTGCTCGAAGGGCCGTTGCTGGTCGTCGGTACCTACGCGCTGTGCTTCGGTGCCTACGCGCTCATCCGCCGCGCCGGCTGGCTGCGTCCCCTGTTCGGACTCAAGTACCGGTCGAACCGCAGGGTCGCGGAGCCGCTGGGACCGGTCCGCAGCAGCCGCTGATGCCGGGGCCGGCAGCGGACATGGCACGCTGCTTGCATGGCACGGGGACGGGCTTCCGCCCGCCCTGTCCGCCTGCCGATGCCCTCCGCCTCCTACCGCTCCCGCCACTTCAGCCGGTTGTCCGCCGTCCTGCTGGCCATCGCCGTGGCGGCGCCGGCCGCGACGCCGACGCCGACGGTCGCCGTGCCCGCCGCGACGGCCAAGGCGATGCTGGATGCGCAGATCGAGCGGTGCCTCGCGCTGCGTCGCAACCATCCGCGCGAGGCGCTGGACCTGGCCGAGGCGGTGCTGGCCGATCCCGGGCTGGATACCGAGCGCCGGATCAAGGCGATGAGCTGCCAGGGCGTGGCCGCCAACCTGGTCGGCGAGGACGCGCGCGCGGTCGCCATCGCCGACCATATCGCGCTGGAACTGGAGCGGCACCCGCAGCTGCCCGATGCCTATCGCATGCGCGCCCTGTCCAACCTGGGCGCGATCCTGCATGGCGCCGGGCAGATCTATCGCGCCGAGAAGGTCTACGCCGAGACCCTCGACATCGGCGCCCGCCTTGGCGGCAAGGACGCGCTGCGCATCCAGGCCAGCACCCTCAACAACATCGGCATGGTCCACGCCGATTACCTGGATTCGCCGCAGGCGGCCGACGGCTATTTCCAGCAGGCGCTGGCGCTGTCGCGTTCGGTCGGCGATTCCGACCCGCAGCTGCTCTACAACTACGCCGTGAACCGGGTGCGCCTGGGCGAGCGCGAGCCCGCGCTGGAAGCGCTCGAGCAGGCGGCCACCGCGGCCAGGCAGGCCGGCAACCAGCTGGTCGGCCTGCGCGTGCGCAGCGCGCAGGTGATGCTGGAACACCCAGGCGCGGCGCCGGGCACGCTCGCCGAACTGCAGGACATACGCGCGCGCCAGGCCGGACTGCCCGATCCCGGTGGCGAAGCGGCCACCCTCGCCCGCATTTCGACCCTGCAGCGGCAGGCGGGCCAGCGTGCGCAGGCGCTGGATTCGGCCCAGGACGCGTTGGCCCTCGCCAGCCAGGGTCACAATCCGCTGGAAACCTACCAGTCGCTGCAGGCGCTGATCGAGGCGCATGCCGCGCTGGGCGATACGCGGCGGGCATTGGCCTACGCCGAACGCGCGCACGCCAGGAAGCTGGACGCGCTGCGCCAGCAGCGGCTGGACCTGCTGGCCGACCTGCAGGCGCGCAACCAGGACGCGGTCTCCCAGCGCGAGCTGCAGCGAATGCGCTACGAGGACCGCATCCGTTCGCTCAACGCGGAGAAGTCGCGGATGCTGCGCACGCTATGGCTGGCGCTGTCGCTGCTGCTGGTTTCCGCCGCGGTCGCCTTCGGCCTGATGCATCGCCGCCGCCACCGCCAGTTGCGCGTGGTCAGTGCGCATGACGCGCTCACCGGCCTGAGCAACCGCAGCGCGGCCACCGCCGCGCTCAACCTGCTGCTGACGCAACGTTGTCAGGACCACGCGCGGCATGTGCTGTTCCTGATCGACATCGACCACTTCAAGCAGATCAACGACACCCACGGCCACCACGCCGGCGACGCCGTGCTGGTCGAGGTCTCGCAGCGGCTCAAGGCCGCGTGCCGCCCGGACGACCTGGTCGCCCGCTGGGGCGGCGAGGAATTCCTGGTCGCCTGCGCCGACATCGATCCGGCCCAGGCGCAGGCGATCGCCGCGCGGCTGTGCACGGCGATGGGCCACACCCTGCATGCCGCCGAGGGCGACCGCGCGGTGACCGCTTCGCTCGGCTTCGCGCCGATCCCGTTCTTCGACATCGCACCCGAAGGACATCCGGCGCCGCGCTGGGACTACGCGCTGCGCATGGCCGACCGCGCCCTGTACGCGGCCAAGAAGCATCGCAATGGCTGGGTCGGCTACTGGGGCGCGCAGTTGCCGGACGATGCGACCGCCGAAGCGGTGCTGGAGCAGCCGGAAGCAGCCGAGGGCATCGTCACCGTGTTCGCCAGCCACTCGCGCGAACCGTCGCGGCTGCGCGAGCAGAGCCTGCGCGAGGCCAGCGCGCAGCTCTGAAGTGTCGCGCCGCGGCGGCATTTCCGATGCCTGTCCGCATCGATCCGGCACTGGCCGTACCGGATCGATGCCGAACACACGCCCGCTTACCAGGTACCGCGCAGGCCGAGCATGACCGTGCGGCCCGGCTCGTAGTACTCGTACGGGGCGTTCTCGAACGCGAAGTACTGGCCACGCGACTTCTGCCGGGTCAGGTTGTTCACGTTGAGGGTCAGCTGCGGCTGGGTCGGCAGCGACCTGAAGGTGTAACTGGCCGACAGGTCGATCCAGTTCCGCTCGTAGAAGTACCGGCGGGCATAGACGATGCCGTTCTCGTTGAGGCCCGAGGTCGGGAACGCGTCGGAATGGTTGTACGAAGCACGGATCGAGGCGACGTCGTTCTCCCAGTACGCGGTCGCGTTCCACATCACCGGGGCGATGCCGTAGAGGTTGCCGGCCAGCCGATCGGCCTGCTCGCCCTTGGCCGCCAGTTCGATGTCGGTGTAGTTGGCCATGAACCCCAGGCCGTTGAACACGAAGTCCAGCGGCTGCACCCAGATCGCCTCCCACCCGCGGATGCGAAGTTCGGCGTCGGCATTGACCTGCTGGGTTACCACCACCGTCGCCTGATCGGGACCGCCACGCTGGTTGATCGCGGTCTGCTGGGTCGAATTCAGGTCCTCGAACGCGATGCCGAGCGAACGGAACGGAATGGTGTTGCTGCCCTGGTAGGTGAACCCGCTCACGTTCTTCTGGAACAGGGTCAGGGCGACCAGGCCTTCGTCACCGGTGTACCACTCCGCGCCCAGGTCGATGTTGTCGGACGTGTAGGGCTTCAGCGCCGGGTTGCCCTGGGTGGCCTGGCTGGCCGACGGGTCGCCGAAGGACATGTTCGGCAGCATCGCCGTCGGGTTCGGACGGGTCATCGTGCGCGAGGCGGCCAGGCGTACCACCCAGTCCTTGGCCACGTCCCAGGCCAGGTTGGCCGAGGGCAGCAACTCGTTGTAGCTGCTGTCCAGCGCGACCCACTGGGTCATGCCGTTGACGGTGACCGGACCGCTGATCCGCTGGCTGGTGCCGATGTAGCGGGCGCCGGCGTTGTAGCGCAGCGTGCGGCCTGCCAGGTCCCATTCGCCGTTGGCTTCCAGGTAGGTGCCGACGTTGGTCTCGGCGATGGCGCCGGTGGACACGCCGGTAGCCGAGCTGCCACCGCTTTCGGTGTTGGCCGCGGCATAGCTGTACCAGTCGGTCGCCGCCTTGATCGCGTCGAAATCGAAGGTGACGAAGCCGAACGGCCCCGGCTGCAGGTACTGCACCAGGTCGGCATCGGTCAGGGTCGCCATCACATGGTCCTGGTAGGCGCTGTTGGCGAAGCCCTGCTGCTTGCGCAGCGTGTCGTCGTACGCCAGGCCGAAGCGGAGGTTGCGGCTTTCGTCGCCAAACTGCAGGTCGACGCGGGCGCTGGTGGTTTCGGTGGTGCGTCCATCGGCATCGGTGTTGAAGCGTCCGCCGGCCAGCGTCCAGCCGGCGGCCGGATCGTTGAGGTCCAGGTCGGTGGTGATCGCGGGCAGCTTGCCGGTGCCGTCGTACTCGACGTTGGTGTAGGGCGAATTGACGAAGAAGGTCGGCAGGAAGCGGTGCATCTTCGAACGGCTGTGGCTGGCCTGTGCGTCGATGCGGAAATCGTCGTTGACCCACCAGGTCGCGCCCGGATTGATGCGCCAGTAATCGGCTTCCTGGATGAACGTGCGCGCTTCGAGGAAGAACTGCGCGTTGGTCAGCGTGGCGGTCTGCACCACGTTGTTCCCGTCCACCGTCATGTCCAGCGGGATCGCCTGGCCGTTGCGTCCGATCAGGTTCATGTCGATCCGGTCGTTGACGGTTTCCTTCTTGGAGTACATCAGGTCCAGGTAGTAATGCGCCGAATCGGTCGGACGCCATTCCAGCGAGGCCACGTAGGAGTCCCGGTCATCCTTGCCGGCGGTGTGCATCGGCCGCGCCAGGCGCGGGATCAGCGCCTCGCTGATCTGCTCGGTGGTGAGGCCCGGGTTGTGCGCAAGCAGCCAGGCCTGGTCGATGGTTTCGCCCGGCGTCAGGCCCGCATCGATCACCGCCTGCCGGTTCGGCACGGTATTGGGAATGCTCCAGTTGCCGCCGCCGCTCGTATTGCACGCCGGCGCGGCGCTGTTGGCAGTCGAGCCCGGAGGCACCGCAAGGCCGCACTGCTGCCAGGTCAGGCCGGGGTTGGTCCAGCCGACCGATTCGAAACCGGTGGCGCCACCCTTGCCACGGATGATCGCCACGCCGCCCAGCACGCCGAACGTGCCGGCCTCGTTGGTCCAGCTGCCGAATACCGAGCCGCGCGGACTGGTCGTGTCGACGACCTCGTTGCGCGTGGCCTGGATGTTGTAGGTGCCGTGCGTGCCCGGATTGTCGAACGGACGCACGCTGCGCATGTCCACCACGCCACCGATGCCGCCTTCCTGCAGGCTGGCCTCCGGCGTCTTGTGCACCGTCAGCTGGCTGAAGAACTCGGTCGGGAACAGGTTCAGGTCGACCTCGCGGTTGCCGTTGCCATCGACCAGGCCGATCGACGCGGTCGCCACTTCGCCGCCGTTGATCAGGGTCTTGGTGAAGCTGTTGCCGAGGCCGCGGATCGAGACGTTCGTGCCCTCGCCATTGACGTCGCGCTGCAGCTGCACGCCAGGAATGCGCATCAGCGATTCGGCGATGTTGGTATCCGGGAACTTGCCGATGTCCTCGGCGAAGATCGAATCGGTGAATCCGGTCGCGTCGCGCTTGGCCTCGGTCGAGTACTGCAGGCTGCGCCGGAACCCCTTCACCGTCACCGCGTCCAGTTCGGTGACGTCTTCACCACCAGTCGCGGGTTGCGCGCTGGCCTGCTCCTGGGCGAGGGCGGCCGAGGTAGCCATGCCAAGGACGGCTACGCCCAGCGCCCGCGCGAGCGCGGTTCTTGCGAAATGCTTGTGCACCGTGTTCATTCCTTCTTGGTGATGGAACGCCGGCGGTGGCCGGCGACTGTAATGGCAGGTCATGCACGCGGACGGCGGGACATCGCCGCCACGAGCGCGACGCAAGGATGTTAGGAGCGCGGCTTCTTCCGGGAATGCTGCAAGACAGCACGAAGCTGGGGCGTTTCAACGGCAAAGAACGCCATTGGGGCCGCTCATCTATATCGATCGCCGCATTGCAATCGGCGCAAATGGAATAACACCCTGGCCAGCGCCACGGCCTGGCCCCCGGCCGCCGCGGGCTTTCGCGTTCGCCGGAGCATCGAAAACGACCGAACCGGAATGACGAAAGGCGGCTTTCTTCGCGCAAAAACGCGCGTTCGGCGTCCGGTGGCAGCCCGCATCCGGCCGCGCGGGGCACGTTGGGCAACGTCGTTGACAACGTCTTCATCCCCGCACGGGCGCATACATGAAGCGGTATCGCGGCCGTCGCGAGTGGAATGTCAGAAGTGACGACTCGGACACATCAACGGAGGCGGGCAATCGCCGCAAGCCCGGGTATCGCGCGAAGCGATATCCGCGTGTGCGCCAGATGGCCGGCGCTCATCGGCGCGTGGACCGGCGGTTCCGCGATGACGCTCAGGCCGGTGCGAGGTGCTCGACCACCAGCTGGATCGACTGGCCGCCACGGTAGTCGTCGGGTGCAAGCCGGTACGCCAGGTGCAGGCTCGACGCGGGCGGCGTCCCCTTCCAGCCGCCGAACTGGATCGCCGCCAGCGGTTCGCGCAGGCCGGGATGGCGCAGGCTCAGCTTCAGGTGGCGCTCGCCGACCACGCGCCAGTCCAGCACTTCGAAAAGGCCATCGAACAGCGGCTCGGGGAAACCCTGTCCCCACGGCCCGCCATCGCGCAGTGCTTCGGCGTGGAAACGGTCCAGTTCCTGCGGACGCAGTTCGCCGTCGCTGAGCAGTTCGGCCTGGAGCAGGCCGTCGTCGAGCACCTGCGTGGCATGCGCCAGCCAGGCCTGCTCGAACGCGGCAAGATCCGCCTGCGCCAGGCTCAGGCCGGCGGCCATCGCATGGCCGCCGAAACGCTGGATCAGCCCGGGATTCCGGCTGTCGACCGCGGCCAGCGCGTCGCGGATGTGGAAGCCGGGAATCGAGCGTGCCGAACCGCGCAACACATCGCTGCCCGGCTCCGACGGGGCGAAAGCGAGCACCGGCCGATGCAGGCGCTCCTTCATCTTCGAGGCGACCAGGCCGACCACGCCCGGATGCCATTGCGGATCGAACAGGCATGGCGCCAGCGGCGTGCCGGATCCGGCCAGCAGCAGGCCGGCCAGCGCGGCCTCGGCATCGTCGGTCATGTCCTGCTGCACCGCGCGGCGCTCGGCGTTGATCTCGTTGAGCAGCGCGGCCAGTTCGCGCGCACGGACGGCGTCGTCGCTGAGCAGGCATTCGATGCCAAGCGCCATGTCTTCCAGTCGCCCGGCGGCATTCAGGCGCGGACCGATCGCGAAGCCGATGTCGGCGGCGGTCAGCCGCTGCGCCTCGCGGCCGCAGACCGCGATCAGCGCCTGCAGGCCGGCGCAACCATGGCCGGCACGCAACCGGCGCAGCCCGGCCGAGACCAGCCGGCGGTTGTTGGCGTCCAGCGGCACCAGGTCGGCGACCGTGCCGACCGCGACCAGGTCGAGCAGCGAGGCCAGGTCCGGCTCGGCGTCGGCGAATCCACCCGCGTCGCGCAGCTTCTTGCGCAGCGCCAGCAGCAGGTAGAAGACCACGCCGACGCCCGCGAGGGCCTTGCTCGGGAACGCGTCGCCGGGCAGGTTCGGATTGACGATGGCATCGGCGGCCGGCAACCGCGGCCCGGGCAGGTGGTGGTCGGTCACCACGACCTGCCAGCCGCGTGCGCGTGCGGCCTCGATGCCGGCATGGCAAGCGATCCCATGGTCGACGGTCAGCAGCAGGTCGGGTTGCAGCGCAGCCAGTTCCCCGACCAGCGCCGGCGACAGGCCGTAGCCGTGCACCATCCGGTTGGGCACCGCGTGCGAGACGTGCCGCGCGCCGAGCATGCGCAGGCCGCGCACGCCGGCGGCGCAGGCGGTGGCGCCGTCGCAGTCGAAATCGCCGACCACAACGATGTGGCGATCCTGGCCGATCGCCTGCTGCAGCAGCGTGGTCGCCGCATCCATGCCGTCCATCGCGTCGGGCGGCAGCAGGTCGGCCAACCGCGGGCGTGCGAGCTCGGGCGTATCGGCGCCGCGCGCGGCATAGACGCGACGCAACAGCCGGGGAACCGAATCGGGCCAGTGCGCGCCGGCCTCGATCTCCACGCGGCGGACGATGCGCGGCGACGACATGTCAGCCGGCCGATCCGGCCAGCGCGGACAGCGGGCGCCGCCAGAACTGCCAGCGGCGCTGGCCATGGCGCAGGCGGAAACAGGCGCCGTCCTCGAAATCCAGCAGCAGCTCGTCGAACTCGCGCCGCGCCATGGCCTGCAGCAACGGCGGCAGCGCCTGCGCGCCGAGCAGGTCGAGGCTGCGCAGGCGGCGCATGTCGACCAGGCTGTCGCCGGCAGGACCGTTGTCGCCAGCATCAGGCGCCACCGCTGCGGCACCGGCCATGCGCGCCAGCCCCTGCAGCAGCGCGTCCTGGCTGCGCACGTGCAGGTAGCGCGACTGCACCGAGGTCGGCAGGCGCCCTGCCCCCCAGAACCACAGCGCGTTGACCGCCGGCTTGCCCTGAGCGGCGCGCTCGCGGTTGCGCGGATGCTGGTGCAGCACGACCTGCACCTCGGTGATCAGCGCGCGCCAGCGCCGCGCCGGCGCATCGTCGCCCTGCGGCAATGCCGCGAACAGGTCCTCGCCCAGCGCCTCGTCCGGCCCGGCGAGCGCCGGCAGCTTCGTGCCTTCCGGCAGGCGCAGGTACCAGCGCGCAGGATGCGGCGCATCGAGCTGGAAACCGGCGTCGCCGAACAGCGGCCGCAGCGCGGGCAGGAACGCCTGCGCATCCTCCGCATCCAGGCCGAGGCCGTCGCCCCAGCCGAGCAGGCGCGCGCCGTTGATGTCCGGGGCCACATGCGCCGGATCGGCGCGCAACCAGGTATCGGCGGCATTGCCACTGACGCCGTCGCGGCCGCCGGCATCGACCACGCGGGTCAGCGCAGCCACCGGCCAGTGGTCGGGAACGAGGCGGAAGTGGCGGCGCAGCTGGCCCCGCGCGCCGGGCTCACCACTGCTCTGGTCGGCACGGGCCAGCACCCGGCCGATCGCCGCCGGCAACGGACCCGGCAAACGCGTCCGCTCCGGCAGCAGCAGGGTGATGGTCGCCATCAGCCGAGGTAGGCGACGCCGGCGATTTCGTATTCGCGCCGGCCACCGGGCGCGTCGATGGCGATCGCGTCGCCTTCTTCCTTGCCGATCAGCGCGCGCGCCACCGGCGAGGAGATCGCGATCAGGCCCTGCTTGATGTCGGCCTCCAGGTCGCCCACGATCTGGTAGCGGACCTCCTCGTCCGTCTCCACGTCGGCCAGGGTCACGGTCGCACCGAACACGACCTTGCTGCCGGCGTTGAGCTTGGCCACGTCGATCAGGTCGGCGTGCGAGAGCTCGCTTTCCAGCTGCTTGATCCGGCCCTCGATGAAGCCCTGCTGCTCGCGCGCGGCGTGGTACTCGGCGTTCTCCTTGAGGTCGCCGTGGCCGCGGGCCTCGGCAATGGCGGCGATGACCTCAGGCCGCTTGACCGACTTGAGGTGGTCGAGCTCGTCGCGCAGGCGCTGGGCACCCTTCAGCGTCATCGGTGCCCTCACGATTGCAGCTCCTTGTGCAGTTCCTGCAGCGACCAGACCGGTCCGGTACCGCGGAATTCAAGCGAATGCACCAGCGCCCTGGCGCCAGCGATCGTCGTCGAATAGGTGACGCGCTGCTGCAGCGCCTCGCGCCGGATCGAGAACGAGTCGGCGATCGCCGCGCGGCCCTCGGTGGTATTGACGATGTAGGCGATCTCGCCGTTCTTGATCGAATCGACGATGTGCGGGCGGCCCTCGGCGACCTTGTTCACCACCGAGCATTCCACCCCATTCTCCTGCAGCCAGGCCGCGGTGCCGCGGGTGGCGACGATGCTGAAGCCGCGCTCGACCAGGGCCTGCGCCACCGGCAGCACGCGCTTCTTGTCCGGGTCGCGCACCGAGACGAATGCCTTGCCCGGCGCCGGCACCTTGATCCCGCCGGCCTCCTGCGCACGCGCCATCGCCGCGCCGAAGCTGCGGCCCACGCCCATCACCTCGCCGGTGGAGCGCATCTCCGGGCCGAGGATCGGGTCGACGCCCTGGAACTTGGCGAACGGGAAGATCGCTTCCTTGACCGAGTAGTAGTCCGGCACGACTTCCCTGGTCGCGCCCTGCTCGGCCAGCGAACGGCCGGCCATGCAGCGCGCGGCGATCTTGGCCAACGACACGCCGGTGGCTTTGGACACGAACGGCACGGTGCGCGAGGCGCGCGGGTTCACTTCCAGCAGGTAGACGGTGTCGCTGCCGTCATCGTTGGTCTGGATCGCGAACTGGGTGTTCATCAGGCCCACGACATTGAGCGCCTTGGCCAGCTCGATGACCTGGCGACGCAGTTCGTCCTGGGTCGCGGCCGACAGCGAGTACGGCGGCAGCGAGCAGGACGAGTCGCCCGAATGCACGCCGGCCTCCTCGATGTGCTCCATCACGCCGCCGATGAGCGTGGCGCC
Source organism: Pseudoxanthomonas sp. (assembly GCA_017745195.1). Lineage (GTDB taxonomy): Bacteria > Pseudomonadota > Gammaproteobacteria > Xanthomonadales > Xanthomonadaceae > Pseudoxanthomonas. The sequence goes on along the minus strand of JAGHZW010000055.1, from coordinate 15,840 downwards.
GGTCGAGTCGGCGATCAGGTCGACGTCGACCTCGACCGCGTTGTCGAGGAAGCGGTCCAGCAGCACCGGCGAATCGTTGGACACCTTGACCGCATCGCGCACGTAGCGGGCCAGGTCGGATTCGCCGTAGACAATCTCCATCGCGCGCCCGCCGAGCACGTAGCTCGGGCGCACCACCAGCGGATAACCGATCTCGCGCGCCAGGACCAGCGCTTCCTCGGCGTTGCGGGCGATGCGGTTCGGCGGCTGCTTCAGGCCCAGCTTGTCGACCAGCTGCTGGAAGCGCTCGCGGTCCTCGGCCAGGTCGATCGAGTCGGGGCTGGTGCCGATCACCGGCACGCCGTTGGCTTCCAGCGCGCGCGCCAGCTTCAGCGGGGTCTGGCCGCCGTACTGCACGATCACGCCCTTGGGCTGTTCGAGCTCGACGATTTCCAGCACGTCCTCGAGGGTGAGCGGCTCGAAATACAGGCGGTCGGAGGTGTCGTAGTCGGTGGACACGGTCTCCGGGTTGCAGTTGACCATGATGGTCTCGTAGCCGTCCTCGCGCAGGGCGAGCGCGGCATGGACGCAGCAGTAGTCGAACTCGATGCCCTGGCCGATGCGGTTGGGGCCGCCGCCGAGGATCATGATCTTGTCGCGGTCGGTCGGCTGCGCCTCGCATTCGTCCTCGTAGGTCGAGTACAGGTAGGCGGTGCTGGTGGCGAACTCGGCGGCGCAGGAGTCCACGCGCTTGTAGACCGGCTTGACCTTGTGCGCGCGGCGCAGGGCGCGGATTCCGGCCTCGTTGGTGCCGGCCAGCTGGGCCAGGCGCGCGTCGGAGAAGCCGTCGCGCTTGAGCTTGCGCAGGCGCGCGGCGTCGAGCGAATCCAGGCCTTCGGCCGCCAGCTTCTTTTCTTCCTCGAGGATCTCCTCGATCTGGTCGAGGAACCACGGGTCGATGAACGACAGCGCGTGGATGTCCTCCACGCTCATCCCGGCGCGGAACGCGTCGGCGACGTAGAACAGGCGCTCCGGGCCCGGCGCCTTCAGTTCGCGGCGCAGGGTGGCCAGGTCGTCTTCACTGGACAGATCCAGGCCGGTCGGGTCGAAGCCGACCTTGCCGGTCTCCAGCCCGCGCAGCGCCTTCTGCACCGATTCGCGGAAGGTGCGGCCCATCGCCATCACCTCGCCGACCGACTTCATCTGCGTGGTCAGGCGCGCGTCGGCCTGCGGGAACTTCTCGAAGGCGAAACGTGGAATCTTGGTGACGACGTAGTCGATCGCCGGCTCGAACGAGGCCGGGGTCTTGCCGCCGGTGATCTCGTTCTTCAGTTCGTCGAGCGTGTAGCCGACCGCCAGCTTGGCCGCGACCTTGGCGATCGGGAAGCCCGTGGCCTTGGAGGCCAGCGCCGAGGAACGCGACACTCGCGGGTTCATCTCGATCACCACCACGCGGCCGGTCTGCGCGTTGATGCCGAACTGCACGTTCGAGCCGCCGGTATCGACGCCGATCTTGCGCAGCACCGCGATCGAAGCGTCGCGCAGGCGCTGGTATTCCTTGTCGGTCAGGGTCTGCGCCGGGGCGACGGTGATCGAGTCGCCGGTGTGCACGCCCATCGGGTCCAGGTTCTCGATCGAGCAGACGATGATGCAGTTGTCCGCGGTGTCGCGGACCACCTCCATCTCGAACTCCTTCCAGCCCAGCACCGATTCTTCGACCAGCACCTCGGTGGTCGGCGACAGCTCGAGGCCGCGGTTGACGATCTCGATCAGCTCTTCGCGGTTGTAGGCAATGCCACCGCCGCTGCCGCCCAGGGTGAAACTCGGGCGGATGATGGTCGGATAGCCGACGCGGGTCTGGATGTCGAGCGCTTCCTCGAGGGTGTGCGCGACTTCCGCCTTCGGGCATTCCAGGCCGATCTCGCCCATCGCCACGCGGAACAGCTCGCGGTCCTCGGCCATGCGGATCGCATCGCGCTTGGCGCCGATCAGCTCGACGTTGTACTTCTCCAGTACGCCGTGGTCGGCCAGGTCCAGCGCGCAGTTGAGCGCGGTCTGGCCACCCATCGTCGGCAGCAGCGCGTCGGGCTTCTCCTTGGCGATGATCTTTTCAACCGTCTGCCAGTTGATCGGCTCGATGTACACCGCGTCGGCGGTGTCCGGGTCGGTCATGATCGTCGCCGGGTTGCTGTTGACCAGCACGACGCGGTAACCCTCTTCGCGCAACGCCTTGCAGGCCTGCGCGCCCGAGTAGTCGAACTCGCAGGCCTGGCCGATGACGATCGGGCCGGCGCCGATGATGAGGATGGTCTTGATGTCGCTGCGCTTGGGCATTTCGTTCTCTGCTTGTTCCCTGCGGGGGGACTCAGGGGCTGCCGGCCTGGGCGGTGTTCGCGCCCGGGCCGATGTACTTGTCGAAGAAGGCCAGCATCTTCGTGTAGAGGTCCACGTTGTGCTGAACTTCGCGGAAGCCGTGGCCTTCCTTGGGCTCGACCACCACCATCTCGGGCTTCTTGCCCACCTTGTCCATCCGGTCGATCAGGAAATCCATGTTCTTGATCGGCACGCGCACGTCCTTGCCGCCGTGGACCAGCATCACCGGGATCTTCAGCCGATCCACGCCGTAGGCCGGGGACTGGGCCACGCGCTCGCTCTTGCTGGTCGGATACGCGTCCTTGAGGTAGCTGCGGCCGGACTCGCTCGCCATGAAGTCGGCATCGCGCTGCGCATCCAGGTCGTAGACGCCGGCGTAACCCACCGTGCAGCGGTACAGGTCCGGCTCGCGCACCGCGCTCATCAGCGCCGCGTAGCCGCCGTAGGAGGCGCCATAGATGCAGACCCGCTTCGGATCGGCGATGCCCTGAGCCACGGCCCACTTCACCGCGTCGGTCAGGTCGTCCTGCATGGCCGTGCCCCACTTGCGGTAGCCGAGGCCCTCGAACGCATTGCCGTAGCCACCCGAACCGCGGAAGTTGACCTGCAGCACCGCGTAACCGCGGTTGGCGAACAGCTGCACTTCCGGATTGAAGCCCCACTCGTCGCGCGGGCCGTGCGGGCCGCCGTGCGGATTGACGATCAGCGGCAGGTTCTTGCCGCTGCTGCCTGCCGGGATGGTCACGTAGCCGTTCAGCTCCAGCCCGTCGCGCGCCTTGAAGCTGATCGGCTTCATCGGCGACATCTCGGCCGGCTTGATCCAGTCCATGCTGCCGGCGAGGTACGTCGCCTTGCCCGCCTGGCGGTCGAACAGGTACGCGTCCGGGGGCTGGCGGTCGGCGTAGACCCGCATGGCCAGGTAGCGCCCGTCGTCGGACGGACGCAGGAAGCTGACGGCCTTGCCCGGGAAAGCCTTGACCAGGCCGGCGTAGGCGAGCGTCTCCGGATGGTCCCGGGCGATCCAGTCCCAGTACGGGACGCCGTCTTCGTACATCACGCCGAGCAGGGTCTTGCGGTCGCTGCTCCACACGTAGCCGGACGGGCTGACGGTGCCGTTGCTGGAGAGCTGCTCTTCCTCGCGCGTCTCGGTGTCGAGCAGCACGATCGATTCCGGCTTGCCGTCAACGCCCTTGGCCATGTACACGTGGCGGTTGTCGCCGGCGAAGCCGAGCGGGACGTAGGTCGCGCCGTTGCGCTCGCTGCGGTGCACCTGCGTCCAGCTTTCGCCGTCGCGGCGGTAGGTGACGTTGCTGCCGTCGTTCATCGTGCCAGACACGAAGCGCGGCTTGCGCTCGTGGTCGACGAGGAAATGGCCCTGCTCCACCGGAGCGGTCGCCACGGTCACCATGCGCCCGTTGTAGACGTCGAGCTTGGACAGGTAGGAGGTCTCGACCGAACGCTCGACCAGGATCGTGCGCGGATCTTCCGGGGTCAGGCTGACGATGTCGTAGTAGTCGCCGTGGGGGATGTCGATGCGCTGGGTGCCATCGATGTTGGACGCGTACATGTCGCCCTTCGAGGTCTCGAAGTCGAAGCGCCCGGTCTTGAAGGTCACGTAGAACAGCAGGCGCTCGTTGTTGGCCCACAGCACCTGGCGGAAATGCCGGTCCGCGCCGAAATCCCACTTGCCGACCACGCCCTTGTCGGCCACGCGCAACACCGCCAGTACGGTGCGGTCTTCCTGCGGCACCGTCACCGCCATGTGCTTGCCGTCCGGCGAGATGCTCACCGAGGTGAACTCCGCGTCCTTGAAGAAGTCCTGGACCGGCACTTCGCGCGCGATCGCATCGAAGCCCGGGACCAGCAGCAGCACCAGCAATATCCCCTTCAGCAGTCGCATTCCCTTACTCCTGTCGTTGGTAGGCAGAACGGGCATCGACGGCGATCAACCTGCCATCGAGGCCACGAAACGGTCGAACAGCGGCGCCACGTCGTGCGGGCCGGGCGAGGCTTCCGGGTGGCCCTGGAAGCTGAAGGCCGGGGCGTCGGTCAATTCGATGCCCTGGTTGGTGCCGTCGAACAGTGAGCGGTGGATCACCCGCACGTTGGCCGGCAGGGTCGATTCGTCGACCGCGAAGCCGTGGTTCTGGGAAGTGATCATCACCCGGCCGCTGTCGAGGTCGATCACCGGGTGGTTGGCGCCATGGTGGCCATGGCCCATCTTCACCGTCTTCGCGCCGGCGGCCAGCGCCAGCAACTGGTGGCCCAGGCAGATGCCGAACAGCGGCACCTTCTTGCCCACGAATTCGCGGATCGCCTCGATCGCGTAGTCGCACGGCTCCGGATCGCCCGGGCCGTTGGACATGAACACGCCGTCCGGCGACATCGCCAGCACCTCGGCGGCGGGAGTCTGCGCGGGCACTACGGTCACTTCGCAGCCGCGCTCGGCGAGCATGCGCAGGATGTTGGTCTTCACCCCGAAGTCGTAGGCGACGACCTTGTACTTCGGCTCGGCGCGGACGAACTGGTTGCGGTCCAGGTCCAGCTGGCCGTCGGTCCACGCGTAGCGCGCGGTGGTGCTGACCACCTTGGCCAGGTCCATGCCCTTGAGGCCGGGGAACTTGCGCGCCGCTTCCAGCGCCTGCTCCACGTCGACCGTGCCGGCCATCAGCGCGCCGTTCTGGGCGCCGCGCTCGCGCAGGATGCGGGTCAGCTTGCGGGTGTCGATGCCGGCGATGGCGACCACGCCGCGCGCGGCCAGCCACTCCTGCAGCGAGACCTCGCTGCGCCAGCTGCTTGGACGACGCGGCACGTCGCGCACGATCAGCCCGGCCGACCAGACCTTGGCGGCCTCGTCGTCCTGGCCGGTGCAGCCGGTGTTGCCGATGTGCGGATAGGTCAGCGTGACCAGCTGGCGGGCATAGGAGGGATCGGTGACGATCTCCTGGTAGCCGGTCATGGCGGTGTTGAACACCACTTCGCCGACCGACAGGCCGCTGGCGCCTACGGATTCGCCCTCGAACACGGTGCCGTCTTCGAGGACGAGGATTGCGGGTTGGGTCACGTCGTTCGCCTTGGAGATGGGGGAGCCCTGTCGGCGGCCCGCTTCGTCGAAACCGGGCTGCAAAAAACCTCGAACTCGGTTTCTCTCCGGTCCGGGGTTGGGGGTAACAGGCGAGCGGGAATTGTACCGGCGAAGCCCCCAAAAGGGAACGCCGGAGCCGCGGCGGCGACGAGCTTGACGGCCGCTATTCAGTTCGCGCCGAACAGCAGCCCGCGCATCGTGTACAGGCCGGCCTCGCGGCCGGGCAGCCGTGAAGCCGCCTGCAGCGCGCCACGGGCGAAGATGTCGCGGCTGGTGGCGCGATGCACCAGCTCGATCCGCTCGCCCTGCCCCGCGAACTGGACCAGGTGTTCGCCGACGATGTCGCCGGCACGAAGGCTGGCGTAGCGCGGCTGCGCCCCGCCCCGCTGCGCCGATTCACCCAGGGTCAGCGCGGTGCCCGAGGGCGCGTCCTTCTTGTGCACGTGGTGCGATTCGACGATGTCGCAGTCCCAGCCGGGCAATGCGAGCGCAGCGCGCTCGACCAGCTCGTTGAGCACGGCCACGCCGACGCTGAAATTGGACGCCCACAGCAGCGGGACCTGCCGCGAAGCCGCCTCCAGCGCCTGGCGCTGCGCCGGCTCCAGCCCCGTCGTGCCGGACACCAGCGGGCGCCCGCGTCCTGCGCACAACGCCAGCACCGGGTCGAAACCCTCGGGCAGGCTGAAGTCGATGGCCACGTCGAAATCCGGCACGCCGCCCAGTTCGGACGCGGCGAAGTACGGCACGCCCTCGACCACGCGCTGCGCCGGCGGGCGCCGGGTCACCGCGGCGACCACCTGCCAGCTCGCGGGGGATTCGGCGGCCAGCCGCAACAGGGCCTGGCCCATGCGGCCGGACGCACCGTGGATGAGGACGCGCAGCGGAATGGTGTTCATAGGCCGCGCAGGCTAGCGGGCCGGGGCGTCGCCGGGCAAGCCGCGATGAGTGATTGCAGCGGAAACCGACACGGTGCGCGCTGCGGTCACCACACCAGGTCGTCGGGCACCTGGTAACGCGGATCGGCGTAGGGATCGTCCTGCGCCGGCGCGGACGGATCGACCTTCAGCGCCACCGCCGGCGCGAATACCTGTTCGGTCTCGGCCAGTACCGCCGCATCCACCAGCAGGTAGCGGCCGTTGAGCTGGACCACGCCCAGCCCGCCGGCATTGAGCGCCTTGAGCTGGGCCTCGGTGACATAGATCCGCTTGATCTTGCCGCCGTACTCGAAGTGGCGCGCGATCTCGGCCGACGCATCGTTCAGTGCCTTGCCCTGCAGCAGGGTTTCCAGCTTGGCCTTGGCCTCGCGACGCAGGCGCGCCTCCTCCTGCTTGAGGCGTTCGGTCTCGATCCGCTCCTGCTTTTCCTGGTTGGCACGCAGCGCCCAGGCCTTGCCCAGGTCCATCTCGCTGGCCGGCTTGCGGGCCGCGCCGTCGCGGCGCGGGCCGCGCGCGTCCTGCGGCTTGCCCGCGGCAGCCCCCTGCCCTCCAGGCCGGCCACCACCCTTGTGCGGCGACTTGTGTGGCGGCTTGTGCGGCGGCCTGCCCTGGCCCTGGTGCCCGGACTTGCCGGTGGCGGGCTTGCGTTCGGGCGCGGGTGCGGACTTGAAGCCGAGGGTGAGCAGCTGGTCGCGAAGACTGTCGGTCATTGCAGGTTCGGGTCGCAGTTCGGGTGTTACGTGGCCCCCTGGGGCCGGAAGGGACTCAGTAATGCGGCGGCGGCGGTTCGCTGGCCGGGTCCGCATAGAGGGCGCCACGCAGGCCGCGCAGGTCGGCGAGCACCGCGCGCATCAGCTCGTCGCTGCGCATCCGCTCCAGCCGTGCCTCGGCCAGTGCCTCGCTCAGCTCGGCCAGGGCATGCTCCTGGAAGGCGAGCCTGGTTTCCAGTTCGACCAGGCGCTGCTCGAGCCCGGCATCGTCGACGGTTTTCATCTGTGCAGGACTCACGCGTCGCCTTCGGGCAGGCGCACCGAACGCCCGCGGCCGATTCCGTAATAGGCCAGGCCGGCGGCCTCGACGTCCTCGGGCTCGTACAGGTTGCGGCCATCGAACACGACCGCATCGCCCAGCGCTGCGTGCAGGCGGGAGAAGTCCGGGCTGCGGAACTCCTTCCACTCGGTCACCACCACCAGGGCGTCGGCGCCGTCGAGCGCCGATTGCGCCGAACGGCACAGCACCAGGTCGTCGCGTTCGCCGAAGATCCGCCGCGCCTCTTCGGTCGCCTCGGGATCGTAGGCCCGCACCGTGGCGCCGGCCTCCCACAGCTGGGCGAGCAGGCGCCGGCTGGAAGCCTCGCGCATGTCGTCGGTGTTGGGCTTGAACGACAGCCCCCAGACCGCGAACACCTTGCCGCGCACGCCTTCGTCCTCGCCACGGTCGTAGTGGTGCTGGACCAGCTCGAACAGGTGGCCCTTCTGCCGTTCGTTGACGGCCTCCACCGCGCCCAGCAGCTGCGCCTTGTAGCCATGTTGCTGGGCGGTGCGGACCAGCGCCTGCACGTCCTTGGGGAAACACGAGCCGCCGTAGCCGGCGCCCGGGTAGATGAAGTGCCAGCCGATGCGCGGATCGGAGCCGATGCCCTTGCGCACCGCCTCCACGTCCGCACCGACCCGCTCGGCGATGTTGGCGATCTCGTTCATGAAACTGATCTTGGTCGCGAGCATCGCGTTGGCCGCGTACTTGGTCAGTTCGGCCGAGCGCACGTCCATCACCACGAAACGGTCGTGGTTGCGGTTGAACGGCGTGTACAGGCGGCGCATGCGCGCTATCGCCGCCGGGCTGTCGGCGCCGACCACGATCCGGTCCGGCCGCATGCAGTCGGCCACCGCATCGCCTTCCTTCAGGAACTCGGGGTTGGAAACCACGTCGAAGCCGACCTCTACGCCACGCGCCGCGAGCTCGGCGGCGATCGTCGCGCGCACCCGGTCCGCCGTGCCCACAGGCACGGTCGACTTGTCCACCACCACCACCGGCCGCTCGATGTGCCGGCCGATGGTGCGCGCCACCGCCAGCACGTACTTGAGGTCGGCGCTGCCGTCCTCGTCCGGCGGCGTGCCCACGGCGATGAACACCACCTCGCCATGGGCGATCGCCGCGGCCGCATCGGTGCTGAAGTGCAGCCGGCCGGCAGCATGGTTGGCCTTGACCATCGGCTCCAGGCCCGGCTCGTAGATCGGGATGACCCCGTTCTTCAGGCCCTCGATCTTGTCCGCATCTACGTCGACGCAGACCACGTCATGGCCGACCTCGGCCAGGCAGGTACCCGTGACGAGGCCGACGTAGCCAGTGCCGAAAATCGCAACGCGCATCGAATATTCCGTGGGTCCGGTACGTTGGCCGAGAGCCTAGCGCGCCGAATGTTACGGGGCGATGCCCAGCAGTTCGACGTCGAAGGTCAGGGCCGCGTTCGGACCGATCTTCGGCGGGCTGCCGCTCGCGCCATAGGCCAGGTCCGACGGGATCCAGAACCGGTACTTGGCACCGACCGGCATCAGCGACAGGCCCTCGGTCCAGCCGGCGATCACGCGGTTGAGCGGGAATTCGGCCGGCTCACCGCGCTCGTAGGAACTGTCGAACACGGTGCCGTCGAGCAGCTTGCCTTCGTAGTTGACGCGCACGGTGTCGCTGGCCATCGGCCGCGGACCGCTGCCTTCGCGCAGGACCATGTACTGCAGGCCCGACGGCGTGGTCAGCACGCCCTTCTGGGTGCGGTTGGCGGCGAGGAACGCTGCGCCGTCGGTGCGGTTCTTGCCGGCCACGGCCTGCTGCTTGCTGGCCATGAAACCCTGCAGGGTGGACATCGCTTCCTGCTCGGTCATCAGCGGCGTGCCGGTCTTGCCCAGGCTGGTGCGCACGGCCTGCATCAGCACCGCGGCGTCGATCTCGCCCTTCAGCGGCAGCAGCGACGGACCGACCATGCGGTCGCCGACCAGCAGGCCGACCTGCTCCTTGGTCGGCGCAGGCGGCTCGCTGCCCGGCGGCATGCCCGGCACGCGCTGGCCCGAACGCGCGGCCACCGCGACCTGCAGCGCGTTGTGCGTCGCCTGCGCCTGTTCTTCGGACTGCAGCGGCTTGCCGCCGGCCAGCGCGTTGTCCAGCGCCTTCTGCATCGCGGCGAAGTCGATGTCCTGGGCGATGGGCTGGAACGAGCGGGCGACGTCGAGGCCGATCGCGTAACTCACCTTGTCCTTCTCGGTCGCCAGCGTGGTCTTGTCCTGTGCCACGGCCGTGCCTGCGATCATGCTTGCTCCCATCACCAGCGACGCCAGAGCGCCGCGCACGCGGTTGTTCATTCGTTGATTCCCTGGAGGGTTGTCGATCCACCGGCGTCGCCGGTGCGCCGGCATTGTCGCACGCGCGACGCGCGGCGGTGCCTGCTTCAGCGCTTCGGCGACGGTGCCTTCAGCTCGCGCTCGATCGCCGCGACCAGGTCCGGATCGTCGGGCTTGACCTTGCTCGGCCAGTTGCCGACCACGCGCCCGTCTCGCGCCACGAGGTACTTGTGGAAATTCCAGCCCGGCGACACGCCGGTGGCGTCGTGCAGGCGCTGGTAGAGCGCGGTGGTTTCCGGACCGGTGACGTGCACCTTCTCGTACATCGGGAACTTGACCCCGTAGGTCAGCGTGCAGAACTCCTGGATCTGCGCCTCGCTGCCAGGCTCCTGCCCCCGGAAATCGTTGGACGGAAAACCGAGTACCGCGAAGCCCTGCTTGCCGTAGTGCTGCTGCAGCGCTTCGAGGGCCTCGTATTGCGGGGTGAAGCCGCATTTGCTGGCCGTGTTCACGATCAGCAGGACCTTGCCGCCCTGCTGCTGGTTCAGGTTCACCGGGGTCTTGCCCGCCAGCGGACGGTAGTCCACGTCCAGCAGCGCGGGTGCGGCAGCCATCGCTGGCACCGCCGCGGCCAAAAGAATTCCCTTGAAAATCATTGACCTGAGTGACATGAGCAATTCCTCGCGAAGGGACATCACGGATAGGCCATCAGTTGGGTGCGCGGTGGTTGACACCCTGTGTTTAGGTGTTATAGTTGAATACAACACCAGTCACCCAAAGCAGGACACCCGCATGAAACGCATCCTGTTCGTCCACCGCTCCTGGTTCATGGCCCTGGGCCTGGCCGTGGCGGTCCTGGGTTTGACCCGGTGGCAGCCCGACCACGATGGACGCCGTGGTGATTATGGACTCGCCGGGGCCGCCGCGGAATGCGGCGACGCAGGCCTGGACGCAGCCGCGGAGCGGCCGGCGCGCAGGCTGCGGGCCTCTTCGACCATGCCCTATTTCTCCTTTGCGCAGTCCCTGCGCTCACGGGGTTGACCATGAGTGACATCCAGTGGAGCGACGGCGCTCCGATCTACCGCCAACTGAAGGACCGCGTGATCGCCATGATGCTCGACGGAATCCTCAAGCCGGGCGAAGCCCTGCCTTCGGTCCGCCAGGTGGCCGCCGAGTACCAGCTCAACCCGATCACCGTCTCCCGCGCCTACCAGGAGCTGGCGGACGAGGGCCTGGTGGAGAAGCGGCGCGGCCTCGGCATGTTCGTGACCGAGGAAGCCTCCAAGCAGCTGCGCAGCAGCGAGCGCGAGCGCTTCCTGAAGGACGAATGGCCGGCCGTGGCCGAGCGCATCCAGCGCCTGGGCCTGTCCCTGCAAGACCTGCTCACTCCCCTGGGGAACCACTGATGAACGCTGAAGCTTCCCTCACCGGCGGTCCCGGCGCGATGGCCGGCACCGAAACGGTCGTCTCCGCCCGCGGCCTGCGCAAGGCCTACAGGAACAAGGTCGCCGTGGCCGGGGCCGACTTCGACATCGGCGCCGGCCGGATCGTGGGCCTGATCGGCCCCAACGGCGCCGGCAAGACCACCGCGCTGAAGGCGATCCTCGGCCTGACCCCGTTCGAAGGCCAGCTGCGGGTGCTGGGCAAGGACCCGCGCACCCAGCGCGACGAACTGATGAACGACGTCTGCTTCATCGCCGACGTGGCGGTGCTGCCGCGCTGGATGCGGGTGAGCGAAGCGATCGACTTTGTCGCCGGCGTGCACCCGCGCTTCGACCGCGCCAAGTGCGAGCGCTTCCTGGCCAACACCCAGCTGCACCCGAAACTGCGGGTGCGCGAGATGTCCAAGGGCATGATCGTGCAGCTGCACCTGGCCCTAGTCATGTCGATCGACGCACGCCTGCTGGTGCTGGACGAGCCGACCCTGGGCCTGGACATCCTCTACCGCAAGCAGTTCTACCAGCGCCTGCTGGAGGACTACTTCGACGAAGACAAGACCATCCTCGTGACCACCCACCAGGTCGAGGAGATCGAGCACATCCTCACCGACGTGCTGTTCATCCGCGATGGCCGGATCGTGCTGTCCTCGCAGATGGACGAGGTCGCCGAACGCTATACCGAAGTGCTGGTCGGCGCCGACCGGGTCGAGGCGGCGCGCGCGCTGCGGCCGATCGACGAGCGCGGCCTGCCGTTCGGCAAGACCGTGCTGCTGTTCGACGGCGTGCCGTCGGCGCAGCTGGCCACGCTCGGTGAAACCCGCAAGCCCGGCCTGGCCGACCTGTTCGTCGCCATCATGAAGGGGACCTACGCATGAACGCACTGAACCCCGCCGCCACCCGCGTGGCACCGCACGACACGGCCAAGTTCAAGTGGCTGCTCCAGCGCGAATACTGGGAAAACCGCGGCGGCTTCTTCTGGGCGCCGCTGATCACCGGCGTCATTATCGTCGGCCTCAACCTGATCCTGGCGGTGATCGGCAGCATTGCCGCACGCCGCAGCATGGGCAGCAGCGGCTTCGTATTCAACGAAGAGGACCCTCACCAGGTCGGTCAGGCCCTCGGCGCGATGGGCGACGGCATGCTCCTGGTCGGCGTGCTGCTGGCCTGCATCGTGCTGGCCTTCGTGGTGTTCTTCTACTCGCTCGGCTCGCTGTACGACGACCGCCGCGACCGCAGCATCCTGTTCTGGAAGTCGCTGCCGGTGTCCGATTCGCAGATGGTCCTGTCCAAGGCCGCCTGGGCGCTGGTGCTCGCACCGCTGGTGGCGATCGGCGTCGGCCTGCTGATCGGCGTGGCGCTGTGGGTCATCACCGCGCTGACCATCACCCTCAACGGCATGCCGGCGGCACACGCGGTGTTCACCCAGTCGCACCCGATGAAGATCATCGGCGGCGTGCTGGCCTCCGTCCCGGTGTACATGGTCTGGGCGCTGCCGACCGTGGGCTGGCTGATGTTCTGCTCGGCCTGGGCGCGCTCCAAGCCGTTCCTGTGGGCGGTGCTGATCCCGGTGCTGGGCTGCGTGGTGATCAGCATGCTGACCATCCTGCCCGGCGTGGACATCGCCCATGACAAGGTCTGGTACACGCTGGTCTATCGCGGCCTGCTGAGCGTGATCCCCGGCGGCTGGTTCCCCGCGACCAGCGGCGTGGTCGACCCGACCATGGAGATCAACACGCCGAACGAACTGGCCAACGCCGTGGACCTGACCCGCAGCTGGCACGCCTTCGCCACGGCCGACCTGTGGATCGGCGCGGTGGTCGGCGTGGCCTTCATCGCCGCCGCGATCCGCCTGCGCCGCTGGCGCGACGAAGCCTGACCCGACCACGCAACGGAGAACCGCACCATGCGCCTGCCCCTCCTCGGCCTGCTCTTCCTGGTCCCCGTCGCCGCGCTGGCCGACGACCACTGCACCCACTCCGCGCCACGCCAGCTGCAACTGGACCTGGCGGGGGTGAAGAAGGTCCGCGTGGAAACCAACCAGTTCGACATCGACCTGCGGGCGACCACCGACGCCTCCCATTCGGTCCAGGGCCGCGCCTGCGCCAGCAAGGCGCAATGGCTGCCCGACCTGACCGTGACCCAGGAACGCAAGGGCGACACCCTGGTGGTCAGCCTGCGGCGCGAGAAGGATCCCGGCCTGTCCAGTCTGTTCGGCGACAACTACGCCTGGATGGAGCTGTCGGGCACGGTGCCGGCGGACGTGCTGGTGCAGCTGGTGGTCGGCTCCGGCGACGGTTCGATCGACGGCGCCGCCTCGGCCAGCGCCGACGTGGGCTCCGGCGACGCCGTGCTGCGCAACATCCGCGGTGCGGTCACCGCCAAGGTCGGCTCGGGCGACATTACGGTGGACGGCGCGGGGTCGCTGAACGTGCTGTCGATCGGCTCGGGCGACATCAAGGCGCGCAACATCGCCGGCGCGGTCGAGGTCGGAAGCATCGGCTCGGGCGACTTCGAACTGGACGGTGCGCGCGGCGACGTGCGCATCGGTTCGATCGGCAGCGGCGATGCCGAACTGCGCAGCATCGGCGGTGCGGTGCGCATCGATTCGATCGGCTCTGGCGGCGCCGAGGTGCGTGGCGCGGCCAGCCTGTCGGTCGGTTCGATCGGCAGCGGCGATGTCGACCATCGCGACGTGACCGGCGCGGTCGACCTGCCGCGCCGCGACTGATTTCCGGACGGGAGGACACCATGCACGCCAACCACATCCGTCGTGCCGCACTGCCGGTGCTGCTGGCCAGCCTGCTGCCGCTGGCCGCGATCGCGCATGAAGGCGATATCGCCGGGGAAGTCAGCTCGGACCTGGCCGAAGCCCGGCAGGAAGTGCACCGCGAACTGGCTGCCGCCCGCGCCGAACTCGAAACCGGCAACCTCGAGGTCGGCAACGGCCTGAACTTCGGCAAGTCCGGCAAACACCGCGATCGCGGCGACAAGCCGCTGCCGAAGGCGGAGATCACCGTCGCCGGCGACTTCCTGATCGAGGGCAAGGCGCTCGAGATCGACGAGCACCAGCGCCGCGAGCTGCTGGCCTATCGCAGGCAGGTCATCGACATCGCCCGCGCCGGCATCGACATCGGCGAGCGCAGCGCGCAACTGGCCCTCGATACGGTCGACCGCGGGATTTTCAGCCTGATGCTCGGCGCCATGACCGGCAGCCTGGAACGCAACCTGGAAAAGACCGTCAAGCAGTCGATCGAACCGGGCGTGATGCAGCTCTGCCAGGGCCTGCCGTCGCTGCTGGACAGCCAGCAGCGCCTGGCCGCCAGCGTGCCGCAGTTCCGCCCCTACGCCACCCTGCAGGCCGACGACGTCGACGATTGCGAAGACGAGATCCACCGCGAATTCGCCCAGAACTAGAGGTTACGACCATGCGCACGCTCCCCCTTCTCGCCCTCGTGGCCCTGCTTCCCCTGGCAGCCTGCGGCGGGAACGAACCGGCATCGCCGTCCTCCGACGGAACCGCCGCGGCCGCTGCACCGACCGGCAGCCCACTGTCCAGGAAGATCCAGCAGGCCATGGCCGAGGCCAGCCGCGAATTGGCCACCAAGAACATCAGCGTCGACCGGGAAGCGGGCAAGCCCAAGGCCGAGATCAGCCCGCAGGGCGACTTCCTGGTCGACGGCAAGGCGGTTCCGGTCGATGAGGCGCAGCGCAAGCTGCTGCTCGCGCACCGCGCCAACCTCATCGCCGTGGCCCAGGCAGGCATCGCGGTCGGCATGCAGAGCGCGGACCTGGGCATCGAAGCCGCCACCGGCGCGCTCAAGAGCGTGTTCAGCGGCAAGGACGAAGAGTTCGGCAAGGAAATGGAAGCGCGCGGCAAGCGGGTCGAGGCCGAGGCCATGAAGATCTGCGCGCGCCTGCCGGCCCTGCTCGAATCACAGCAGGCACTGGCCGCGGCGCTGCCGGCCTTCCAGCCCTACGCGAACATGGACCAGTCCGACGTCGACGACTGCGGCAAGGATGGCAACTACACCGCCAACTACGGCGGCGTGTCGGCCCACTACGACCACGATGCCGATGACGGCGACGAGGCGGACCACGCGGGTGCGGGCCACGAAAGCGATGCTGCCGCCGAAGCCGACGCGGCGGCCAAGGGCTCATCCACCCCGCAGTAAAAACCCGGTCGAGCACCGGAAGGAACACGCGAATGGAATGGGATTTCCGCAACCTGGCCCGTTCGACGGACGATGCTGTCCTCGCCGGAATCTGCAGCGGACTGGGCGCGCATACGCCGGTCCCGACCTGGCTGTGGCGCGCGGCGATGGTGGTGCTGGCCTTCGCCGGCGGCACCGGTCTGGTCGCCTACGTCGCGCTGTGGGTGTTCATGCCCTCGCCGCAGCCGGCCGGCCGCTAACCGCCACCACCACCCGGCTTGCCGTGGATGCCGCCCCGGGCCAGCACGGCCGGGTCGAGTAGCGGCGCCAGGGTCTTCGCCGGTAGGCCGGTGACCTCGATCGCCACCTCCAGCACCGGCCGGCCTTCCTTGTAGGCCTGCTTGGCGATCGCCGCGCCCTTCTCGTAGCCGATCACCGGATTGAGCGCGGTGACCAGGATCGGGTTGCGGTCCAGCGCCTCCTTCACCCGCTCCGGCCGCGCCTTCAGCCCGGCGATCGCCGAGTCGGCAAGCAGCCGCGACACAT
>JAGHZW010000054.1 GCA_017745195.1 Pseudoxanthomonas sp. | reverse complement strand
CCCGCAACGCCCACCTGGCGCCGAGCGCGCACGGCACGCCGACCAGGAACATGTGCGCGGCGATGTTCACCCACAGCACCCATGCCCACGGCGCGGACTGGTCGGGCGGCGCGGCCGACAGCGGGATCACGACGTGGATCATCACGGCCCACAGCACGATGCCGTACAGCGCGCCATACAGCACCGGCCTGCGCACCAGCACGGGCCAACGCCTGGCGGCGAGGTAGTAGGCGAACGCCATCGCGACGGTGATGCCGAAGTGCGAGGCGGCGCCGAGCAAGGCCGTGCCCCATCCGCCGGCCACCGCGGCGTCGTTGCCGACCCAGCCGGAGGCCACCGCCTGGAAGATCCGCTTGGGCGTCACGCCCAGCGGGCTCCACAGGGTGCAGACCCAGACCATGTCGAGGAGGCCGGCGAGCAGGCCGGCGCCGACGACGGTTTTCATTGCGGATCGCGCGGGAGTAACGGCGAAGCTGTTGCTGGACATGGTGTATGCCTCGGCAGTTGCTGCGACGGATACGGCGGAGTGGAACGGGGCGAACCGCGGGCAGGGTACACGGTCCGGCCCGTCATCGAGAGAACAGCACCGGTCCGCGGCGCATGCACGCGCCCGCGTCGTCGGCGTCGGGTGTGGCTGCAGGACACGCACGTCGAAAAGACTCAAGGCTGATGTGGCTGTTCCAGTCGGTGCGCCCGCGCAGGATGACGTCGCCCTCTGCAGGCGAACCCACGACATCCTGAAACCAGGGTGGTGCTGTGTGGCGGGGGGCGAGGCGCCCACTGCATTCGCGCGCGGTCGCCGCGCCGCTTACGGCGGGAGGCGGGGTCCGCTCCGGTGCGGCCGCGCCCTCGCCATGAAGCTTCAAACGGATCAGGCCGGGCCGGTCGGTCAAAACGGCGAAGGCGGAAGCGGAACTGGATCGCGGCGGCGAATCGGATCGCTCCGGCCACGCCGTCTGTCAGAAAAGTGCGCTATTGCCGTCACATTCCGTTGGTGGGCCGAGGTCGCGGGGAGTAGGTTCCAGCGACCGGGAATGTCCCCGGTGCCTGTACCACCACCTTCGAAGGAATAGCCATGAAACGCGTGCTCGTCATGCTGGCGGCGCTCCTTGCATTTGCGGTAGCGACAGCCGGCGCACAGGAAAAGCGCAGCTATGAAGAAGGCCCCGTCACGATCGTCACCTCGGTCAAGATCGTGGAT
>JAGHZW010000053.1 GCA_017745195.1 Pseudoxanthomonas sp. | reverse complement strand
CCCTGCGGCAGGCGCTCGATGAACTCCCAGGCGTTGGCCGCCTCGGCCGCGGCGCTGGGCGTGGCGCGCCTGTATCTCTACTGCACCGCGACGATGGCCGGCTGGTACCGCACGCTGGGCTGGCGCGACCACGATGTCGTCGTGCTCGGCCCGCTGCAGGTGCAGGTGATGGCGGTCAACTGCATGGGGCCGGCGCGATGAGCCATTCCGACCGGATCGACGACCCGCGCGACCATGCGTTCATGGTGCAGGCACTCGCCTTGGCCGCGCGTGGCCTGTACACCGCGCGGCCAAATCCCATGGTCGGCTGCGTCATCGCCCGCGATGGCAAGGTGGTCGGCGAGGGCTGGCATCCGCGCACCGGCGAGCCGCATGCGGAGGTGTTCGCGTTGCGCCAGGCCGGCGAGCGCGCCCGCGGCGCCACCGCCTACGTGACCTTGGAGCCGTGCGCGCATTTCGGCCGTACGCCGCCCTGCGCCGACGCCCTGGTCCAAGCCGGGGTGGCACGGGTGGTGGCGGCGATGCGCGATCCGTTCCCGCGCGTGGATGGTGCCGGCTTCGCCCGCCTGCAGGCGGCCGGCATCGAAGTCGCCTCCGGGCTGCTGGAAGCGCAGGCGCGCGAGCTCAACCATGGCTTCCTGTCGCGCGTGCAGCGCGGGCGGCCGTGGCTGCGGGTCAAGCTGGCGGCGAGCCTGGACGGGCGCACGGCGCTGGCCAGCGGCGAATCGAAGTGGATCACCGGCGAGTCCGCGCGTGCGGACGTGCAGCGCTGGCGCGCGCGCAGCGCCGCCATCCTCACCGGCGCGGACACGGTGCTGGCCGACGACCCGGCACTGACCGTGCGCCTGGAAGAGCCAGCCGAGTTCGTGGCGCCGCTGCGGGTCGTGCTCGACACCCGCCTGCGCAGCCTGGCGCGCGGCCGGGTGCGCGACGGCGGCGCGCCGACGCTCTACCTGCACGGCTCCGGCGCGGTTCCGCCGGTCGGGGTCGAAGCCGAATTCGCCGCGGTGCCGCTGCTGCAGGACGGCCGTCCCGACCTGGCCGCGGCCCTGCGCCTGCTCGGCGAGCGCGGCCTCAACGAGGTCCAGGTCGAGGCTGGCCCGGTGCTGTGCGGCGCATTGCTGCGCGCCGGCCTGGTCGACGAACTGCTGCTCTACCAGGCGCCGCTGCTGCTCGGCGTGGCCGACAAGTTCGGCATGCTCGCCCGGCCGCAGGCCACCGG
>JAGHZW010000052.1 GCA_017745195.1 Pseudoxanthomonas sp. | reverse complement strand
TGGCCGGGCTGGGCGTGGGCTCGATCGAGGCGCTGTGGTTCGTGCCGGCGATGGTCGCCGGCTTGCTGCTGCATCGGATGGCCAGCCGCGGCTGAGGCTTGCTGGCGGCCGGGTGGTTGCCGGAGCGCAGGCGCGATCGCCGGCGCTCCGGGGCTGCCCCGAACCGCCGGTCAGAACCGGGCTTCGACGCCCAGCGTCACCATGTCGGCGCGGTTGATCTCGGTCTCTTCGTAGCCGCTGCTGTAGTAGTACGTGGTCGCATAGGCGTGGTTGGTGTACATCAGGTTGACGTTGAAGTTGCGGTTCACGTCGACGCCAATGCCGAAGCTGGCATAGCCACCATCCACGTCGCCGTCCTCGTCGCCATCGCCGTCGGCCAC
This sequence comes from Pseudoxanthomonas sp., assembly GCA_017745195.1. Lineage (GTDB taxonomy): Bacteria > Pseudomonadota > Gammaproteobacteria > Xanthomonadales > Xanthomonadaceae > Pseudoxanthomonas. The sequence continues at coordinate 858 of JAGHZW010000052.1, read as the reverse complement.
CCAGTAACCCAGGCGCGCGATCGCGAACCAGGGATTGCCCTCGCCGAAGTTGAAGCGGGCATTGGCGCCGATACTGCCGTAGTCGACCTGCGCGTAGTTCCAGCCACCGTCGTCAGTCTCGGCCAGCCGGCCGCTGGCCAGCTCGATGCCGATGAGCGAGACATCGCCTGCCTGCCAGCGGTAGCCGCCGTTGATCGCCACCACGTTCTGGTCCACGTCCTCGTAGATCCAGCCCTTGCCGGCCTGCGCCCCCACGAAGAAGCCGCCCTGGGGTTCGGCGCGGCGCGCATAGCTGCGGGACGGAGACGAAACGGTAGTCGGCGTGGCACTGCCCGACACAGGCGTGCCCGACGCGGGAGCGTTGGCCGGGGCGGCGGGCTGCGCGTCGGACGGTGCATCGGCATCGGCCTGGGCCGGCGCCGGCTCGGCGGTCGGCTGCTTGTTCCTGTTGCGATAGGCCTCCCATGCCGGCGAGATCGACTGGGCGCCGGCGCACGGGGCCAGCATGGCAAGAATGAGCGGCAGGACTACGGTTGCAGGTTTCTTCACTACGGTGCTCCCCTGTGGCATCGATGGTCGTGGTCCGGAGCGCGCAGCCACCTGCGCCGTCGACCATGTCGACGGCCTGCAGGAAGTCCTCGCGCCCCGTGGCGGATGCATGCACATCCGCAGCCCCTGGCGGGGCCATCACAGTTTAGTGACAGCCATCTCATATCGCGAGACAGTCGATGCACGCATCGCAGCCCCGGCATTCGCCACCAGCTAACGCCCACGGGTGTACGCAGGAACCCCATCCATGGACCCGCAAGGAGATCGCATGAAGATCGTGACCAGCCTGAGCTTCCGCGGCCAATGCCG
>JAGHZW010000051.1 GCA_017745195.1 Pseudoxanthomonas sp. | reverse complement strand
GCCGGACGGCCCCATGATGGCGAGGAATTCGCCGGCTTCCACGCGCAGGTCCACGCCGTCGAGAATCCGGACCTCGCCCTCCGGGCCGGTCACCGACTTGCCGACCTGGTGAACCGCGATCGCGGCAGTGGCTATGCTGGCTGTGGAAGGGGACCGGGTATCGATGGGAGGCTCCAGGATGCGGATGCGCGTGGAAGGAGTGCGCTTGCTGGCCTGCTGGCTGCTGCTGGCAGGATGGTTGCTGGTGCCGGCGCTGGCCTGTGCCAGAGGTACGGCAGGCGGGCGGGCGGGTCCGGTGCTGGTGCTGGGCGACAGCCTCAGTGCCGAGCACAACATACCTGCCGGCTCCGGCTGGGTCAGCCTGCTGGAGCGGCGCATCCAGAAGGAGATCGTGCCGCCACCGAAGGTGGTCAACGCAAGCATCAGCGGCGAAACCACTGCCGGCGCGCTGGTGCGACTGCCGGGCCTGCTGGAGAAGCACCGGCCGTCGGTGCTGGTGATCGAGCTGGGCGGCAACGACGCGCTGCGCGGGCTTTCCCCGGCGCAGCTGCGCGGCAACCTGGAGCGCATGATCGGACTGGCCGACGATGCCGGCGCCAGGGTCCTCCTGCTGGGCATCGACGTGCCGCCCAACTACGGCCCCGCCTATCGCGAACGCCTGCGCCGCACCTATGCCGAACTCGCTGCCGGCCATCCCGGTACGGCGCTGGTGCCTTTCTTCCTGGAGGGCGTGGCCCTGCAGCCGGGCCTGATGCAGGCGGACGGCCTGCATCCGGTCGCGGCGGCACAGCCGCACCTGGTCGAAAACGTGTGGCCGGTGCTCAGGCCGATGCTCTGAACCGCAGTTGAAGGGCGGCCACGCAGGCGTCGAGCCTTCACGTGCCATCGACCCTGGCTTGGGCAGGCTTCACAAAGCTGAAAACACATGGAGCGGGGAACATGCGTCAGGGCAAAGAGACGTCGGGGCTGGTGCTGGTCGTCGAGGACAACCGCAACATCTCGGAGATGATCGGCGAGTACCTCGAGAGCCGCGGCTTCGAGGTCGACTACGCCGCCGATGGCCTGGACGGCTATCGCCTGGCCGCCGAAAACAGCTACGACGCGGTGGTCCTCGACCTGATGCTGCCGCGCCTGGATGGCATCGAGGTCTGCCGGCGCCTGCGCAGCGACGCCCGCAAGTCCACCCCGGTGCTGATGCTGCCCGACACGCCCTACGACCTCGACAAGCTCAACGCCATGGACGCG
>JAGHZW010000050.1:618-1848 GCA_017745195.1 Pseudoxanthomonas sp. | reverse complement strand
CACCGTATCCACGCCGCCGGACAGGCTCACCGACACCTGGATCACGCGCGGATCGAACCGGTGGTCGCGCGCTCGCTGCAGGTGCCGGTGCACGCGGCGCTGCTCGCGCAGCGCTTGCGCCAGGAACGGCCCGGCCAGGCGCGCATCGCCACCACGCTCGACGCCGACCTGCAGCGCGCACTGGAGGAGCGGGTCGCCGCGTACTTCAGCACGTTGCCGCCGCGCACCTCGGCCGCGCTGCTGGTGGTGGACAACGCGACGATGGAAGCGCGGGCCTATATCGGCTCGGTGGCGTTCGGCGACCGCGAGCGGCTGGGCCATGTCGACATGGTCCGCGCCTGGCGTTCGCCGGGGTCGACGCTCAAGCCGTTCCTGTACGGCATGGCCCTGGATGATGGCCTGATCCATTCGGAGAGCCTGCTGGTCGACGCGCCGCAGGACTTCGGCGGCTACCGGCCCGGCAACTTCGGCGAGGCGTTCAACGGGCCGGTCGGCGCGGCCACGGCGCTGCGGCTGTCGCTCAACGTGCCGGCCGTGGACCTGCTCGACCGGGTCGGCCCGGCGCGTTTCGCCGCGCGGCTCGACCATGCCGGCGTCCCGCTGCGTTTCCCGCGCGGCGCGCGGCCGAACCTGGCCCTGATCCTCGGCGGCACCGGCGTGCGCCTCGAGGACCTGGTCGGGGCCTTCGCCGCGTTCCAGCGCGAAGGCGTGGCCGCGCAGGTGCGCTATACCCCGCAGCAGCCGCTGGTCGAGCGGCGGCTGCTGTCGCCGGGTGCGGCGTGGATCGTGCGCGACATCCTGCAGTCGGCACCGCGGCCGGGACAGGTCGCCGCCGCGCTCGACACCGGGGCGCGGCCGGCGGTGGCATGGAAGACCGGCACCAGTTTCGGCTTCCGTGACGCCTGGGCCATCGGCGGCACGCGTCGCTACAGCGTCGGTGTCTGGGTCGGCCGGCCGGACGGCACGCCGTTGCCCGGGCAGTACGGCGCGCTCACCGCGTTGCCGCTGCTGCTGGAGACCGTCGACAGCCTGCCGCGTGCGCCGGGCGATGCCGATCCGGGCCAGCGTCCGGCGTCGGTGGATGGCGTGGAGGTGTGCTGGCCGCTGGGGCGCGCCGTCGCCGACACGCCGGCACCGCTGTGCCAGCGCCGCTTCCAGGCCTGGCGCCTGGAGGGCGCGGTGCCGCCGACCTTCCCCGAACGCGAGCGGCAACACCTACTGGGAAATGCA
>JAGHZW010000050.1:0-579 GCA_017745195.1 Pseudoxanthomonas sp. | reverse complement strand
TGCTGGCGCGGTCTGAGCCTGCGGGTGCGCGCGCTCGGCAGCGCCGTGCCGGTGCAATGGCTGCTGGATGGACGCGCGATCGCACGGACCGAAGACGGGCGCGCGTTCGAGCATGACTACGCCGGCAGCGGGCGCGGCGAACACGTGCTCACCGCGCTGGCCGACAGCGGCGCCTGGGCGCAGGTGCGGTTCCGCGTGACCGACATCGGCGGAACGGTGCAGGCCATGCCGGTCGATGCAGCCGGTGCCGGGCCCTGATCCGTCCACTCGTTGATGCCAGCCGCACGGAACGCCGAAGGAGCAACGCAAGGTAAGGCTATGCTGTCGCACCTACGTACCTTGAGCGATACCGCGATGAACGCACGCCCGGCAATCGCCGCCGACCTGGCCGCCGCGATCGGCCACACGCCGCTGCTGCGCCTGCGCCGCGCTTCGGAGCTGACCGGCTGCGAGATCCTGGCCAAGGTCGAGTCGGTCAATCCGGGCGGCTCGATCAAGGACCGCACCGCGCTGGGCCTGCTGCTGGACGCCGAACGCCGCGGCCTGCTGCGCGCCGGCGGTGCTCGAGCTGGCCCAGCT
>JAGHZW010000049.1:1283-2054 GCA_017745195.1 Pseudoxanthomonas sp. | reverse complement strand
GCTCGCTGTCGGTCTCGGACATGGAGATGTACAGGACCCGCTCGCCGCGGCGCGCCCGGCTGGGCGACCGCCTCCGGCCGGGCCGTGGCGAAGACGTTGTTCGGGAACACCGCGTCAGGCGTGGCCGGATCACCGGCGAAGGCGAACACCGGCACGTCCGTGGCCAGGGCGGCCTGCAGGGCGCGGTGCTCGGCCAGCGCGCTGTCGCAGTGGTAGCACGCGGCATCGGCCATGTAGCGGTTGTCGAGGGCGGACTCCTCGGCGCGGGCGAAACCCTCGGGCGTGACCAGGAACGCGGCGCGGGCGGTGGCCGGGCCGAAATCCGGGGCACAGGCACGCGCCAGCGTGGTGAAGGTGCCCGCATCGCGGGTGATCATGCCGCCGCGCGCCGTGGGGTGGCGGTCGCTTCGATCGCGCGCTCGACCAGTGTCCAGCCGGCGCCTTCGCGGTGCGCGCCCTCGCTGAGCACCTGGCGGAATGCCCGTCCGCCCGGCTGTCCATGGAACAGGCCGAGGACGTGGCGGGTGATGTGCTTGAGCGCCACGCCCTGCTCCAGCTGCGCCTCGACGTAGGGGCGCAGCGCGCGCAGCAGCGTGGCGCGATCGCGCGGCTCGCTACCGTAGAGGGCGACGTCGAGCAGGTGCAGCAGGTAGGGATCGTGGTAGGCCGCGCGGCCCAGCATCACCCCGTCCACCTGCGCCAGCTGGGCCAGCGCCTGTTCCCGGGTGGCGAGGCCACCATTGACCAGCACCTGCAGGTGCCCACCCATCG
>JAGHZW010000049.1:0-1221 GCA_017745195.1 Pseudoxanthomonas sp. | reverse complement strand
CGGATACGCACCCGCGCCAGCAGGCGGTGGAACACCCGGCAATGACGATCGGTCCAGTCCATCATCGGCGCGACCGACAGCCGCGCGGATGCCGCGTAGCGGTCGGTGGGAAGGACGGTCGAGGGAATGCGTGTTTCCATGGCTCCGGAACCGGGACGTCCCGACAATCGCGGGCCTGGGCGCGCCCATGCTACAGACTCGCAACGCCCGCGTGGCAGGCGCCCGGTGCCTGGCGCAGCCGGCGTACAGCCTGGACCGGGGCCGATGCGGCGCGGTCAGCCGCCCAGGGCGATGGTCAGCACGGCCAGGACCACGCCCAGCGCGGTCATTCCCAGCCCGACCCGCAGCGGCGGGCGATCGATGCTGCGCGCATAGACCACGCCGGTCAGGAATAGCATGACCAGCGCGATCGCGTTGGACAGGCGCATCGCCGGGCCGACGCGGTCCAGCAGCAGGAACGGCAGCGCCAGCGGAAAGGTGGTGAACACCACCAGCAGGCCGACGCCGAGCGCGCCGAGCCAGTCGTGGCGGCGGAGCCGGTCATGGCCGACCGGCTCCGGCATCGCCGCCAGGCGCAGGCGCAGCGCTTCCACTTCGTCCTCGCGCAACAGCGCGGCGACCACCAGCTGCATCGTGCTGGACCTGTCGATGCCGGGCATGGACGGTCTGCAGCTGCAGGCGATGCTGGCCGAACGCGGCGCCACCCACCCGATCGTTTTTCTCACCGGATGCGGCGACATCGCCAGCAGCGTGCGCGCAATGAAGGCCGGCGCAGTCGATTTCCTGACCAAGCCGGTCGATGTCGATGCGCTGCTGGAAGCGGTCAAGCGCGGGGTGGTGATGGATGACGAGCTGCGCCACCGCAGCAGCGACCGCGAGGGCGCGCACGCGCTGTTCGCGACGCTGACCCCGCGTGAGCGCGAGCTGGTGCCGTACCTGGTGACCGGGCGGCTCAACAAGCAGATCGCCGGCGACCTGGGCATCGCCGAGAAAACGATCAAGGTCCATCGCTCGCGGATCATGCACAAGCTGCACATCCGGTCGCTGGTGGACCTGGTCCGCTTCATGGAGCGGCTGGAGGGCGGCACCCCGCGACGGAGCAATGCCGCCGCCCGCTCGCTCGCCCGCGCGCCCGCCGGCGGCTGAGCGCCGCGCCTGGTAGCACCGCGCGCCACGCGGACATGGCCAGCGTGCGCGGCGCCGCACAGGAAAAGCTCGAAC
>JAGHZW010000048.1 GCA_017745195.1 Pseudoxanthomonas sp. | reverse complement strand
GCACCGAGGGATCGCCGGCGAGGTTGAAATACGGATGGTGGGTCGGGTTGAACGGCGTGGGCGCATCGCAGGTCGCCTCGAAATCCAGGCGCAGCCGCGAACCGTGCAGGCGATAGGTCGCACTGACTTCCAGGTCGCCCGGATAACCCTCCTCGCCGTCCGGCGAGCGGTAGCGCAGCACGAACTGTCCCGGGTCATGCGCCTCCACCCGCCACTGCCGGCGCCCGAAACCGTGCGTGCCGCCATGCAGGTGGTTGCGGCCCTCGTTGGCGGTGACATGGTGCTGGCGGCCGTCGAGTCTGTACGAGGCACCGCCGATGCGGTTGCCGAAGCGCCCGACCAGGATGCCGAGATAGGCCGGATCGTCGTAATACGCCTGCGCGTCGCCGAGGCCGAGGACCACGCGGGTGCGACCGTGCGCGCCGGGGAATTCCAGGTTGGCGAGGATGCCGCCCAGGTCGAGGATCTCCGCCGACAGCCCGCCGCCGTCGCCGAGGCGCCAGGCATGCACCGGCCTGCCATCGTCCAGCCGGCCGAACGGCCTGGTTCGCGTCATTGAGTGGTCCCCCGGCTCCCCGGCCGCAATCCGGCCGCGGGCAGGATAGTCGGGGTATCGGGCCTCGACCAATGCCACCTGCGGCATGGCAGGCGCGTGGAATGGAATGGCTCCATGGAGACTGCGGCATCGCCCGACGGATACGCTTTCCTGTATCGATAAGGTCCGTAAATTCATTGGCGGGTTATCGAACCCGTCCCTATGCTCGACCTGATTTGCCCTTTGCGCACCACACATCTGGCGGGGAAAGGCGCGCACGGGGGGCCGCACGGCACGGGCTGGAAAGCGACGCCCGGCGGCCGGCGTCCCGTTGCAAGGGGCCCGGATGAACGGACAGCCTGTTCGTGGCACTCGCCGGCCACCAACGCGTCGTCCAGACCGCTGGAACTCCCGTTGCCGTTGCCCCAAGTCCATCACCCGATCCGCAACACGCGAGGCAAGACGATGCTGAAGAACACCCTGCGCACGCTGGCACTGACCTCCGCCCTGCTCGCTGCCGGCATGGCCGGCGCCCAGGACAGGACCCAGGCCAGCGCGACCCTGCGTGCCGACCAGCCGGGCGCGACCGTCAGTCGCAACATCTTCGGCCAGTTCGCCGAACATCTCGGCTACGGCATCTACGGCGGCATCTGGGTCGGCGAGGATTCGAAGATCCCCAACACCCATGGCTACCGCAACGACGTGGTCGCGGCGCTGAAGGCCCTGCAGGTGCCGGTGGTGCGCTGGCCCGGCGGCTGCT
>JAGHZW010000047.1 GCA_017745195.1 Pseudoxanthomonas sp. | reverse complement strand
GCGCTTGCTCACCGCCTTGTAGTCGAGCGTGTCGGCGATCGCGTCGCTGGCCGCGCACCGCGGGCATCCGGCCGCCACCGCCCGGGAGGAAGGCTCGGGCCCGCCGGATCAGCGCCGCAGGAATGCGAGGACCAGTTCGGCCACCTCTTCGGGGTACTGGTGCTGGGGGGCGTGGCCGGTCTGCGAATAGAAGACGAACCGCGCATCGCGCATCGTGCCGATCAACGGAAACCAGTTCTGCCCGGCGGTGCTGGTGTCGTGGTCGCCGCAGACCACTAGGATCGGCAGGTCGAGTCCGGACAGCTTCGTCCGCCGGCCTTCCGCATCGGCGTGGAATCCGCCGGCGGCGCTGAAATAGCGCTCGAACTGCGCCTGCTGCGCGGGGATGTGTTCGTCGACGCCGGCGCGCCGGCGGATCCGTTCGCGCGACAGGCGGGCGCGTTCGCGGCTGAAGGCCGAGGCCGGTTCAAAGAAGATCACTTCCTCGTCGGCCAGGTCGTTGACCGGTTTCAGCGCGTGCTCGAGGAAGGCGGGCTGCAGCGGGATCGCGTTGGCGCCGGGAGGGTTGGTGGCCAGCAGGACCAGCTTCGGTACGCGACCGGGGCGGTCGATGACGTAGGCCTGCGCCAGCAGACCACCCCACGACCATCCCAGCAGGTCGAAGCGGTCCAGTCCGAGTGCATCGGCCAGGCCGTCGACCAGGGCCACGCCACGCTCCATGCTGTCCGGCTGGGTGCCCCGCGAATGACCGATGCCGGGCAGGTCGAACAGGTACAGCGTGCGCTGCGTGGCCAGCGGCAGGGCCAGCCGCGCGAGGCGGCCGCTGGCCGACGAACAGCGCGTCGCTGTGCGCGAAGCCGGACGGGTCGTCGAGGCTGCCGGCATGGATCTGACCAGTCGGGCGCAGACTCCGGCGGGCCGGACAGCGGGCTGCCGCATTCGCTGCAGAAGTTGCGCACCGCCCACTGCCTGCTGCCGCCGGTGCAGCGCGATGCCCGGATCGGTCCGCCGTGAGCGACCGAGGTGTTGTCCACCCCGGCACCGGTGCGCCGCCGCTGCCCGATGCGCGCTGGCAGTCCCGGCAATGGCGGACCACGGAGACAGCGCCGCCCCGGCGACGGGTAGCGGGACGCGCCGCACAAGCTCCACCCGTGGGCATCGCACGCCGTCCGCGCTGCCTGCCGTCCACGCGCGGCTGCTGTATCGCCCTCAGCTGCCCGCGTCGGCGCCCCGCTCCAGCGCGCGCTTCACTTCTTCCAGCGCGTTGGGATCGTCGGGGAAGTCCATCGCCATCCCGCGCATCAGGGTGTAGCCGTCGCTGC
>JAGHZW010000046.1 GCA_017745195.1 Pseudoxanthomonas sp. | reverse complement strand
GTGCTGGTCCAGGGCGGGATCATCCGCGCGGTCGGCATCGGCCTGGCCGCGCCGGCGGGTGCGACCACGGTGGATGCCGGCGGCAAGCCGCTGACGCCGGCGTTCTTCGGCGGCATCACCGACATCGGCCTGGAGGAAGTCTCCGGCGAGGAGTCGACCGTCGACGGCGAGCTGTCGCTGGAAGAGCAGCCGGTGCGCCCGGAATTCGACGTGACCCTGGCCTACAACCCGGCCTCGGTGCTGATCCCGGTGGCGCGCGTGGAAGGGATCGGCTTCACCCTGCTCGGCGCCGGCAGCGACAAGTCCCTCGTCGCCGGCCAGGGCGGGGTGATGCGGCTGGACGGCAGTGCCGATCCGATCGGTCCACGCGCGCTGTTCATCCGCCTCGGCTCGGGCGCCGCCGACATCAGCGGCAAGTCGCGCGCCGCGCAGTGGATGCTGCTCGACCAGATGGTCGCCGAGGCGCGTGGCCGGGTGCCGGCCGATTCGCCGCACGCGCTGCTGACTCCGGCCGGGCGCGCGGTGCTGGCGCGCTACCTCAACGGCCAAGGCCGGATCGTGGTCAAGGTCGACCGCGCCGCCGACATCCGCCAGCTGCTGCGCTGGGCATCGCGCGAACGCATCCGCATCGCGATTGCCGGCGGCGCCGAAGCCTGGCAGCTGGCATCGCAGATCGCCCAGGCGCAGGTGCCGGTGTTCGTGGACGCGCTGGCCGACCTGCCGGGCAACTTCGACCAGATCGGCGCGACGTTGCGCAACGCGGCGCTGCTGCAAGCGGCCGGGGTCGAGGTCAGCTTCAGTCAGGCTGGCGACGCTTCGCACAACGCGCGCAAGGTGCGGCAGCTGGCCGGCAATGCGGTGGCCAATGGCCTGCCCTGGGAAGCCGGCCTGGCCGGGCTGACCCGGGTACCGGCGCAGGCGCTGGGCGTGGCCGACCGGCTCGGCACCATTGCCGTGGGCAAGAGCGCCGACGTGGTGCTGTGGACCGGCGATCCGCTGGACGTGATCAACACCGCGCAGCAGGTCTGGCTGGGCGGGCGCGCGATGCCGATGCGTTCGCGCCAGACCGAACTGCGCGACCGTTACCTGCACGGCGGCGAGAACGGCCTGCCGCCGGCCTACACGCACAGCCCCTGAGCGCTGTTGCCCGTCGTGCCGGTCGGTCCGGCACGACACCGCCGGCGTAAGCTGCACCGGTTCAACCGTCGGGAGGGACGGCATGGCGGACCTGAATTACTGGGCGGTGCTGGTCGCGGCCGCGTCGGCACTCCTGCTCGGCGGGCATTCCGCTGGTCCACTATTCCACCGATTACGTCTTCGACGGT
>JAGHZW010000045.1:893-2220 GCA_017745195.1 Pseudoxanthomonas sp. | reverse complement strand
ACCGCCGCCGGCGCCAGCTGCACGGCGGCGCTGCAGCAGCGGCTGGCGGCCGTGCGCACACAGGTCGGCCAGCGCGTCGCGGTCGCCATCGGCATAGGCGTCGATCCGCAGCGGCAGGCGGTTGTCGTCGGCGAAGCGGCGCATCAACGCCAGGTCATCGCGCGAGACGCCCATGTCGTGCACGCCGGTCAGGCCGTTGCGCACGGCCGCGTCGACCGCGCGCTTGAGGGCTTCCTCGCGGTAGGCCTCGGTCGGCGCCGGGATCGCCTGTTCGACCAGGCGCATGGCGCCGTCGACGAACACGCCGGTGGCCTTGTCGCCATTGCGGACGATGCGGCCGCCGTCGGGCTGCCAGTCGCCGGCCAGCGGGCGCGCCTTGTCGAGCGCTTCGGCGGCGCGCAGTGCGGCGCTGTTGGCCCAGCCGGCGTGGCCGTCGATGCGGCTCAGCCAGACCGGGCGGTCGGGGAAGGCGGCGTCGAGGTCGGCGGCAGTGGGGAAGTCCTTCTGCGGCCAGTCGTTCTGGTCCCAGCCCCAGCCGATGATCCAGGCGTCGGCCGGCGCGGTGGCGGCGAAGGCTTTCAGGCGGGCGACCACGTCGTCCTTGCTGGTCGCGCCGGTGAGGTCGGCGCGCATCAGCGCGTAGCCCAGCTCCATCACGTGGCCGTGGGCGTCGATCAGGCCGGGGACGACGGTGGCGGCGCCGGCATCGACGCGTTTGGCCTTCGGGTAGCGCTTGCGCAGCTCCTGCGCGCTGCCGGTGGCGAGGATCCGGCCCTGCCCGTCCCAGGCGATCGCGGTGACCGTCGGCGTGGCGCGGTCTTCGGTGTGGATGCGCGCGGCGGTGAGGACGGTGAGGACGGTGATGTCGGCGGCTGCGGCGGCGGCATCCGGCGAAGCGGCATGGGCGGCGATGGCCGGACCGGCCAGGATCAGGGCGAATGCGGCACGCAGGCGCATCGGTTGCTCCGGAAACAGGGAATCCGGGGACTATGCCGATGCGTGCGGGCGCGGGCAACGCTGCGGCGCGGCAGCCGCACACGAAAACGGCCGCGGGAGCGCCGCGGCCGTCGGGTTTGCGAGGCGGGACCTCAGCCGACCAGTTCGGCTTCCAGCGAGATCGGCACCGCCGACAGCGCCTTGGACACCGGGCAGTTCTGCTTGGCGTCCTCGGCGATCGCGCGGAACTTCGATTCGTCGATTCCGGGGATCGTGGCCTTCATCTTCAGGCGGATGTGCGACAGGGTCGGGCCGCCTTCCAGCGACAGGTCGACCTCGGCGCGGGTGTCGATCGAGGTCGGGGTGAAGCCGGCCTCGCCGAGCTTGGCCG
>JAGHZW010000045.1:0-856 GCA_017745195.1 Pseudoxanthomonas sp. | reverse complement strand
CTGGAGGCGCGCGGCCTGCTCGAGCGGCGCCCTGACCTCGGCAGGCACGATCGAACGCGGCACCACGGTGTCGGACTTCGATCCGATGGAGAAGGCACGCGGTCACTCGATGGACATCGCCATCGCCAGCATCGACCACGCGCCCTCCTCCGACCGCAGTTACCACCTCAACTTCATCGACACGCCCGGCTATCCGGAATTCCGCGGGCCGGCCCTGTCGGCGCTGGCGGCGGTGGAGACCGCGGCGATAGTCGTCGACGCCGACACCGGCGTGGAGCACGGCACGTTGCGACTGATGGAACGTGCGCGCGAACGCGGCCTGTGCCGGGCGATCATCGTCAACAAGATCGACCACGAGCACGCCGATTGCGTGCGGGTGATGGAACAGTTGCGCGAGGCCTTCGGCAACGGCGTGCTGCCGCTGAACCTGCCCGCCGACAACGGCCGCCGCGTGGTCGACTGCTTCACCGGTGCCGACGGCGATTCTGACCTGGGCCCGGTCGCCGACTGGCACCAGCGCATCCTCGACCAGGTGGTGGAAGTGGACGAGGGCGTGATGGAGCACTTCCTCGACGGCGGCGAATCCGGGCTGTCGCCGCAGGAACTGCACCAGGCCTTCGAGAAGGCATTGCGCGAAGGCCACCTGGTGCCGGTGTGCTTTGTGTCCGCGCGCACCGGCGTGGGCGTGGCCGAACTGCTGCAGGTGGCCGAGGGACTGTTCCCCGACCCCACTGAAGCCAACCCGCCGCCGCTGCTCAGGCGCAATGGCCACGGCGATGAACCGTTGCCGTTGCAGGCGCGACCGGCCGATGCCGGCGGCCACGTCATCGCCGACGTGTTCAAGATCGTCAACGAT
>JAGHZW010000044.1:86846-87525 GCA_017745195.1 Pseudoxanthomonas sp. | reverse complement strand
ATCGCGAAAAAACGTGCCGTGGTGCCGCCGGACGAAGCCGGCGTGCGCCACTACTACGGCCTCGACCGCTGGCCCGACGGCGAGGCGCGGCTGGACCTGGGCGGGCGCGTGGTGCACGTGCTGCCCGCGCCGGGCCACAACGGCAACCACGTGGTGTTCTTCGACGAGGCGACCGGCCTGCTGTTCAGCGGCGACTTCCTCATGCCGGGGCGGATCACCGTGGACGACGCCGCGGCGTTCGAGGCCGGCGCGCGGCGCATTGCCGCTTTCGCACGCGGGCGCCGGGTGACGCACGTGCTGGGTGGGCACGTCGAGATGGATGCCGAAGGCGGGCTGTATCCGATGCATGCGACCTGGCATCCGCATGAGCGCCGCCTCGACCTCGACAAGGCCGACCTGCTCGCCCTGCCGCAGGCGCTGGCCGACTTCAACGGGTTCTATTCGCGCCATCCGCATTTCGTGATCACCCATCCGGTGCGCAACCTGGCCGCGCTCGGCGCGTTCGCCCTGCTGGTGCTGGCGCTGGTCGCGTGGCTGGCCGTGCGGCTGTTCCGGCGGCGTCGCTCGAAGTAGCTCGCGCGGTCGCCGAGCTTGCTTCCACGGTTCGCCGGTTCAGCAAAGTGCGTGCCTTCTGCGGTCTTGATGATTCCCGCTGATCGCGGTGACCAAGGTCAGCGTT
>JAGHZW010000044.1:86069-86755 GCA_017745195.1 Pseudoxanthomonas sp. | reverse complement strand
CTGGAAAGCCGCGTGCAGCAGCTCGAAGCGGCGCCGCGCCGCCAGCCGCGTGGCTGATTGCGCCCGTAGCGTGTGACGAATGGCTTGAACCCGGGACCCGGTGGCCCTTGCTGGCCACCGGTCTCTTTTGTTGATCTGATCTTCGTTCCAAGGAGTCGTCCCATCCGTACGTACCTACACACTGCGATCCGGTCCACCTGTGGTGCGCTGGTGCTGGTGCTGGCGCTGGCGTTCACGGGCCCCGGCGTGGCCAGCGCCGAGGAGGGTGACGCGCAGGCGGAAAGCGGCGCCGTCGACCAGCTTCCGCCCGACCAGGACGTCTCCGACACGGTGACTGACCTGGCGGGATGGGTTGTCGCAACCAATGACAGCCAGGGCTATCCGTTCGCGGTCATCGACAAGGCCGCGGCACAGATCCTGGTGTTCGGCGGCGACGGCCGGCTGCGCGGCGCGGCCCCCGGACTGTTCGGCTCGGCGATCGGCGATCACACGGCTCCCGGCGTCGCCGGCGTGGCCCTCCGTGAAATCCCGGGCCGCGATCGCACGACACCCGCGGGTCGCTTCGTGGGCGGTTTCGGCCCGTCGATCGACGCCGGGCGGGTGCTGTGGGTCGATTACGATTCCGCGGTCTCCATGCACCCCACGGCCATGGGCGTCCCGGCGACGAAGGCTTCGCCCACCTGGTC
>JAGHZW010000044.1:78462-86062 GCA_017745195.1 Pseudoxanthomonas sp. | reverse complement strand
AGTCGTGCAGGAATTCCCGCCGGACCGGTTCCGGAACCCGGTACCCCGTGCCGCAGGGCTGGGCCGCCGTCGCAGGCCGGCAACGGCTTCTTCCGGCTCGACCCCAAGCCCCCGCGTCCCGCCCGCACGTCCCTGCAACGGGGCGCGCAAGGCTCAGGGTGTTGCGCGCAACGCCAGAAGCCTTGCGCGCAAGGCAAAAAGGCTTGCGCACAACACCCGGACCCTTGCGCGCAAGCCAGAAAGACCCGGCCGCCGCCCTCCGGGCCTTGCGCGCAAGCTCCCGCCGTTGCGCGCAACGCCCGGAGCCTTGCGATCGCAAGGCAAAACGTGTTGCGCGCAAGGCTCGACGGCTCGCGCGCAAGCCAGAAAGCCTTGCGATCGGGGCTGGAACGTTGCGCGCAAGGCAAAAAGCCTTGCGATCGCAAGGCTCCCAGGCTTGCGCGCAAGGTCAAAAGCCCCGGCGTCGGTGTTCCCGGGCTTGCGCGCAAGCTTCCAAGCCTTGCGCGCAACGCTTGGGAGCTCGCCAGGACGAACCTGATGTATTCCTCCGCCAAACATGCTGTTCGATGAAGCGTCGGAAGAGGACCATCGGCTCCCGCAGAGGGCATTCCTCAATCGTGCGGCACGTCCGCATCCGCTTCCGGCTGCAGCCCCGTGTAACTCGCGCGCGGCCGGATCAGTTGCCCCTGCGCCTGCTGCTCGAGCGCATGCGCCAGCCATCCGGCCAGGCGCCCGGCCGCGAACATCGACAGTGCCGGCGCTGCGGGCAGGCCGTGCGCCAGACAGATCGCGGCGAGGGTGAAGTCGACGTTCGGGCGCCGACCGCTGGTGGCTTCGGCGGCGGCGATCACCGCTTCCAGCGTACGCATGACGCCGGCGTCGAGCGGGGTGGCGCGCAGCATCGCCAGCAGGGTGGCGGCGCGCGGGTCGCCGTCGGGGTAGAGCGCGTGGCCGAAGCCGGGCAGGTCTTCGCCGCGCTGCCAGCGCTGGGCGATGAAGCGTTCGATGTCGGTCGATTCGCGCGCGCTTTCGATCAGCGCATACGCGCGCGCGGTGGCGCCGCCGTGGCGCGGGCCCGACAGTGCGGCCAAGCCGGTGCAGACGGTCGCGTGCAGGTGCGCGCCGGTGGAGGCGACCACGCGCGCGGCGAATGCGGAGACATTGAGTTCGTGGTCGGCGCACAGCACCAGCGCGGCGCGGACCAGGTGGGCGAAGCCTTCGTCGCCGGGACGCCAGGCCTCGCCGAGCAGGCGGTGGACCGGGCCGGCCGGGCGCCGGGCGACCAGCAGCGCCGCGTTCTGGCGCAGCAGGGTGGCGGCCACCGCGCGCCGGGTCGGCTGGTCGGCCTGGAAGGAATGCGGCACGTGCAGGGCCAGCAGCGGGATCGCCGCCATCGCCCGGCTCAGCGGCGGCAGCTCGGCATCGGTGGCCAGTGGCGCCACGCGCGCCGGCCAGTCGCCGGGCGGATCGGCGAACGGGTCCTGGCTGCCGCAGTCCCAGAGCAGGCGGGCGATGTCCTCCAGGCTGGCGCCGGCCTGGGCGGCGGCCACGGCCGAGCGGCCGCGGTAGTAGGGGCCGTCCGGGCGGATCAGCGAGATCCGCGTTTCCAGCACCGGCAGGCCGCGGTCCAGGCTCTGTGCCGCTCCACGCGCCGGCCCGCGCCCGAGCCGCTTGCGCTGGGCCAGCCGCTCCACGTCCTGGCGCCGGTAGACGCGGCTGCGGTGGTCATGGCCGGGGCGCGACTCCAGCAGCCCGCGGCTGACGTAGGCGTACAGCGTGGCGGCGCTGATGCCGAGGATCCGGCAGGCTTCGGCGGCGGGGATCAGGTCGCGGTCCATCGGGAAATATTGATCGGGACGATCAAGATTGATCAACCGGAGACAGGGTGACACATTGCCCCGGCCGCGTGCACCCTGCGCGCCGAGGAACCGATCCATGTCCAGTCCGACTTCCGCTGGCGCCAAGTTCCGCGCCGCCCTCGCCGCCGAATCGCCGTTGCAGGTGATCGGTGCGATCAACGCCAACCACGCCTTGCTGGCCAGGCGTGCGGGTTACCGCGCGATCTACCTGTCCGGCGGCGGCGTGGCGGCCGGCTCGCTGGGACTGCCGGACCTGGGCATCAACACGCTCGACGACGTGCTGGTCGACACCCGGCGCATCACCGACGTGTGCGACCTGCCGTTGCTGGTCGACATCGACACCGGCTTCGGCCCGAGCGCGTTCAACATCGAGCGCACGGTCAAGTCGCTGATCAAGGCCGGCGCGGCGGCGTGCCACATCGAGGACCAGGTCGGCGCCAAGCGCTGCGGCCATCGTCCGGGCAAGGAGATCGTGTCCGCCGGCGAGATGGCCGACCGGGTCAAGGCCGCCGCCGATGCGAAGACCGATGCGTCGTTCTTCCTGATCGCGCGCACCGACGCGATCGCGGTGGACGGCGTGGACGCGGCGATCGAGCGCGCCGTCGCCTGCGTGGAGGCCGGCGCCGACGGCATCTTCGCCGAGGCCGCGTACGACCTGCCGACCTACCGCCGCTTCGTCGATGCGGTGAAGGCGCCGGTGCTGGCCAACATCACCGAGTTCGGCAAGACCCCGATGTTCACCCGCGACGAGCTGGCTTCGGCCGGCGTGGCGATCCAGCTGTTCCCGCTGTCAGCGTTCCGCGCGGCGAACAGGGCCGCCGAGAACGTGTACCAGGCGATCCGCCGCGACGGCCACCAGCAGGGCGTCATCGACACGATGCAGACCCGCGAGGAGCTGTACGACCGGATCGGCTACCACGCCTTCGAGTCCAGGCTCGACGCGCTGTTCGCGGCGAAGAAATAGCGTTCCTTCCTTCCCCGTTCCTGCAGGGCGGGGACCAGGCATCACCGACGGGAGCATCCAGATGAGCGAGACCACCGCCACCTTCAAGCCGAAGAAGTCGGTCGCCCTCAGTGGCACGCCGGCCGGCAACACCGCGCTGTGCACGGTCGGCCGCAGCGGCAACGACCTGCACTACCGCGGCTACGACATCCTCGACCTGGCCACCACCAGCGAGTTCGAGGAGATCGCCCACCTGCTGGTCCACGGCAAGCTGCCCAATGCCGCCGAGCTGCGCGCGTACAAGGCCAAGCTGAAGTCGCTGCGCGGCATTCCGGCGGCGGTCAAGGCCGCGCTGGAAGAACTGCCGCCGTCGGCGCACCCGATGGACGTGATGCGCACCGGCGTGTCGGTGCTGGGCTGCGTGTCGCCGGAGAAGGACGACCACAACCACCCCGGCGCGCGCGACATCGCCGACAAGCTGATGGCCTGCCTGGGCTCGATGCTGCTGTACTGGTACCACTGGTCGCACAACGGCCGCGCCATCGACGTGGAAACCGACGACGACTCCATCGGTGGCCACTTCCTGCACCTGCTGCACGGCGTGCCGCCGAGGCAGTCGTGGGTGCGGGCGATGCACACCTCGCTGGTGCTCTACGCCGAGCACGAATTCAACGCCTCGACCTTCACCGCGCGGGTCATCGCCGGCACCGGCAGCGACATGCATTCGTGCATTGCGGGGGCGATCGGCGCGCTGCGCGGGCCCAAGCACGGCGGCGCCAACGAGGTCGCCTTCGAGGTGCAGAAGCGCTACGACAGTCCCGACGAGGCCGAGGCCGACATCAGGGCCCGGGTCGAGCGCAAGGAAGTGGTGATCGGTTTCGGCCACCCGGTGTACACGGTCGGCGACCCGCGCAACCAGGTGATCAAGCAGGTCGCCAGGGATCTGTCGGCCGAGCAGGCCAGCCCGAAGATGTACGACATCGCCGAGCGGCTGGAGACGGTGATGTGGGACATCAAGAAGATGTTCCCCAACCTGGACTGGTTCAGCGCGGTCAGCTACCACATGATGGGGGTGCCCACGGCCATGTTCACCCCGCTTTTCGTGATCGCCCGCACGTCGGGCTGGAGCGCCCACGTGATCGAACAGCGGATTGATGGCAAGATCATCCGGCCCAGCGCCAACTACACCGGTCCGGAGAACCTGGAGTTCGTCCCGATCGACCGGCGCGGGTAGGGGACATACAACGTGGGATCGCGGACGCTCGGGGGGAGCCATGCGCGAGGGGATCTACCGCAAGACCGATGCCGGACGGGATGAGATCAGCAACCGCGGCCGGCGGCTGTCGCCGCCGCTGCGCACCGTCCTGCTGATGGTGGATGGCCAGCGCTCGCTGGCCCAGCTGCGCGAAGTGATGGCCGGCATGAAGGCGCCGGAAGACGCGCTGGAAACGCTGCTGGCCGACGGCCTGGTCGAACTGGTGCCGTCGGGCTTCGACGTGGCCGGCCTGGTTGGGGCGGTCGCGCCGCGGCCGGCCAGCCAGCCGCCGAGCGTGGTGATGGCCGAGGTGCCAGCCGCTGCGGCGCCGGCCGGCGACGGACGTTCGGCCCAGTACCTGTATCTCTACGAGCGGATGAGCGAGGCCGTGCGCTCCCATCTGGGGCTGCGCGGGTATTTCCTGCAACTCAAGGTCGAGCGCTGCAACGACGCCGATGGCCTGCAGGCCTTGCTGCCGGAGCTGCGCGCGGCGCTGGCCAAGGCCAAGGGCGAGAGCTTCGCCTCGGTCTGGGAGCGCGCGCTGGAAGTACCGGCCTGACGCGGAATGGAGCGACCGGGCGGCATGCCCGGCCGCTCGCGGGAGTCAGGCCAGGCCTTCGGCCTTGAACGTGCGCTGCACGCCGGCATCGGCATCCATGCGCGCCTTGAAGGCGGCCAGCGCCTCCAGCCCGGACAGGTCGACGCCGGTGCGCCCGGCCCAGAGCACGGTCACGTACAGGTAGGGATCGGCGAAGCTGCGGAAACCCGCCAGCCATTGGCGACCCTGCAGCTGCCGGTCGGCGGTTTCGAGCAGGCCGCGCACGCGCTTGCGGGCGGCGGCCTTGACCGCCTCGTGCTGGGCCGGGTCCTCGATGAAGTTGCCCGGGCCGAACAGCGGCTTGAACGCCGGGTGCAGGTCCGAATTGACGAACGAGAGCCAGCGGGCGGCTTCGGCGCGCTGGCGGGGGCTGCCATCACCGGCCAGGCCGGCCTGGGGGAAGCGGTCGGCGATGTAGCCGACGATGGCCGCGTTCTGGGTCAGGACGAAATCGCCATCGACCAGCACCGGCACCGAGCCGGCCGGGTTCAGGGCGCGGAACGCGGGGGCCTTCATTGCGTCGGCGTCCAGCACTTCGACGTCGAACGCGCCGCCGGTCCAGCGCAGGTCGATGTGGACGGCGGTCGAGCAGGCACCGGGCTTGGTGTAGAGCTTCATGCGGATCCTCGGGCAGCGGACAAAAGGAAGGACGCGCGATTATCGCGGGCCCTTCGTGTGCTGCGCGTGCCGGATGCCGAAACGGACCGTCGTGCCGGTCCGCCTTGCGTACCGGTCAGGTTCGCGGCTTGAGCCGCTGCACCCGATAGAACGTGTGGTCGCCGATGGTCGCCACCTGGTAGGCGTTGCTCCAGCTGGGATTGGCGATGGCGTGGGCGGCGAAGTGGCTGGCCCCGGGCACGATTTCCCGGCGCTGGCCGACCGGCAGGGCCCAGTTGCGTTCGGCGCGCAGGGCCACGTCGATCGAGCGGTCCCAGGCCTGCATGTTGCCCAGCTGGGTGTTGGGCGAGACGATCGTCGGCGCGAACTGCTTGCGCGCGGTGACCACGTCGCACATCGAATCGCCCCACAGGCCGCTGTCACGGCGGCGCAGGGCCACCTCGGCGACGGCTTCCTGCCCGCGCACGCTCTGGTCGCGGGCTTCCAGGTACACGGTGGTGCTCAGGCACAACGAGTCGGCGGCCGGCTGCGGCAGGAGCTGCGACAGCCAGAGGATCCATGCCAGTTTCATCTGTTTCTCCTTGCTCCGTCTGCGCGGCGCCTCGCGTGGTCCCGGGCGGGAGCAGGCGATGGCGACGCGGGGCGTCATGGGGAGGCGGCCGAAAAGTCCACGGGCCGCCCGGGGTGCCGGCGAAATCTGGAGGGCCGGCGAGGTCTGCCGAAGAGGGGCGGACCGGGGAAGTGGCGCGCAAGATAGGGGCCGGTTTCCCAACCGAAACTGAACGCTTCGGCTTGACAGACCGGCTTGGCACGAGGTGTGAAAGCGTGAGCCTTGACAGATTTTCCCAGCGTATTCAGCGACTTCCAGAACGGGGATCCGGCTGAACAACGGCCACCTGGGCAGGTGGCCGGGCGACCCGGTTGCGCTTCGATGGCCCGGTCAGAGTGCCGCCGCCAGCCGGCTGCCCTGCGAAATCGCACGCTTGGCATCCAGTTCGGCGGCCACGTCCGCGCCGCCGATCAGGTGCACCGGCGCGGCCACGCCGGCGGCCTGCAACTCGGCCTGCAGTTCGCGCCGCGGCTCCTGGCCGGCGCAGACCACCACGCTGCCGACCGGCAGGACCTGTTCGCTGCCGTCGATGCGGATATGCAGGCCTTCATCGTCCACGCCCAGGTATTCGACGCCACCGAGCATCTTCACGCCCTTGGCCTTGAGCGTGGCCCGGTGGATCCAACCGGTGGTCTTGCCCAGGCGGGCACCGGGGCGGCCCGGGCTGCGCTGCAGCAGCCAGACTTCACGCGCGGCCGGTTCCGGCCGCGGCCGGGCCAGGCCGCCACGTGCCTCGCCGTCGAAATCCACGCCCCATTCGGCGCGCCAGCGGGTGGGATCGAGGCTGGGCGAGCCGCCTTCCTGGACCAGGAACTCGGCCACGTCAAAACCAATCCCGCCGGCGCCGATGACCGCCACCCGGCCGGCGACATCCGTGCGGCCGGTGAGCACGTCCAGGTAGCCGGCCACCATCGGATGGTCGGCGCCGAGGTCAGCCTGTTCCAGCCGGGGGACGAGGTCTACTACGCGGGCNNGGTTGCAGGCGATGCAGGTGTTGATCGCGTGGGCCGTGCCGGCGCGGGCCTTGTTCGGCCATTCCGGGTCGGCCAGCAGCGGCCGCGCCAGCGAGACCATGTCGGCCTGGCCGGCGGCGAGGATGCCTTCGGCCACGTCGGGCATGTTGATCCGGTTGACCGCCACCAGCGGCAGCGACACGTGCGGCTTCAGCCGCGCGGTGATGCCGGCGAAGACGCCGCGCGGCACCGAGGTGGCGATGGTCGGCACCCGCGCCTCATGCCAGCCGATGCCGGAGTTGATGATCGTCGCGCCGGCGGCCTCGACGGCCCTGGCCTGGGCGACGATCTCGTCCCACGCATTGCCGTCTTCGACCAGGTCCAGCAGCGACAGGCGGTAGATGAGGATGAAGTCGGGGCCGCACCGCTCGCGGACGCGGCGTACGGTCTCCACCGCGAAGCGCATGCGCTTTTCCACGCTGCCGCCCCAGGCGTCATTGCGGTGGTTGGTCCGCGGCGCGGTGAACTGGTTGATCAGGTAGCCCTCCGAGCCCATCACCTCGACACCGTCGTAGCCGGCTTCGCGGGCGCGGGCGGCAGCGCTGGCGAAGGCATCGATCTGGCGTTCGATGCCGCGCCCGGACAGGGCGCGTGGGGTGAACGGGTTGATCGGCGCCTTCACCTTCGACGGCGCGACCTGCAGCGGGTGGTAGCCATAGCGGCCGGCGTGGTCGAGGCGGTCGGCGCCGAGGTCAGCCTGTTCC
>JAGHZW010000044.1:56111-78444 GCA_017745195.1 Pseudoxanthomonas sp. | reverse complement strand
AGAGGTGGGGGTAGGGCGTGCTGGAGGCTGGCGTCATTGCGCGGGATACGCTGGCGTACGGAAGGCGCATCCTCCCGCCAAATGCCGGGATCGGCAAGTGCGAGCGCCGCGTCGGTGCCGGAGGCTACTCCCAGCCGGCCAGCGCCAGCTTGCCGATCGTGCTGCCGGCCTCCATGCGCCGGTGCGCTTCGCGCAGGTTCGCCGCGTTGATCGGTCCGAGCACTTCGGTGAGCGTGGTCCGCAGTGCGCCGGCCTCGATCAGGCTGCCGACGCGGCCGAGTATCTGGTGGTGGCGGATCATGTCGGCGGTGCGGAAACGCGGCCGGGCGAACATGAACTCCCAGTGCACGCCGATGCACTTGGCCTTGTACGGATCGCCGATCCGCAGCGCGCCGGCCGGTTCGACGATCAGGCCCACGTGGCCCTGCGGGGCCAGCAGTTCGCCGAGCACATCCCAGTAGCGGTCGGTGTCGGCCAGATTGATCGCCGCGTCCACCGCGGCCAGGCCCAACGCCTGCAGTTGCGGTGCCAGTGGCTGGCGATGGTCGATGACATGGTGCGCGTCCATCTTCCGGCACCAGTCCGCGCTCTCCGGGCGCGAGGCGGTGGCGATCACCTGGAAGCCGGCGTGGCGCGCCAGCTGGATCGCGATCGAGCCGACCCCGCCGGCGCCGCCGATCACCAGCAGGCTGCGACTGTTGTCCTCGGCATCGAAATCGAACGGCATGCGCTCGAACAGCAGTTCCCACGCGGTGATCGTGGTCAGCGGCAGGGCCGCGGCTTCGGCGAAGTCGAGCGTGGTCGGCTTGGCCCCCGCCAGGCGTTCGTCGACCAGCTGGTACTGCGCGTTGCAGCCGGAACGGGTGACGTCGCCCGCGTAGTAGACCTCGTCCCCCGGCTGGAACAGGCTGACCTCGGCGCCGACCGCCTCGACCACGCCGGCCGCGTCGAAGCCCAGCACCCGCGGCTGCGCCTCGATCTGCGCCTTCGGCGCGCGCAGCTTGGCGTCGACCGGATTGACCGATACCGCTTCGACCCGGACCAGCAGGTCGTGCGGGCCGGGCTGTGGCCGGGGCAGGATGATGTCCTCCAGCGAGGCCGGATCATCGATGGGCAGGTACCGGGTCAGGGCGACGGCCTTCATGAGTTGTCCTCGGGGGCGTTGGCCGGAGTATGCCGTCGCCGGGGCTTGCCGGACGGGCGTTCCAGGCGGCCGCGTGTAAGCACAAAGTCGCTTGCGGAGCCAGAAGGAATGCGCAAAAGTGCGGGCGGATCGACCGTTTTCACATGTTATGGTAGTGTTAACACCGTCTTCACCTGCTCCCGCCTAGGCTTTCGCGGGACGACGTGTTGAACGGCCGTCAGGGATGTCCGCCGTGAGTTCGGTTGTGTTGGGCATCTGCAGTGACCTGAGGCAATGCGGTTTCTTTTACCCCCGAATCAGCAAGGAGCTAGATGAGATGAACAAGAAACTTCTGACTGCTGCACTGCTTGGCGGCTTGGCCGTCGCGCAGGCTGCTTCCGCGCAGGAGTTCGATGACCGCTGGTACCTGACCGGTTCGGCGGGCTTCAACTTCCAGGACAGCGGACGCAACACTGAAGACGTGCCGTTTCTGGGCCTCGGCCTGGGCAAGTTCATTACCCCGAACTGGTCCATCGACGGCGAGCTGAACTACCAGAACCCCGGCCTGAACAGCAACCGGCACCTGAACTGGAGCCAGTACGGCGTCTCGCTGGATTTCCGCCGCTTCCTGATCCAGGAGGGCCGCGGCTACAACCCGTATTTCCTGTTCGGCGTGGGCTACCAGAAGTCCGAGGAAGAGTGGGATGCCTTCCCGAACCCGAATTCGCCGCAGCAGCGTGAAGACGGCAACCTGGCCGCCAAGGTCGGCGTCGGTCTGCAGACCACCTTCGACCAGCGCGTGGCCGTGCGCGCCGAAGTCGCCTATCGCGCCGACTTCGACGACCAGAGCGTCAGCGCCCCGGACGAAGACTGGTTCGGTGACATCCTTGCCTCGGTCGGCCTGGTGATCCCGCTGGGTGCTGCCCCGGCTGCCGCGGTCGCCGCGCCGCCGCCGGCCGCTCCGAGCTGCGCCGACCTGGATGACGACGGTGACGGCGTCAACAATTGCGACGACAAGTGCCCCGACACCAAGCCGGGTACGGTCGTGGGTCCGGACGGTTGCCCGGTGCCGGTGTCGATCGACCTGAAGGGCGTGAACTTCGACTTCGACAAGGCGGTCCTGCGTCCTGACGCGCTGGCCATCCTGGGCGAAGCCACCGAGATCCTGCGCCGCTATCCGGAGCTGAAGGTCGAAGTGGCTGGTCACACCGACCTGTGCGGTCCGGAAGACTACAACCAGAAGCTGTCGGAGCGTCGCGCCAAGGCGGTGTACGACTACCTGACCAGCAACGGCATCGACACCTCGCGCCTGGCCGGTCCGGTGGGTTACGGCGAGAGCCGTCCGCTGGAACCGACCCCGCAGACGCTGCCGGGCTGCAAGAACGAGACCAACCGCCGTACCGAGCTGAACGTCCAGAACTGATCGGACGCGAAGCGGCAACACCACAAGGCCCGGCATTGCCGGGCCTTGTTTTTTTGGTTCGCAGCGCGCGCGCGGCGGACGCGTGTTTTGCGTCCTGCGTCCTTGAATCGCCGGCAGGTGCTGCCTACACTCGCCTCGACATCTTCAGGAGTCATTCCGATGCGCGCACTCGTCGCTGCCGGCCTGATCGGCCTCGCTTACGCCCCGGCTGCCGCAATCGCTGCCGCCGACTGTTCCGGCCCGATGGTGCAGGCACCGCTGCCGCTGCCTGCCACGGCTACCGCTCCTGTCGCCCTGGAGCTGGGCTCGCGGACCTCGCAGCTGGGCATGCCCAGCGGCGTGCTCGCGCCGGTCGTCGATCCGACGCAATCGCTGGACCGCGTGCTCTTGCGGCTGCGGATCGAAGGTTGCCGCAACGTCGCCAAGGCGTTGCCGGCCACGCCGGCCGCGGCGAACCCGAACGATCCGGCCGCCTACAAGCCCAAGACCGCATTCGACAACACGCCCTGGCGCTTCAACATGACCCAGGGCGGCAAGCGCATGACCGCCGACGAATTCGACGCCTGGATGAAGGCGCGCGGTGCACGCGTGGCCACCGGCAAGCCGACTCCGGCGAAGCCGGCCGCGGAGCAGGCTCCGGCCGCTACTCCGCCGGGCAAGGACTGATCACAACGATGGGCGGGAAGGCCTCCCGTCCAGGCGTTTCCAGGAAAGGGGCCGTCGCCGCCAGCGATCGCAGCACCGCGCCGCGCCATGGGCTCGCGCGCGTGCTGTCCAAGGCCGGCCTGTGCTCGCGGACCGAGGCGGCGAACTGGATCCGCAGCGGACGCGTCCTGGTCGAGGGGCGGGTGGTGCGCGATCCGGAATATCCGCTGCACGACGGGATGCGGCGCGTCCGCGTCGAAGGACTCCAGGCCGAAGCGTCGCCGCAGCGCCAGTACCTGATGCTCAACAAGCCGCGCGGACTGGTGACGACTGCGCGCGACGAGCAGGGGCGCGACACCGTCTACCGCTGCTTCGAGGGTGCCGGACTGCCATGGCTTGCCCCGGTCGGCAGGCTGGACAAGGCCAGCGAGGGGCTGCTGCTTTTCAGCAACGACCCGCAGTGGGCGGCGGCCATCCTCGATCCGGAACGCGGCCCGGACAAGACCTACCACGTGCAGATCGACCGGGTTCCCGACCCGGCATGGCTGGCGGCGCTCAAGGCGGGCGTCCACGAGGACGGCGAGCACCTGCGGGCCAAGTCGGTGGCGCTGCTGCGCAGTGGCGAGCGCAACGCATGGCTGGAAATCATCCTCGACGAGGGCCGCAACAGGCAGATCCGGCGGCTGCTGGCGGCATTCGATGCCGGCGTTCTGCGCCTGGTGCGGGTGGCGATCGGTGAACTGTCCCTGGGGACGCTGGAGAAGGGGCGCTGGCGCCCGCTGGAAACTGGCGAGCGGGACGCGCTGGCGCCGGCCAGTGGCCGCGAGGGCTGATTCCCGCACGCAAAGCGGCACCACGGCACGTTTTTTCGCGATGGTTTATGCCTAGACTCCGGGCATCCAAGGGCACGCGGGGAGCTGCGCCATGATCAGGGCACGGGCATTTCGGGCAGGCATGCTGGCGGCAACGATGGTCGCACTGGCCTCGTGCGCATCGCACAAGGCAGCCAAG
The DNA here is from genome assembly GCA_017745195.1 of Pseudoxanthomonas sp. Taxonomy (GTDB): domain Bacteria; phylum Pseudomonadota; class Gammaproteobacteria; order Xanthomonadales; family Xanthomonadaceae; genus Pseudoxanthomonas. Next base: position 74,242 of record JAGHZW010000044.1, on the reverse strand, counting down.
GTCAAGCCCGCACCGCAGCCGGCGGTCGCCGGCAAGGGGGGCGCGCACGGCTACCGCTTCAACATGACCCAGCACGGCAAGAAGATGAGTGCCGAGGACTTCGACGCCTGGATGAAGGCCAACGGCCTGCACGTGGCCAAGGGTGCCGACGCCAAGGCCAAGGCCGGCGCAAAGGCGGGCGCCAGCGCCAAGACCAGCGCCAAGACCAGCGCGAAGGCAAGCGCCAGCGCCAAGACAACCGCCAGCGCTGGCGCCAAGGCCACGGCGAAAGCGAAGCCCAAGACCCAGGCCAAGCCCAAGACGGAAAAGGTGGCCGCGGCGACGACCGAGACGCCGTCGTCGCGCGACTGATCCGCCGCCGTCCGCGGCGGCATGGTTCCGTCAGCGGCCGATCACGCCCAGCTCGCGGCCGATGCGGGTAAAGGCGTCGATCGCGCGATCCAGGTCCTCGCGGGTGTGCGCCGCGCTCATCTGCGTGCGGATCCGCGCCTGGCCCTGCGGTACCACCGGGAAGAAGAAGCCGATCGCGTAGATGCCTTCCTCCAGCAGGCGCTGGGCGAACGCCTGCGCCAGCGGCGCGTCGTACAGCATTACCGGGCAGATCGGGTGCACGCCCGGCTTGATCTCGAAGCCGGCAGCAGCCATGCGCTCGCGGAAATAGGCGGTGTTCTCCTGCAGCCGCGTGCGCAGCTCGCCGGCCGAAGCCAGCATGTCGAACGCCTCGATCCCGGCGGCGACAACGTGCGGCGGCAGCGAGTTGGAGAACAGGTACGGGCGTGAGCGCTGGCGCAGCAGCTCGATGACTTCCGCGCGCGCGGTGGTGAAACCGCCCAGTGCGCCGCCCATCGCCTTGCCCAGGGTGCCGGTGAAGATGTCGATCTTCTCCATGACCCCCTTGACCTCGGCCGAGCCGCGGCCGGCGGCGCCGAGGAAGCCGGTGGCGTGGCATTCGTCGATGTGGACCAGGGCGTCGTACTTCTTCGCCAGCGTGGTGATCTGGTCGAGCGGGGCGATGAAGCCGTCCATCGAGAACACCCCGTCGGTGGTGATCATGATGGTCCGGGCGCCATCGGCGCGGGCCTGCTGCAGCTGCTTTTCCAGGTCGGCCATGTCGCAGTTGGCGTAGCGGTAGCGCCGGGCCTTGCACAGGCGCACGCCGTCGATGATCGAGGCGTGGTTGAGCGCGTCGGAGATGATCGCGTCGTTCTCGTCGAGCAGCGGTTCGAACAGGCCGCCGTTGGCGTCGAAGCAGGCCGCGTAGAGGATCGTGTCCTCGGTGCCGAAGAAATCGGCAATGGTCTTCTCCAGCTGCTTGTGCAGGTCCTGGGTCCCGCAGATGAAGCGGACCGAGGCCATGCCGAAGCCGTGCGAGTCCAGCGCCTCCTTGGCGGCGGCGATGATCTCCGGATGGTCGGCCAAGCCCAGGTAGTTGTTGGCGCAGAAGTTCAGGACCTCGCGGCCGTCTTCGAGGGTGATCCGCGCCGACTGCGGGCTGGTGATGACCCGCTCGGATTTGAACAGCCCCTGCTCGCGCAGGGCATCCAGCTGTGCGGCGTAGCGGGCCATGGCGGCGTCGGACATGGATAAATCCTTAAAGGAAAAGGGAAAACCGGATTTTACCCGGTGCGGGCGCGCGCGGTCGGCCTCATGCACATCGGCTATAAGCTGTGACCCCTTATTCATTTCCCGGTTGGAACCTGAATAGGGACTATCTCTCCACGGCCACGACCGGCCGACCAACCCACGGGGATACCGCCATGCGCCATCGAGGCAACACCGCACGTACCACCTGGTTGGCCGGGGCAATCGCCTTCGCGCTGGCCGGTCCGGCTTTCGGCCAGGCCAAGCCGACCATCGAGGAGTTGCAGCGCAGGCTCGAAGCGCTGGAGCAGCGCTATGGCGCCGCGCCGCAGGCCGCCGACGGCCAGGCGCAGGACGGCCTGGCTGCCCTTGACCAGCGCCTGCGGGTGCTCGAGCGCAACCTGGAGCTCCAGGAAGAGGCGCGCGTGGCCAAGGAGAAAGAGGCCGCGGTGGTGACGGTCAACGACAAGGGCGCTTCGTTCAAGTCGGCCAACGGCGACTACGAGTTCAAGTTCCGCGGCCTGCTCCAGGGCGACGGTCGGTTCTACAGTGCCGGCGAACCGGCCGGCACCTACGACACCTTCCTGCTGCGCACCGCGCGGCCGATCTTCGAGGGTACGCTGGGCAAGTGGATCGGCTACCGGTTCACCCCGGAATTCGCCGGCGACAGCGCCACCATCGTCGACGCCTACGCCGACCTGAAGTTCTCGCCGGCGGCCACGGTCCGGGTCGGCAAGTTCACCTCGCCAGTCGGCCTCGAGCGCCTGCAGTCGTCCGCGGCGCTGTCCGAGGTCGAGCGCGCGCTGCCCAGCGAACTGGCCCCGAACCGCGACATCGGCGCACAGCTGCAGGGCGAGTTCGCGAAGGGGACCGTCAGCTACGGCATCGGCGTGTTCAACGGCACCGTGGACGGCCGCGATGCGGTCACCACCAATCCGGACAACGAGTTCGAGTACGCCGGCCGCCTGTTCTTCGAACCGTTCAAGAACGACGCCAGTTTCTGGTCCGGCCTGGGCTTCGGCATTGGCGGCAGCATCGGTGACACCGAAGGCACCGGCAACAACTTCCTGCCGCGTTACCGCTCGGCCGGGCAGGTGCAGTTCTTCAATTACCGCGGCGCCGTGGCCGCCGACGGCCGCCGCACCCGCTGGTCGCCGCAAGGCTACTTCTATCACAACAGCTTCGGCCTGCTGGCTGAATACATCGAGTCGGCCCAGGAACTGAGCGTGGGCGCCACGCAGGCCGAACTGGAGAACACCGCCTGGCAGGCGACGCTCAGCTGGGTGCTGACCGGCGAGGACGCCAGCTACCGCGGCGTGACCAAGCCTTCCAGCCCGTTCAGCCCGGGCAAGGGTGGCTGGGGCGCATGGGAACTGGTCGGCCGCTACGGCGAGCTGGATGTCGATCGGGACGCGTTCCCGCTGTTCGCCGATCCGGCCGTGGCCGCGCGCAGCGCCCAGTCCTGGACCGTCGGCGTCAACTGGTACCTCAACAGCAACCTCAAGCTGGTCGCCAACTACCTGCAGACCAGTTTCGACGGCGGCGCCGCGGCCGGCGCCGACCGCGAGACGGAAAAGGCGGTGTTCACCCGGCTGCAGGTCTCGTTCTGACCTGCCTCCCCACGACAACCGGAGCGACGCACATGAAAACCCGTAATCGCATCAGGCACGCGTTCCGCATCGCCGCGGCCACCTTCGGCCTGGTGCTGGCGGTGGGCGCGATGGCCAAGGACGCGCAGCTGCTCAACGTGTCCTACGACCCCACCCGCGAACTCTACCGGGACTTCAACGAAGCCTTCGCCAAGCACTGGCAGGCGACCAAGGGCCAGAAGGTCGAGATCGAAACCTCGCACGGCGGCTCGGGCAAGCAGGCACGCGCCGTGATCGACGGCCTTGAAGCTGACGTGGTCACCCTGGCCCTGGCCTATGACGTCGATTCGATCGCCGAGCGCGCCAAGCTGTTCCCGGCCAACTGGCAGAAGCGACTGCCCGAGAACAGCACGCCGTACACCTCGACGATCGTGTTCCTGGTGCGCAAGGGCAACCCGAAGGGCATCCGCGACTGGCCCGACCTGCTCAAGTCCGGCGTGTCGGTGATCACGCCGAACCCGAAGACCTCCGGTGGCGCGCGCTGGAACTACCTCGCCGCCTGGGCCTACGGCCTGAAGATCTTCAAGGGCGACGAGGCCAAGACCCGCAACTTCGTGACCGCGCTGTTCCGCAACGTGCCCGTGCTCGATACCGGTGCCCGCGGTGCGACCACCACCTTCGTCCAGCGCGGTATCGGCGATGTGCTGCTGGCCTGGGAAAACGAGGCGTTCCTGTCGATCGAGGAGCTCGGCCCGGACAAGTTCGACATCGTCGTGCCCTCGCTGTCGATCCTCGCCGAGCCGCCGGTGGCACTGGTCGACAAGAACGTCGACAAGCACGGCACCCGCGAGGTCGCCCAGGCCTACCTGCAGTACCTGTATTCGCCCGAGGGCCAGCGCATCGCGGCCAAGAACTACTACCGCCCGCGCTACCCGCAGTACGCCGACCCGGCCGATGTCGCGCGCTTCCCAAAGGTCGAACTGGTGACCGTCGAGGGCGTGTTCGGATCCTGGGCCGCGGCGCAGAAGAAGCACTTCGCCGATGGCGGCGAGTTCGACCAGATCCAGGCCAAGAAGTAAGCGGCTGGCAACCACCGACCACGGCGAGGAGAAGACCTAATGACACGGACGAGAGCGAAGTGGCGCGTGTTGCTGGCCGGCCTGGCGATCGCACTGGCGGCGGCGCCGGCGCAGGCGGCCGATGCCGAGCTGCTCAACGCTTCCTACGATGTCGCCCGCGATGTCTACCGCGACCTCAATCCGGCCTTCGCAGCGCAGTACCGCGGACAGACCGGCAAGGCGGTGACCATCCACCAGTCGCATGGCGGTTCGAGCAAGCAGGCCCGCGCGGTGATCGACGGCCTGGAGGCGGACGTGCTGACCATGAACAACCCGCTGGACATCGACCAGGTCGCCAAGGCGGGGCTGTTGCAGGCGAACTGGGCCGGACGCCTGCCCAACGCCAGCGCGCCTTCGTGGTCGCCGATCCTGTTCCTGGTGCGCAAGGGCAACCCGAAGAAGATCAGGGACTGGGGCGACCTGGTGCGACCCGGCGTGGCGGTGGTCCTGCCCAACCCGAAGACCTCGGGCAACGGCCGCTACAGCTACCTAGCCGGATGGGAGTGGGCCAGGCGCGCCGGCGGCGGCAGCGATGCCGCCGGCGAAGCCTACGTGCGCAAGCTGTTCGCCAACGTGCCGGTGCTCGACACCGGCGGTCGCGGTGCGAGCACCACCTTCACCCAGCGTGGCATCGGTGACGTGCTCCTCACCTTCGAGAACGAGATCGCGCTGCTGCGGGCCGAATTGGGTGCGTCCGACTACGAAGTGGTGGTGCCTTCGCTGACCGTGCGGGCCGACAATCCGGTCGCCGTGGTGGACAAGGTCGCGGGCAAGCACGGCACCGCCGCCCTTGCGGCCGCCTACCTGAAATACCACTACAGCCCGGCCGCCCAGGAGATCTTCGCGAAAAATTACCTGCGACCGGTGGATGATGCCGTCCTCCAGCGGCATGCGGCGGCCTTCCCGAAGCTCGACACCTTCCGCGTGGAGGCGGCGTTCGGCAGCTGGCCTGAAGCACAGAAGAAGCATTTCGCCGATGGCGGCGTGTTCGACCGGATCTATACGCAACGATGACAAGCAGCACCGCACTCGAAACAGGCAGCACGCCGCCCCCGGGCGGCGTGCTTGCGCGTGGACGACGGCACCGGGTGATTCCCGGTTTCGGCCTCAGCCTGGGCTACACCATGGCCTGGCTGGGCCTGATCGTGCTCATTCCGCTGATCGGCCTGTTCGTGCATTCGGCACAGCTGGGCTGGGAAGGCCTGTGGCGCATCTGGACCGAACCGCGCGTGCTGGCCGCGCTGAAGATCAGCTTCGGCACCGCGCTGGCCGCGGCGGCGTTCAACGCGGTGATGGGCACGCTGGTGGCGTGGGTGTTCGTGCGCTACCGCTTCCCGGGCAGGCGCCTGTTCGACGCGATGATCGACCTGCCGTTCGCCCTGCCCACCGCCGTGGCCGGCATCGCCCTGACCGCGCTGTACGGGCCCAATGGCTGGCTCGGCCGGTGGCTGGAGGCGGTGGGCATCAAGGTCGCCTATACCCCGCTGGGCATCACCGTGGCACTGGTGTTCATCGGCCTGCCGTTCGTGGTGCGGGTGGTGCAACCAGTGCTGGCCGAAGTGGAAACCGAGCTGGAGGAAGCCGCCGCCACGCTCGGCGCCGGTCGCTGGCAGACCGTGCGCCGCGTGGTGCTGCCGGCGCTGTGGCCGGCGGTGCTGGCCGGATTCGCGCTGTCCTTCGCCCGCGGCGTCGGCGAGTACGGCTCCGTGATCTTCATCGCCGGCAACATCCCGCAGGTGTCGGAAATCGCGCCGCTGCTGATCACGATCAAGCTGGAAGAATTCGACTACGCCGGTGCCACCGCCATCGCCGCGGCGATGCTGCTGCTGTCGTTCGGGCTGCTGCTGCTGATCAACACCCTGCAGTCGCGGATCACCCGCGGCGAACGCCGGGCGGGAGGCTGAGATGGGTCATATCCAGGGCAATGCATCGGGCGGCGCCCTTGCCGTCGATGCCGGGGGACAGGTGATGGAACGCACGCGCGAGCGCACTCCGTCCCGTCCGGCATCGCCGACCACCGAGCCGCGCTGGGTACAGGTGCTGCTGATCGCCGCGGCGCTGCTGTTCCTGCTGTCGTTCCTGCTGCTGCCGCTGCTGCTGGTGTTCACCGAGGCGCTGCGTGGCGGCGTCGAGGCGTTCATCCATGCGGTCAGCGAACCGGACGCGCTGGCCGCGATCAGGCTGACCCTGCTGGTCACCGCGATCGTGCTGCCGCTCAACCTGGTGTTCGGCGTCGCCGCCGCGTGGGCGGTATCCAAGCACGAGTTCCCGGGCAAGCGCTGGCTGGTCACGCTGATCGACCTGCCGTTCGCGGTGTCGCCGGTCGTGGCCGGCCTGGTGTTCGTGATGATCTTCGGCGCGCAGGGCTGGGCCTACCCGCTGGTCGACGAGGGCTGGCGTTTCAGCCTGCCGCTGCTGGGTGAAATCCATCTGCAGCTGCCGAAGATGATCTTCGCCCTGCCGGGTATTGTCCTGGCCACGACCTTCGTGACCTTCCCGTTCATCGCCCGCGAGCTGATGCCGCTGATGGAGCAGCAGGGCGCGGACGAGGAGCTGGCGGCGCTGAGCCTGGGCGCCAGTGGCTGGCAGACGTTCTGGCGGGTCACCCTGCCCAACATCCGCTGGGCGCTGCTGTACGGCGTGCTGCTGTGCGGCGCGCGGGCGATGGGCGAATTCGGCGCGGTGTCGGTGGTGTCCGGCCATATCCGCGGCCGCACCAACACGCTGCCGCTGCACGTGGAGATCCTCTACAACGAATACGCCTACAGCGCCGCGTTCGCCGCGGCCTCGCTGCTGGCATTGAGCGCACTGGTCACCCTGGTGCTGAAGACCTGGCTGGAATGGCGCCACGGCGAGTCGCTGGCCGCCAACCACCGCCACTGAGGACGAGAAGACATGGCGATCCGTATCGAACACCTGCACAAGCGCTTCGGCGCGTTCGCCGCGCTGGACGGCATCGACCTGGAGATCCGCCAGGGCGAGCTGCTCGCGCTGCTCGGGCCCTCCGGCTCGGGCAAGACCACGCTGCTGCGGATGATCGCCGGCCTGGAGCATCCCGATGGCGGACGCGTCCTGTTCGGCGGCGAGGACGCGACCCAGCTGAGCGTGCAGGAGCGGCGCGTCGGCTTCGTGTTCCAGCACTACGCGCTGTTCCGCCACCTGACCGTGGCCGACAACGTCGGCTTCGGCCTGAAGGTGCGGCGCGGCCGCGACCGCTGGCCGGCGGCGAAGATCGCCGCCCGCGTGGAGGAACTGCTCTCGCTCGTGCAGCTGCAGGGCCTGGGCGGGCGCTACCCGGCGCAGCTGTCCGGTGGCCAGCGCCAGCGCGTGGCGCTGGCCCGCGCGCTGGCGATCGAGCCGCGCGTGCTGCTGCTGGACGAGCCGTTCGGCGCGCTCGACGCGCAGGTTCGCCGCGACCTGCGCGGCTGGCTGCGCGAGTTGCATGAACGCACCGGCCTGACCACGGTGTTCGTCACCCACGACCAGGAAGAGGCGCTGGAACTGGCCGACCGCGTGGCGATCCTGAGCAACGGGCGGATCGAGCAGCTGGCGACGCCGGCCGAGGCCTATGACCGGCCAGCCACGCCGTTCGTCTATTCCTTCGTCGGCGCGGTCAACCGGCTGCGCGGGCGCCGTAGCGGCGACCGGATCGAGGTGGCGGGGCTGGCCCTGCCGGCGGCGGGCGTCGGCGCCGGCGACGGCGACCTCGACCTGTACGTGCGTCCGGAAGACCTGCGGGTGGGCGAGGGCGGCTGGGAGGCGACGGTGGTGGCCACACAGCGCAGCGGTCCGCGCCTGCGCGTGCGTGCGCGCCTGCATGGCGACGAGCACGAGGAAGTGGAGGTCGAGTTGCCGGTCGATGCGGAGAGTGCACATCCGCCCGGCAGCCGGGTAGGCCTGCTGCCGGTCCGTTTCGGCGCTTTTCCGACGGTTTGAGCCGAAGGGCGGGCCGGCCGCCGGGCGGCCGCTCGCGCTCCCGTGGAATTCCGGGGGCGTCGCATCCATCTGGTGCAAAACCGCCCTTTTGTGGTGCCAATTCCGGGCGAGTCCGGAAATTTTGCGATAACGCTCCCGATCTGCTTGACGGGTCGCTTTGGTGCGCCGCACTATCGATTCGCGGTTAAGAACTCGTGAATCGACGGTTACGCTTCCGCTACGCCACCGGGTGGCGACAAGGGATGCCGGAGGCCGCGGCACGAGATGGATCCACGCTCGCTTCTCCCCCACTACCCAGGAGACCCGGATGAAAGTCGCCAAGCTCAGCCTAGCCGCCGCCCTCGTGCTGTCGGCCCTGCCGTTCGCCGCTTCCGCGCAGGAAGCCGAGGAAGCATCGTCCCCCCTCACCTGGTCGGTCGCCGGCGTCTCGGACTATGTCTGGCGCGGCGTCTCGCAGACCAACGAGGATCCGACCCTGCAGGCCGGCCTGACCTACACCCACGATTCCGGCTTCTACGTCGGCACCTGGGGGTCGGGCGTGGACTTCGGTCCGGGCGACCCGAGCGTGGAGGTCGACGGCTTCGTCGGCTACAACGTCGACTTCAGCGACGCGGTCAACTTCGACGTGATGATCAACCGTTACATGTACCCGGATGCGGGTGGCCTGAACTTCAATGAGCTGATCACCAAGACCACCTTCATCGATACCTACAGCCTGACCGTCGCCTACAGCGACGACTACGGCGGCACCGGCGAGGACGCGTGGTACTTCAACGCCGGTGGCAGCTGGGAGCTGCCGCATGATTTCACCCTCGGCGCCGGCGTGGGCTACAACATGACCGACGACGCGCTGGGCGACGACTACGTCGACTGGAACATCGGCGTCAGCCGCAGCTGGGGCCTGTTCACCGCCGGCCTGGCCTATGTCGGCACCGACGGCAGCGGCAAGGACCTGTTCGGCGACCTCGGCGACGACCGCTTCGTGCTGACACTGTCCGTGGGCAACTGAAGCCTGCCGCGTCGGCATCGACCGGATGAAGAAAAAGGCGCCGGAAGGCGCCTTTTTCCTTTGCGACGTCACGCGGGCCGATCAGGTCCAGCTCAACACGACCTTGCCGGCCTTGCCCTGTTCCATGAGGTCGAAGCCCTGCTGGAATTCGTCGATCGGCAGCTGGTGGGTGAGCACCTTGCCCAGCGGGAAGCCGGACAGCACCAGCTGGGTCATCTTGTACCAGGTCTCGTACATCTTGCGGCCGTAGATGCCCTGCACGGTCAGGCCCTTGAAGATGATCTTGTCCCAGTCGCAGCCGGCGCCCTTGGGCATGATCCCGAGCATGGCGATCTTGCCGCCGTGGTACATGCAGTCGAGCATGTCGTTGAACGCGCGCGGGTTGCCACTCATCTCCAGGCCGACGTCGAAGCCTTCCATGTGCAGGTCGGCCATCACGTCCTTCAGCGACTGGTTGGCGACGTTGACCACGCGGGTGGCGCCCATGTCGGCGGCCAGCTTCAGGCGGAAGTCGTTGACGTCGGTGACCACGACATTGCGCGCGCCGATGTGCTTGCAGATGCCGGCGGCAATGATCCCGATCGGGCCGGCGCCGGTGATCAGCACGTCCTCGCCGACCACGTCGAACTCCAGCGCGCAGTGCGCGGCGTTGCCGTAGGGATCGAAGAACGCGGCCAGCTCCGACGGGATCGGGTCGGGGATCGGCCACAGGTTGGAGGCCGGCATCACGATGTACTCGGCGAACGCGCCATCGCGGTTCACGCCGATCCCGACCGTGTGCGGGCACAGGTGCGGGCGGCCGCCACGGCAGTTGCGGCAGTGGCCGCAGACGATGTGGCCTTCGGCCGACACGCGCTGGCCGACCTTGTAGCCCGATACGCCGGGGCCGAGTTCGGCGATGCGGCCGACGAACTCGTGGCCGATCACCAGGCCCGGCCTGATCGTGCGCTGGCTCCAGTCGTCCCACAGGTAGATGTGCAGGTCGGTGCCGCAGATGGCGGTCTTCTCGACCTTGACCAGGACCTCGTTCGGGCCGGGCTGCGGCACCGGTACCTCTTCCAGCCAGATGCCCTTGGCGGCTTCGCGCTTGACCAGCGCCTTCATGGTTCGGGACATCGTCGGGGACCTGTGGTGGGGAGGGCGACATTATAGGTTGCCCCGGAAACCATCGCCTCGCTGCTGGCGCGGCCGGACCCTGCCGAAGGTCATGGGTGGCGTCGTCGACCCGGCCGCTAGAATCCGGAATCCTTTCAGATGGAACCGTGCCATGCGTCTTCGCCTGCTTTCCGCCTCCGTCGTGGCCGCCCTGGCCGCCGCTCCCGCCGCGCATGCCGGCGAGGGCATGTGGGTGCCGCAGCAGCTGCCGGAGATCGCCGGTCCGCTGAAGCAGGCCGGGCTGAAGCTGTCGCCGGAACAGCTGGCCGACCTGACCGGTGACCCGATGGGCGCGGTAGTGGCGCTGGGTGGCTGCACCGCGAGTTTCGTCTCGCCCAACGGCCTGGTGGTCACCAACCATCATTGCGCGTACGGCGCGATCCAGCTCAATTCCACCGCCGAGAAGAACCTGATCCGCGACGGCTTCAACGCGCCGACCACCGCCGACGAGCTCAGCGCCGGCCCGAATGCGCGCGTGTTCGTGCTCGACGAGATCACCGACGTCACCGCCGAGGCCAAGGCGGCAATTGCGTCGGCCGGCGACGATGCGCTGGGGCGAACCAAGGCACTGGAGGCGTTCGAGAAGAAGCTGATCGCCGGCTGCGAGGCCGAAGCCGGTTTCCGCTGCCGGCTGTACAGCTTCTCCGGCGGCAACACCTACCGCCTGTTCAAGAACCTCGAGATCAAGGACGTGCGCCTGGCCTATGCGCCGCCGGGCAGCGTCGGCAAGTTCGGCGGCGACGTCGACAACTGGATGTGGCCGCGCCACACCGGCGACTTCTCGTTCTACCGCGCCTACGTCGGCAAGGACGGCAAGCCGGCCGCGTTCTCGGCGGACAACGTGCCCTACCGGCCGAAGCACTGGCTGAAGATCGCCGACCAGCCGCTGGGCGAAGGCGACTTCGTCATGGTCGCCGGCTATCCGGGCTCGACCAACCGCTACGCGCTGGCGGCGGAGTTCGACAACACCGCGCAGTGGACCTACCCGACCATCGCCCGCCACTACCGCAACATGATCGCGCTGGTGGAAGCGGCCGGCCGCAAGGACGCGGACATCCAGGTGAAGTACGCCGCGACCATGGCCGGCTGGAACAACACCGCCAAGAACTACGAAGGCCAGCTGGAGGGCTTCAAGCGCATCGATGCCGCCGGGCAGAAGCATGCCGAGGACGCCGCGGTGCTGGCCTGGCTGAAGGGGCAGGGCGCGCGCGGCGCGGTCGCGCTGCAGGCGCATGCGCGGCTGATCGAACTGCTCGAGCAGACCAAGGCCACGCGCGAGCGCGACATGGCCCTGGCGATGTTCCACAACACGGCCATGGTCGGTGCCGCCACCCAGCTGTACCGCCTGTCGATCGAGCGCGCCAAGCCCGACGCCGAGCGCGAGTCCGGCTTCCAGGAGCGCGACCTGCCGGCGATCGAAGGTGGCCTGAAGCAGCTCGAGCGCCGCTTCGTGCCGGCGATGGACCGCCAGCTGCAGGAATACTGGCTCAACGAATACCTGAAGCTGCCGGCCGCGCAGCGCGTGCCGGCGATCGACCAGTGGCTGGGCGGCAACGACGCGGCCGCGGTCAAGCGCGCACTCGATCGCCTGGCCGGGACGAAGCTGGGCAGCACCGAGGAGCGGCTGAAGTGGATGCACGCCGACCGCGCCGCTTTCCAGGCCAGCACCGATCCGGCGATCCAGTACGCGGTGGCGGTGATGCCGGCCCTGCTCAAGCTCGAAGAGGAGCGCAAGACCCGCGCCGGCGAGAACCTGGCCGCGCGGCCGCTGTTCCTGCAGGCGCTGGCCGACGTCAAGAAGAGCCAGGGCGAGTTCGTCTACCCGGACGCCAACCTGTCGCTTCGCATCACCTTCGGCAACGTCCAGGGCTACGTGCCGCGCGACGGGGTGAAGTACACCCCGTTCACCACCGTGCAGGGCGTGGTCGCCAAGGAGACCGGAACCGAGCCGTTCAACTCGCCCAGGGCGCTGCTGGATGCGGTGGCGGCCGGGCGTACCGGCGGGCTGGAGGACAAGCGCCTGGGCGCGGTGCCGGTGAACTTCCTCTCCGACCTGGACATCACCGGCGGCAATTCCGGCTCGCCGGTCATGGACGCCCACGGCCGGCTGGTCGGCCTGGCTTTCGACGGCAACTGGGAGTCGGTGGCCTCGAACTGGGTGTTCGACCCGTCCATGACCCGGATGATCGCGGTCGACCAGCGCTACCTGCGCTGGATCATGCAGGAGGTCGCGCCGGCGCCGCAGTTGCTGAAGGAACTGAACGTCGCCCCGGCGCGCTGATCCGCACGGGGAGGGGCGAGGCAGGGCGCCGGTTCATGCCGGCGCCTTTCCGTTTCCGCGGCTGCAGCGCCGTATTCGCCGAAGGTCCACGTCCAGCCGTTCCACCCGCAGGGTATGATTCGCACCCCGCGCCGCGCCGGCGCGGGATACCGCCATATTGGGGAATCCATGCGCATCCTGCTTGCCCGTCACGGCGAAACGCCGTGGAACGCCGAAGGCCGCTACCAGGGCCAGATCGACATTCCGCTTTCGCCGGTGGGCGAGGCCCAGGCGCGTGCGCTGGGTGAACGCCTGCGTGACGTGACGATCACCCGCGCGGTCGCTTCGCCGCTGTCGCGGGCGCGCCGCACTGCCGAACTGGCGCTGGGCGAGCAGCGCGCATCGATGCTGCAGCTGGATCCGGAGATCCAGGAAATCGCCCACGGCGAGTGGGAAGGCCTGCTGGCCAGCGAGATCGGCGAGAAGGACCCGGCCCGCCTGCGCGCCTGGCGCGAGGAGCCCGATTCGGTGCTGATGCCCGGCGGCGAATCGCTGCGCCAGGTGCTGGACCGTTCCTGGCGCGGCCTGGCCCGCGCCACCGAAGGTCTGGGCGACGACGACACCCTGCTGCTGGTCGCCCACGACGCGGTCAACCGCGTCCTGCTGTGCAGGATCCTCGGGCTGCCGATCGGCAAGCTGTGGACCTTCCGCCAGGCGCCGACCACGCTCAACCTGCTCGAAGGCCCGGACGTCGAAAGCCTGGAAGTGGTGCGCCTGAACGACTGCGCTCACCACACCCCGTTCTTCGGCGAGGCCAAGCACCGGGCGCTCTGACCCGGATTCCACGGCGGCGGCAGCTGATGCGGCAGGAACAGGTTTCCACGCAGGTCATGCCGGCCGCCAGCGGAAGCCCTGGCCTGTACACGACAAGGCGGCTGCCGGTCGTGGTCGCCGCGTCGGCGCTGACCGGCGGCATGCAGGCCGATTTCGCGCCGGTGCCGGCGTGCCGCAGTATTGACGGTGCCGGGCGGATCCCGCCGGCACCGCGGGAGTGATCGCCGTGGACCTTCAGCAGTGGCTCGCCCACATCGAACGCCAGCATCCCAGCGCCATCGCGATGGGTCTGGATCGGGTGCGCGGGGTCGCCGCGCGGCTGGGCCTGGAAAAGCCGGCTCCGCAGGTGATCACCGTGGCCGGCACCAACGGCAAGGGCTCGACGGTGGCTTTCATCGAGTCGATCGCGCGCGTGGAGGGCTGGAAGGTCGGCGCGTACACCTCGCCGCACCTGCTGCACTACAACGAGCGCGTGCGCATCGATGGCGCGGATGCGCCCGATGCGGCCCTGGTCGAGGCATTCGAGGCGGTGGAAACAGCCCGGGGCGATACGCCGCTGACCTATTTCGAGTACGGCACGCTGGCCGCGTTGTGGCTGTTCCAGCGGGCGGAACTGGACCTGGCCGTGCTCGAGATCGGCCTCGGCGGACGCCTGGACGCGGTCAACGTGGTCGATCCCGACGTGGCGGTGATCACCACCGTGGATGTCGACCACACCGACTGGCTCGGCACGGACCGCGAAGCGATCGGCGTCGAGAAGGCCGGCATCGCGCGGGCCTGGAAGCCGCTGGTGCTCGGCGAGGTCGATCCGCCGTCCAGCGTGCTGCGCCACGCCTACGCCATCGGCGCCAATGCGATCCGGCTGGGCAGCGATTTCTTCCACGCACCGGTCGATGCGGCGCACTGGTGCTGGCGCGAAGTGGGCACCGAACTGCTGCTGCCGCTGCCGCAGCTGGCCGCGCCGGCGCAGCGGGCCAACGCCGCCACGGCGATCGCCGCGTTGCGCGCGTTGCCGCATGCGCCTTCCGTGGAGGCCTTCGCCCCGGGCATAGCCGCGGCGACGCTGCCCGGGCGCCTGCAGCGCTTCGAACGCGCGGGCGTCGAGATCGTGGTCGATGTCGCCCACAACCCGCAGGCGGCACGCGAGTTGGCTGCGTGGCTCGCCGCCAGCCCCGCCACCGGGGCCACCGCCGCGGTGTTCGCCGCGCTGGCGGACAAGGACGCGGCGGCCATGGTCGGTGCGCTCGGCGGTGCAGTGGCGCGCTGGCACCTGGCCGGGCTGGAAGAGGTCGCGCGCGGGCAGGGCGTCGAGGCTTTCGCCGCGCGCCTGGCCGGCACGCCGGCCGCCGGCGGCAGTCACGATGCCGACGTGGCGCAGGCACTCGAGCGGGCCATTGCCGAAGCGGTCCCCGGTGATCGCGTGCTGGTGTTCGGCTCCTTCCACACCGCGGCCGCGGCGATCGCGACGTTGCGTTCAGGGCGATGACGGCCTGGCTGCGTGATCGCAGCCTATAATTGCCACTTCCCGCCGCGTCCTTGCGAGCCGAATGGATACGCAGCTGAAACAACGCCTGATCGGCGGCGCCGTGCTGGTCGCACTGGCGGTCATCTTCCTGCCCATGCTGGTCCAGGGGCCCGCCCCGGACAGCGGCGTGGGCGACGTCTCCACGCGCGTGCCGGATGCGCCGGGCGGCGAATACGAGACCCGCGAACTGCCGCTGGGTCCGGAGGCGGCCACGGCGGGACAGTCCGAACCACCGGTACCGGAAGCCACCGTTCCAGCACAGTCCGCGACGGCTGCGCCTGCCAACGCATCGACGGCGGCCGCACGGCCCGACCCGGGCGTGGCGGCGGGCCAGTGGGCGGTCACCTTCGGTGCCTATGCCGGCGAGCGCGATGCGCAGGCCGTGCTTTCGCGCCTGCGCCAGGCCGGCCTGGCGGGCTTCATCGAGCAGGACACCATCAACGGTCGCCAGGCTTGGCGCGTGCGGGTCGGGCCGTTCGCCGACCGCGCCCTGGCCGAGGCCGGCCGCTTGCAGGCCGTGCGGATCCGCAGCGACGTCAATGCGCAGGTGATCGCCCTGGACGCCGGCAACGGTGCTGCACCGGCGCCGGCCACCGCGCCCGCTGCCACGGTGCCCACGACTCCGGCCACCCCGGCGGCCAGCCAGGCTGCCGCGGCTCCGGCCACGCCTGCCGTGCGGACTGAAGCACTACCTCCGGAAACCGCAGCCGCGCGTCCGACGGCGTCCACGGCGGCCCGACCGACGCCCCCTGCGCCGGCGCCGGCAGCGCCGAAGCCCGCCGCCCCGGCAGCGGAAAAGCCGGCTCCCGCGGCCGCGGCACCGGCCGCCGCGAGCGTCGGGTTCGCGGTGCAGATGGGTGCCTTCGCCAGCGCCGCCGACGCCAATGCGTTGCGCGATCGCCTGCGCGCGGGCGGCTTCAGCGCGATCGTGCAGCCGGTACGGACCGACAAGGGCACGCTCAACCGGGTCCGGGTCGGGCCGGTGACCAGTCGCGACCAGGCCGAGCAGCTGAAGGCGCGCCTGGCCGGTGGTGGATTCGGTCCCGGCATGGTGGTGCCGCACCCGTGAAGCGCGGCGACGACGCACAGCGACGGTGCGCCGGATGGAAATGATCGACCTGGTCCTGCTGCTGGTGCTGGTGGTGTCGGCCCTGTTCGGCGCAGTGCGCGGACTGGTCGGCGTAGTTGCTTCACTGGTCGCCTGGTTCGGCGCCGGCTGGTTCGCGTTCCGCTACGGCGGCGAACTGGCGTTCCTGTTCAGCGCCGATGGCCAGCCCGGCGCGACCGAACTGCTTGGCGCCTACGCCGTCGCGTTCATCGCGGTACTGGTGCTGGTCAACCTGGTCGGCTGGGTGGTGCGCAAGCTGGTCCATTCGGTCGGGCTGTCCTTTGTCGATCGTGCGCTGGGACTGTTGCTGGGCCTGGCACGCGGTGTCCTGGTGGCATGCATGCTGGTCCTGCTGATGGCGTTCAGCGACCTGCCGCAGGATCCGGCCTGGTCGCGTTCCCGCGCCGTGCCGGTGTTGCTGCCGGGCGCGCAGTGGCTCGCGCGCTGGTTGCCTGACTGGGCTGTTCAGGAGCTGGACTTTGGCAATGGCCGCTCAAGCGGGGATAATTCCCCCGTGGAGCAGGCCCTCCTCGACGGTTCTGGTGCCGTCGTCGAAACGATCACCGGGGCGCTGCCCGTCCCGATGGACGAAAGCGGAACCTCACCCGGCGCGGAGCCGCCACCCCCGTCCACCCCCGGTCACTGAGACCGCAGCGGAGATTTTCGGATCATGTGCGGCATCGTCGGAATCGTCGGCAACCAGAACGTTGCCGGTCAGCTCTATGACGGGCTGACCGTCCTCCAGCATCGCGGCCAGGACGCGGCAGGCATTGCCACCGCTGACGGCACGCGCCTGCGCGTGCACAAGGACAACGGATTGGTCCGCGACGTGTTCAACGCCAAGGCGATGAGCGTGCTGGAAGGGCGCGTGGGCATCGCCCATTGCCGCTATCCGACCGCTGGTTCGGAAGGCATGGACGAGGCGCAGCCGTTCTACGTGAATTCGCCGTACGGCATCGCGCTCTCGCACAACGGCAACCTGATCAACACCGACGCGCTGCGCGAGCAGGTGTTCGCCCAGGACCGCCGCAACATCAATACCGGTTCGGACAGCGAAGTGCTGCTGAACGTGTTCGCACACGAACTGGACACCCAGCGCACGCTTTCGCCGGAAGCGGCGATCCGTGCAGTGGCCGGCGTGCACAAGCGCGTGAAGGGCGGCTATGCGGTGGTCAGCGTGGTGCTGGGCCTGGGCCTGGTCGCGTTCCGCGACCCGCATGGCATCCGCCCGCTGGTGCTGGGCAGGCGCGAGCACAACGAAGGCACCGAGTATGTGGTGGCCTCCGAATCGGCGGTGCTGGACATCCTCGGTTTCGAGCGCGTGCGCGACGTGCAGCCGGGCGAGGCGCTGGTCATCACCCCGCGTGGCGAACTGTTCTCCGAGATCGTGTCCGAGCCGGCCGAGCAGGCGCCGTGCATCTTCGAGTACGTGTACTTCGCCCGCCCGGACTCGATGATCGACAACGTGTCGGTGCACAAGGCGCGCATGCGCATGGGCGTGAAGCTGGGCGAGAAGATCCTGCGCCTGCGCCCGGACCACGACATCGACACGGTCATCCCGATCCCGGACACCTCGCGCGACGCGGCGCTGGAAATCTCCAACGTGCTCGGCGTGAAGTACCGCGAAGGCTTCATCAAGAACCGCTACGTCGGCCGCACCTTCATCATGCCGGGCCAGGGCGAGCGGGTGAAATCGGTGCGCCGCAAGCTCAACCCGATCAACCTCGAATTCCGCAACCGCGTGGTCCTGCTGGTCGACGACTCGATCGTGCGCGGCACCACCAGCCAGCAGATCGTGCAGATGGCACGCGACGCCGGCGCGCGCAAGGTCTACCTGGCCAGCGCCGCGCCGCCGGTGCGCTATCCGAACATCTACGGCATCGACATGCCCTCGGCCGACGAGCTGATCGCGCACGGCCGCAGCGTCGAGGAGATCGAGAAGCTGCTCGGCTGCGACTGGCTGGTGTACCAGGACCTGGAAGACCTGGAAGCGGCGGTGCGCGAGGGCAACCCGGG
>JAGHZW010000044.1:32984-56013 GCA_017745195.1 Pseudoxanthomonas sp. | reverse complement strand
TTTCGTGATGCTGCGCGAACGGCTGCGCGAGTTCGGCCGCGACTACGGCGACTTCGACGCGCACAACGGCCTGTGGGAAATGACCGAAAAGACCGCGCACGACGGCCTGGCGCGGATGGCGCTGGTGCCGCGCGTGCTCGAGGCGCGCGGGTTGGACGTGACCCCGGGAATGATCGCCAAGCTGCGCGACATGGGCGACATGCGTACCGTCGAAATCCTGGAGACGATCCTGCGCGAGGAGGTCGCCCACGTGGCTGCCGGGTCGCGCTGGTACCGCTGGTACTGCGGGCGCGCCGGCATCGACCCGCGCGCGCGCTTCCGCGAGTTGCTGCACGAATACGCCGGCGGTTACCTGCACGGCCCGTTCAACGTCGAGGCGCGGCTGCTGGCGGGCTTCGACGAGGACGAACTGGCCGCGCTGGAGGCCGGCGCAACCCGATGATTCCGCCGGGGCGCGGGCTCAGAGCGCGCTGAGCGCCATCCCGTTGCGATCCACGCGCAGCACCGAACCCTGTTCGTACCAGTCGCCGAGCACGATCCGCCGGCACGCGCGATCGCCCACCTGCAGTTCGTGGATCGCCGGCCGGTGGGTATGGCCGTGGATCAGCGTCGCCATGCCATAGCGGGCGAGGGTGGCCTCCACCGTCGCCGGGGTCACGTCGGTGACCGTCTCGAAGGTGCCGCGGTCGCCGGCGATCATTTCCTGCTGCCGGGCCATGCTCGCCTGGCGCGCCTGCGCGGCGAAGGCCAGGCGGCCGGCCAGCGGCTGGGCGAGGAAACGCTGCCGCCATTCCGGGTCGCGGGTCTGCGCGCGGAATGCCTGGTAGGCGGTGTCGTCGCTGCACAGCAGGTCGCCATGCATCAGCAGCACCGGCTCGCCGTACAGCGACACCACCGCCGGGTCGGGCAGCAGGCGCATGCCGGCGCGGCGCGCATAGTCCGCGCCGACCAGGAAGTCGCGGTTGCCGTGGATGAAGTACACCGGCACGCCGGCATCGGCCAGCGTGCGCAGCCCGGTGGCGACCTCGTTGCCGGCCTCGGACGGGTCGTCGTCGCCGACCCAGGCCTCGAACAGGTCGCCCAGGATGTACAGGGCGTCGGCCCGGGCAGCGGCCTCGCGCAGGAAGCGCAGGAACAGGGCGGTGATCGCCGGCCGGGCCGGGTCCAGGTGCAGGTCGGAGACGAACAGCGTGGTCATCCGGTAATTGTAGGCCGCAATGCCGGGATTCCGGCGGCCGTGCCGTCACGGGCGCGCCGCCCGATGGCTGAAAAGGCCGATGCGGGAGATGGTTGCGTCTGCTAAAGATCCCTGCCCGGCCGCCGATATCCCGAAGGTTTTCCAAGATTCCCGCGATACCGGGCGGGGCGTCCAGGTGGACCCCGCCAACAGCGATGAACAGTGCAATGACCGCGGCCGATGCAGACGCTATCCCGAGGCCGACATCCCGATCCGGGCAACGCAAGCGCGTCGCCCTGATCCTGCTGGCGGGCGTGGCGCTGACCCTCGGCGCGATCGCGGGCTACGACTTCATCCCGCCGGTGCGCTTCGACGTGACCCGCGTGCCCAATGCCGAGACCGGCCTGTCCTTCACCGCGGTACCGGGGCGCACGCAGACCGGCGAGTGGCTGGACGACAGCAAGCGGCGCCTGCGCTGCCACTACCCGCCGAGCACCAACCAGCCCGACTACTACTGCGCGATCAACTATTTCATCGGGACCAGCCCCGACCATGGCCGCGACCTGTCCGGCTACACGCATGTGGAGGTGAAGGCCGTCTACAAGGGCGATGTGCCGAAGCTGCGCCTGTTCGCGCGCCATTTCGACGCGCGCTACTCCACGGTGAGCGATACCAACAGCACCAAATACAATTCGGTGTTCCTGTCCACGCAGGACCTGCGCGAGCCGCTGTCGCTGAGCGTGAAGGAGTTCACCGTCGCCGAATGGTGGCGCCTGAAGTACAGGATCCCACGCGAGCTGGCCCAGGCGGAGCTGGGCAACGTCGTCTCGGTGGGACTGGATTTCTCCTACCCGATGACCGAAGGCGTGCATGACCTGGAGGTGCAGGAAATCACCTTCGTGCGACCGGGGTTATCGCGCGAGACCTGGTACCTGGGCATCCTGGGCGTGTGGCTGACCGGCATCGCGCTCTATGCACTGCTGCAGCTGCGCCTCTACCGGGCCGAGCGCCGATCGTTGCAGAACGAAGCCGAGCGCTATCGTGCCCGCGCCACCACCGATCCGTTGACCCAGGCGCTGAACCGCCATGGCTTCGAGCAGCGGTGGGCGCGACTGCAGGCCGGCGCCGGCGTCGCACCGGGGAACGCGCTGGCCCTGCTGATGCTGGACATCGATCACTTCAAGCGCATCAACGACAGCTGCGGCCACGATACCGGCGACCGCGTGCTGCGCGAACTGGCCGCGCTGCTGCGGCGCCAGCTGCGCTCCACCGACTGGCTGGTGCGCTGGGGCGGCGAGGAGTTCGTCGTCCTGCTGCCCGGCGTGCGCGCCGGGCACGTGCCGGTATTGGCCGAAAGCCTGCGCAAGGCCGTCGAGGCCCATGCCTTCGACAGCGGCATGCCGGTGCCGGTGACCGTCAGCGTGGGCGTGGCGCTGCGCCGGCTGGACGAGGATTTCGAGGCATTGTTCAAGCGCGCCGACGAGGCGCTCTACGAGGCCAAGCGCGCTGGGCGGAACGGGGTGGTGATGGCTGCCGACGCGTAGACGGGTCAGCGCGCGCATGCGTCGCCAGGCGGTCGGGCAGCGTGTGTCGCGCGCTGGCGCGCCGCTCGCCCCCGATGCCCGCTTCGGGAACCGGTTGCCGGCCTTGTCCATGATGGCCGCCATCGGCCCGCCGGTGGATGGCGGCGCGGGCCATGGGGTTTGCGCGAGCAGGTTAAAATGCGCCGATCCACTTTCCGCGCCCATTCCCATGACCTGCCGCACCCGCTTCGCCCCCAGTCCCACCGGCTACCTGCACATCGGCGGCGCGCGCACCGCGCTGTACTGCTGGCTGGAGGCGCGCCATCGCGGTGGCGACTTCATCCTGCGGATCGAGGACACCGACCGCGAGCGCAGCACCCAGGCCGCGATCGACGCGATCCTCGAGGCGATGGACTGGCTGGGTCTGGACTACGACGAGGGCCCGATCTACCAGACCGCGCGCATCGACCGTTATCGCGAGGTCGCCGAGCAGCTGGTCGCGCAGGGCAAGGCCTACTACGCCTACGAGACGAAGGAAGAGCTCGACGCGATGCGCGAGGCGGCGATGGCCAAACAGGAAAAGCCGCGCTACAACGGCGCCGCGCGCGAGGCCGGCCTGCCGTACCGCGACGATCCCAACCGCGTCATCCGCTTCAAGAATCCGCTCGACGGCGTGGTCGCCTTCGACGACCTGATCAAGGGCCGCATCGAGATCGCCAACAGCGAGCTCGACGACATGGTGATCTTCCGCCCGGACGGTTATCCGACCTACAACTTCGCCGTCGTGGTCGACGACTGGGACATGGCCATCACCGAGGTCATCCGCGGCGACGACCACATCAACAACACCCCGCGCCAGATCAACCTGTACGAAGCGATCGGCGCGCCGGTGCCGAAGTTCGGCCACATGCCGATGATCCTGGACGAGCAGGGCGCCAAGCTGTCCAAGCGCACCGGCGCGGCTGATGTGATGCAGTACAAGGACGCCGGCTACCTGCCACACGCGCTGGTCAACTACCTGGCACGGCTGGGCTGGTCGCATGGCGACCAGGAGATCTTCAGCCGGCAGGAACTGGTCGAGCTGTTCGACGTGCGCTCCTGCAACTCCAAGGCCGCGCGCCTGGACATGGCCAAGCTGGGCTGGGTCAACCAGCACTACCTGAAGTCCGACGAGCCGGCGACGATCGCGCCGCAGCTGGTGTACCAGCTGGAGAAGCTCGGCCTCGATGTCGCCGCCGGTCCGGCACCGGTGGACGTGGTGATCGCGCTGCGCGAGCGCGTGCAGACGCTGAAGGAAATGGCCGAGAAGGCGGTGGTCTGGTACGTGCCGCTGGAGAACTACGACGAAGCCGCCGTGGCCAAGCACCTGAAGGCCGGCGCCGACACGCCACTGGCGAAGGCACGCGAGCTGCTCGCCGCCCTGCCGGAATGGACCGTGGAAGGCGTGTCCGCTGCATTGCACGACGCCGCCGCGGCGCTGGAGCTGGGCATGGGCAAGGTCGCCCAGCCGCTGCGCGTGGCGATCACCGGCACCCAGGTCAGCCCCGACATCTCGTATACGGTCTACCTGGCCGGCCGCGAGCAGGCCTTGAAACGCATCGACGCAGCGCTTATCAAGGTAGCGATGGCCTGAGTCCACGGAGCCCGCGATGTCCGGCAGCCACGCCTGCACCGATCCGCACCACCACGTCCACGGCGCTGATGCGTTCGTCCACGCGGTGGAGCGTGCGTGCAACGAGCGCGGGCTGCGGCTGACCCCGATCCGCGCCAACGTGCTGCGCCTGATCGCGGACGCGGGCAAGCCGGTCAAGGCCTACGAACTGCTGGAGAAGGTCCGCGAAGGCAAGGGTGCCGGCGCCGATGCGCCGCCGACGGTGTACCGCGCGCTCGACTTCCTGATGGCCAACGGCTTCGTGCACAAGCTCGAGTCGGTCAATGCATTCGTCGCCTGCCACCATCCCAACAGCGCCCAGCACTCGGTGCCATTCCTGATCTGCGATCGCTGCCACAGCGCGGTGGAGCTGGAGGACAGCGAGGTCGTCACCCAGCTGGAAGCGCGGGCCAAGGCCCTGGGTTTCCAGCCGCAGGCGCAGACCCTGGAAGTGCACGGGCTGTGCGCGCGCTGCGCCGCGCAGTAGTCGTCAGGCGTCAGATCCCGAGGAAGCGGAACGGCTCGGCCGGCACGAACCGGCCGCTGGTGTCGCCAGCGAATACGTTGCGCTGGTCCGGGCCCAGGTCGAGCTTGCGCACGCCGCCGGCCGGGCTGAAGTCGACCTTGCCCAGATCGACCCAGAACGTGTTGGGCGTCAGCGCGGATTCGAAGAAATAGAGCATGCGCTTGTGGTCGGCCACCGTGCGCCAGCGCGTGGATGAGATGTTCGGCTGGTCGGGCGTGGTGATGCCGTAGGGCACCGACGCGTTGCGGATCACGCCGAACACGCTGGCCAGCGCTTCCACCGGATCCTCGCTCTTGGGGATCGCGTTGACGTAGAACGACGCGCGCGCGAAGCGGTCGGACGCGCGATTGGTGCCCGGCAACATCACGGTGCCGCCGATCTGCGTCCAGTACTCGTTGAGCGCCAGCTGCTGGTCGAACGTCGGCGAGTTGGTCATCACCTGGTACTGGCGGCCGTGGTGGATCACCTGCTTGCCATCGATGTATTCGATGATCGCGCTGTCACCGCTGGCGTCTGACATCGACAGGTGCAGGGTGGCCAGGCGATCCTCGCCGGGCGTCTTGTCGGTGACGACGATGAAGGGTTCCTTCTCCAGCGCTGCGACCGCTTCTGCCACCGTGGCGAAGTTGTCGAGCACGTACTGCGCCCACAGCGAGATCGCCAACGCAGGCTTGCCCTTGCGCAGCTCGGGGTATTCGGATTCGACCAGCCACAGCAGCTGCGTGGCCAGGCCTTTTTCGTTCATGCCGTCGGTGGTGGAAACGTCGTAGCCGGAGGCGATCACGCTGCCGTACTTCGAGGTCCATTCCACCGAGTCGGGGCCGCCCATGCCGCTGCGGGCGGTGCCGCGCGGCAGGATCCACAGGTTGGTACCGACATCCACCTTCCAGTCCATGGAACGCGCGGTGATGACGTCGCCGTTGGCGCCCAGGTAGACCGCCCGGGTGCAGGCGTCGGCCAGTGGGCTCGCAACCAGGACGGAGAAAAATGCGGTCGCTGCCAGGCTGCGGAAACCTCTGCTACGCATGGATGACTCCCCGGGCCAGTGCCGCCCTGCATGGCGGTGCATGCAAGGAGTCTAGTCGTCATGCGTTACGGCAACGTGCGTGCCGCTCAGGCCGTCGCGGCGCGCGGCACCAGGCGCGCTTCAGGCACCGGTACGTGCGCCAGCGCCGCGATCATCGCCGGGCACATGTCCGGGCCCATGTCCGCGTACCACATCCAGTCATAGCCCCCCGAGCGCTCCAGCGCGATGCCAACCGGCCACGCGCGGAAAAGCGCAGACCCGGTGCAAGGGTCAGGCCGAACAGCATGCCCGGGGTGTGCATATGCACGCATATGGAACGGATGCGGCGCCGCACCCATCGTCCCGCCCCGGACCGCCGGCTCAGAACCAGGCGCGGATGCCGAACGCCACCGCACGACCGGGCAGCGGCGCGTAGTCGCGCAGCAGCGAGGTGTGCGGCCTGACTTCTTCGTCGCCCAGATTGCTGCCATCGAGGAACACTTCCCAGCTGTTGCCCGCCTCGCGTTCCCAGCGATAGGCCAGGTGCGCATCGACCAGCGTGTACGCGGGACTGGGCGCCTCGTCCTGCGCGACCTTGTCCTGACGCAGGTAGTGCACCGCGCCCAGCGATGCGCGCCAGCCTTCCCGTTCCCAGGACAGGTCTGCGCCGAAGCGGCCCGGCGCGATCCGCGGCAGGTAGCCGCTGTTGGCAAGATCGACGTCGTAGTGCTGCAGCAGGCCATCGTGCGGCACCTCGAAGCCGGCGTTGCGGCTGCCGCTGCCATCGAGCTTCGCCCGCACCGTGTCGCCGAACAGGCGCAGGTCCCAGGCCCCGGTGTCGTTGTCGGCCAGGTGCAGCACGGCTTCGGCTTCGGCGCCGGTGAACACCGCATCGGCCTGGGTCCACAACCGTACCGGCATGCCGTCGTCCTCGATGCCGGTGTCGGCCAGGTAGATGAAATCGTCGAAATTGGAGCGGTATACCGACAGCTTGAAGTCGACCCGTTCGTTGTGCGCGTGCAGGCCGATCTCGCCGTGCAGCGCACGCTCGGTGTCCATGCCGCTGTCGCCGATCTCGACCGAACCGGTGGCCACGTGCAGGCCGCCGGCATACAGCTCTTCCTGCGACGGCGCGCGCTCGGAGCTGTCCACGCCCAGGCGCAGGTCGAACGCCGGGTGGAACTTCCAGATCGCCGCCGCCGAAAGATTGGTGGCGCCGAACGAGCGGTCGGGATGGGTGTCGACCGGATCGAGCTCGACCCGGTCGTGGCGTGCGCCCAGTTCCAGCTTCACCGGGCCGAACGTCCTGTCCTCGACCACGAACACGCCGGTGCTGGTGGTCGTGGTGCCTGGCACGAACGCCTCCTCGCCGATCGCGCCGAAGTCGACGCGGCCGAGCTGCAGGCCGAATGCACCGTGCCAGCCGGCGATTTCGCGCTGCACCGCTTCGATGCGGGTGTCGTAGCCCTCGCTGGTGAAGCGGGTGCCGACGGCACCATCCTCCAGTTCGACGTGCTCGTAGTCGTTGTAGGCGCCATGCACTTCCAGGCTCTGCAGGAACGGCAGCGGATCGTAGACGCCGGCCTTCAGTTCGACCCGGTTCTGGACCATGTCGATGCGTACGCCCTCTTCGGCATGTGCTTCTTCGGCGGGGTCGTGGCCATCGTCGTCCGCATGCTCGTGCGCGCCGCCGGGGATCCCGTAGTTGCTGCGATACGTGCTGGCCGACAGGCCGAAGTAGCCGGCGTCGCCGAGCCACGTCGCGCCCAGTGCGCCGGCCCGGGTCTTGACCGAACTGTTGGGCAGCGTGCCGCGCGCCAGCTCCTCGTCCGGGTGTTGGTCCGGCTGGGCGAACGCGTAGCCTGGGATGTCGTAGTCGCCGGTATCGCGGACCAGGCCGTCCACGTGCAGGACCCAGTTCCCGTTGACGCCATCAAGGCGGAACATGCCGCTGCGCTCGTCGTTGACGGTATTGCCGCGAACTTCCGCGCGGCCGCTGAGGGGCTCGTCTGGCAGGTCGCGGGCGATACGGCCGTCGGCGACATTGACCGCGCCGCCGATCGCACCGCTGCCGAACAGCAGCGTCGCCGGTCCCTTGAGTACCTCGATCTGGTCGGCCAGGAACGGCTCGACGCTGGTGGCGTGGTCGGCGCTCACGGTGGAGGCATCCATCGTGCCGATGCCCCCGGACAGCACCTGCACGCGCGGACCATCGAGGCCGCGAAGGATCGGCCGGCCCACGCCGGGTCCGAAGTAGGTGGTCTGCACGCCGGGCAGCTTGGAGACGGTCTCGCCGAGGGTGCCGGACCTGGCACGGTCCAGGGCCGCGCCCTGCAGGACTTCGACCGGACGGGCGAGGGATTCGGCGTCCCCCGCCAGCGGCGAGGCCGTCACCTGGACGGTGGGCAGGTCGGTGGCGTCATCGGCGACGGCAGCGAACGGGAGGGCGGAGCAGGCCAGGGCGAGTGCGGCCGCCAGGCGCTGGCGGGGCGGGGTGGCGAAACGGATGCGGGCGCGGGACATGGGTTACCGGTGGGGACGGTGACAACGGAGCGGAGATGTTATAATGTATCCGAACTTGCCAACACCCCCCAAACGTCATGGCTGGCCGATGACCCATCCCCCGCACGGTCCCCATTCGCTGTTCGACCGCTTCGGCGCCACCGGCTCGTTGCTGTGCGCGCTGCATTGCGCGCTCACCCCGTTGCTGCTGGCGGCCCTTCCGTCACTGGGATTGTCGCTGTGGTTCAACGGCAGCCTGGAAGGCGTGCTGGTGTCATTCGTGACCCTGCTGGGCCTGTTCAGCCTGGGCTGGAGCTACCGTCGCCACCGCGCGCTGCGCGCGCTCGGCCTGCTGGTGCCGGGCCTGCTCGCGTTGTGGGCGGGCCTGCTCTACGCGCCGCTGCACCACTCCGTGGCTCCGCACGCGGTGGTAATGACCTTCGGTGGCACACTGGTCGGACTGGCGCACCTGCTGAACCTGCGGCTCAACCACGGCCACGTCCACGACGCCAGCTGCGCCCATTGAGGGCGCATGCTAGGCTTGCCGGCCTGCCGCGCGGCCGCGCGCTAGCTAATTCATGCAAATCAAGGAGTTGAAGATGGGCAAGGGTGACCGCAAGACCGCCAAGGGCAAGCGCTACAACGCCAGCTACGGCAATTCGCGCCGTCCGGGCGGTACCCGTGCTGCTGCCGGCGCTGCTGCTCCCGCGGCGAAGAAGACCGTCGCCAAGCCGGTGGTGAAGAAGGCCGTGGCCAAGAAGACCGTCGCCAAGGCCTGAGCGCCTGCGACTGGTTGCAGAAGAACGCGGCGCCTGGCGCCGCGTTTTTTTTTTGGTCGCGCGGGTTTGCGCAATGATCAGGCCGCGACGCGGCAACCGCCGATCCAGCTGCCGGCGCGCAATCCACCCCCCAGCCAGTACGCGAGTTCTGCCGGCTGCCCGATATCCCACAGGACGAAGTCCGCGCGCAGGCCCGGCAGCAGCCGGCCGCGATCGGCCAGGCCCAGCGCCTGCGCACCATTGACCGTAGTGCCGCGCAGCGCCTCCTCGGGCGTCAGCCGGAAGTGGGTGCAGGCCAGCGCCATCGCCAGGCGCAGCGACTGCAGTGGCGAGGTGCCGGGATTGCAGTCGGTGGCGACCGCCATCGGTACGCCCTGCGCGCGGAATTCCTCCAGCGGCGGCAGCCTGGTTTCGCGCAGCACGTGGAACGCGCCCGGCAACAGCACCGCCACCGTGCCGGCGCGCGCCATCGCGCTGACGCCGTCGGGTGAGGTGTGCTCGACATGGTCCGCCGACAGGCCACCGAACTCCGCCACCAGCGCGGCACCGCCGCCGTCGCTGAGCTGGTCGGCATGCAGCTTCACCGGCAGGCCGAGCGCGCGCGCGACCTCGAACACGCGCCGGGTCTGCGCCGCATCGAAGCCGATCCGCTCGCAGAAGGCGTCGACCGCATCGACCAGTCCCTCGCCGTGCAGCCGTGGCAGCCACTCGCACACCGCATCGATGTAGGCGTCGGCGCGGCCGGCGAATTCCGGCGGCAGCGCGTGCGCGCCGAGGAAGGTGGTGCGCACCTCGATGCCGAGTTCATCGCCAATACGCCGCGCCACGCGCAGCATCCGCCGCTCGCCCTCGAAATCCAGGCCATATCCGGACTTGATCTCGACCGTGGTCACGCCATCGGAGAGCAATGCGCGCGCACGCGGCAGCGACTGCGCGAACAGCGCGTCCTCGTCCGCGACGCGGGTGGCGCGTACCGTCGAAACGATGCCGCCGCCGGCGCGGGCGATGGCCTCGTAGCTGGCGCCCTGCAGGCGCTGCTCGAACTCGCCGGCGCGGTCGCCGCCGAATACCAGGTGGGTGTGGCAGTCGACCAGGCCGGGCGTGATCCAGCGCCCGCGGGCGTCGATCACCTCGGCGGCCAGCGCTTCCGGCGCAGCGGGCAGGCCGGAGGCGGGACCGGCGCAGGTAAGCAGGCCGTCCTGCCAGCCCAGCGCGCCGTCTTCGATCGCGCCGTAGCCGGTGTCGCCGGCCAGGGTAGCCAGGCGTGCATTGACGATCAGGCCGTCCCAGCGGCGTGAGGGCAGGGTATGCATGGCGCGATTGTACGGGCGCGCCGGCCGGGAGATGGCGACATGCCACGCGCCGCGGATCGCGCGAGAATGCGGCCATGGACGAACTTCGCGACGCTTCGCTGCTGTGGACCCCGGCCGGCTGGCGGGGCGATGCCGGACTGGACGTGCAGGGCCCGCGCATCGCGCAGGTGTTGCCGGCCGAGCCGAGCTGGGACGGAGGCTGGGTGTTGCCGGGCATCCCGAACCTGCACTCGCATGCGTTCCAGCGGGCGATGGCCGGCCTGGCCGAGCGCCAGACCCATCCGCAGGATTCGTTCTGGACCTGGCGCGAGACGATGTACCGCATCGCCGCACGCTTCGATCCGGACAGCCTGCACGCGGTCGCCGCGCAGCTGTACGCCGAGATGCTCGAAGCCGGCTACACCACCGTCTGCGAATTCCACTACCTGCACCACGCATCCGACGGCACGCCCTACGCCGATCCGGCGGCGATGTCGAAGGCGCTCATCGCCGCCGCGCGCGACACCGGCATCCGCCTGACCCTGCTGCCGGTGCTGTACATGACCGGCGGCTTCGACCGGCGCCCGCTGTCCGAGCGCCAGCGCCGCTTCGGCCACGACCTCGACGGTTTCCTGCGCCTGTTCGAGTCGCTGCGCGCGATCGAGGACGACACGCTGCGTGTTGGAGTCGCCTTCCACAGCCTGCGCGCGGTGCCGCCGGATGCGATGGCCGCGGCGCTGGATGCGTTGCCGAAGGGCATTCCGCTGCACATCCACGTCGCCGAGCAGATCGGCGAAGTCCAGGATTGTCTGGCGATCCGCAATGCGCGTCCGGTCGAATGGCTGCTCGACCACGCCCCGGTCGATGCCGGCTGGACGCTGGTGCATGCCACGCACCTGACCCCCGGCGAGATCGCCGGGATCGCCGGCAGCGGCGCCACCGTGGCGATCTGTCCGACCACCGAGGCCAACCTCGGCGACGGCCTGTTCCCGTTGCGCGATTACCTCGATGCCGGCGGCGCCTGGGGCATCGGTTCCGATTCGCACATCTCGGTGTCGCCGGTGGAAGAGCTGCGTTGGCTCGAATACGGGCAGCGCCTGCATACGCGCCATCGCAACATCGCCGTGAGCGCAGCGAGCAGCAGCGCCGGCGAAACCCTGCTGCACGGCACCCTGGCCAGCGGCGCGCGCGCGACCGGCCACGGCGTCGGCGCCCTGGTGCCCGGCGCGATGGCCGACTGGATCGCGCTGGACGAGAAAGCGCCGGCCTTCGCCGGCGCGCGGCCAGGCGACGTGGTCGATCGCTGGCTGTTCGCGGGCAACCGCAACCTGGTCCGCGAGGTGCGCGTGGCGGGTGAGACGGTGGTGACCTGCGGGCGTCATCGCGACCACGAGGCGATCGCGGTGCGCTACAGGCAGGCGGTGGAACGCCTGCTGGCGGACTGAACCACGCGCGCGTCGCCCGCTACGGGCCTGTCCCCCGTCAGCTGGCGTTCGTCGCCGGCATCGCACCTCC
Organism: Pseudoxanthomonas sp.; assembly: GCA_017745195.1. Taxonomy (GTDB): domain Bacteria; phylum Pseudomonadota; class Gammaproteobacteria; order Xanthomonadales; family Xanthomonadaceae; genus Pseudoxanthomonas. Next base: position 44,042 of record JAGHZW010000044.1, on the reverse strand, counting down.
CGTCGCAAGCCGGCATCCGTGGTTCGCGGACGTGCAGCATGGCTGCGTCCCGACACAGGAGGTGCCGCATGAAGACCCGTTCCGCCGCGCTCGTCGCTACCCTGGCCGCCGCGCTCGCCGGCGTGCTTGCCATTGCCGGCCCGGCCCAGGCCATGACCGACGCCGGGCTCGCCGATGTGGTCCGGCAGCGGTTGCACGGCGACCGCACCGGCGCCTGCATGGCCGTGGCTGTCATCGAGAAGGACCACGTCGCGCGGACCTTCCAGTGCGCACGCGATGGCGATGTCGGCCGGATCGGTGCGGATACCGCCTTCGAGATCGGCTCGGTGAGCAAGACCATGACCGGCGCGCTGCTGGCCGAGCTGATCGCGCAGGGCAAGGGCTCGCTGGACGACACCCTGGCCTCGTGGCTGCCGGAAGGGACGAAGGTGCCCGACTGGCAGGGACAGCCGATCCTGCTCCGGCACGTGGTCACCCATACGTCCGGCCTGCCGGCGCTGCCATCGCGGATGGAGGCAACGGCAACGGATCCGTACGCGAAGCTCGACGAGGCGGTGTTGCTGGCCTCGCTCGCCGAGGTGAAGCTGCGCGCGGCGCCCGGCGCGAAGTTCGAGTACTCCAACTTCGCGATGATGCTGCTGTCGCAGGCCATCGCCAGGCGCGCGGGAACGGATTTCGAGAGCCTGGCCCGGCGTGAACTGTTCGCACCGCTGGGCATGAGCCACGCCTACATCAACCAGCCGCCGACCGGCGTGCGCGTGGCGTCCGGTCATGCGTCAAGCGGGCAGGTCGTCCCGGCCTGGCATTTCGCCACCGACCTTGCTGGCGTCGGTGGCGTGCGCGCCACGCTCGACGACATGGTCCGCTATGTGCAGGGCGGGATGGGCTGGATCGATGTTCCGGTCGCGCGCGCGCTACGGAAGACCCATGAGCCGCTCACGGAACAGATGGGCATGAACTGGATGCGCACGCCGATCAAGGGACGTACCGTGCTCTGGCACGAGGGCGCGACTGGAGGCTTCTCCTCGTTCGTGTCGCTCGATCCGCAGCGCCAGCGCGGCGTGGTGATCCTGTCGGACACCAGCTGGACCGCGATCGGAGGCCTCGGCAGCCTGGGCATGCATCTGGTGGACGAATCCTTGCCGTTGGGCGGGCCGCGCAAGGCAGTGGCCGCGGAGCCGGCGCTGCTGCAGGCGCTGGTTGGCGAATACCGGTTGCAGGAGACGATGACGATGACCCTGCGCCAGCGCGACGGTCGCCTCTTCATCCAGGCCGACGGCCAGGGCGAGTTCGAGATGGGCCATGACGATGCCGGCGATTTCTTCCCGCTGGCATTCGACGCGGTGCTGCGCCCGCAGCGCCGGGTCGACGGCAGCTATGGCTTCACCTGGATGCAGTCGGGGGCGGCGATCCCGGCCACGCGCGTGGATCACGCGACGTCGAAGGCGCAGTCGCCGTCGGCCGCAGAGCTGGCGGCATACGCGGGCGACTACCCGTTGATGCCATCGTTCTCGCTCAATGTGCGCGAGCAGGGTGGCCGTCTGTATGCGCAGGCGACCGGCCAGGGCGCGTTCCCGCTGGATGCCACCGCGGTCGACACGTTCGAGGCGCCGGCTTTCGGCATCGAGATCGTGTTCCGCCGCGACGCGGCCGGCAAGGTGGAGTCGCTGGAACTGCACCAGGCTGGACACGTGATGCGTGGCGTTCGCCAGTAAAGCAGGTGCCCAGGCATTGAAGGGAACCTCCATGGAAACGATGATGCTGTTGCTGTCGCCCGTGACATCGCTGCTGGTGCTTTTGCACTCGGCGGGCCCGGGTTCGTACGGAAATGAAAGGAGGGATGGGGAATGACGGACGGTTCCGGTTATCCGCTGCAGCAGGCGCTGCCGGCCGAAGTACTGGCCGATGGCGACGCGGTATGGAGCCGTTATCGCCGCTACCCGGCATTCAGTGCGCGCTGGCTGGTGGGTCGCACCCTGGTGTTCTGCTCGACCATCGCGGCGGTGGCCGCACTCATCGGTGCAGCCGTCGGGTTGGCGGAGCGTGACGCCCTGATTGGCGTGAAGGTCGGCCTGGGGGAGTTTGCCGCGTTCAGCCTGATGGCCATGCTCGGCCCGGCGCTGGCCACGGTCGCCAGGCACCGCCGATGGCCGGAGGCGCACGAGCGAAAGGCGGTCGTGCTGGCGGTGCTGGTCGGTGTGGTGCTGAGTTACGCGGTCGACCAGGCCTTTGAAGCCTACATAAGGTCGCTGGTAAGCATTCCTCTTCCAAAGGGGTTGCCGTCTCCGCAGGAGATCGGCCCGGTCGCCGCGGGTGTCGCCCTTGCGCTGAATATCGCCGTGCTGATCGTGATCTATGGCCTGTTCGGCGGCGGTCTAGCGCTGCGGGCCTACTTCAGCGAACGCCGTCGCTGGGACGAACACCATCACGCGCTGGAGCTTGGCGAGATGGCCAGTCGCGTACACGAGGCCGACCTGCGCCTGGGCGTGCTGCAGGCGCAGGTGGAGCCGCATTTCCTGTTCAACACGCTGGCCTCGGTGCGGGCGCTGGTGCGGCAGGATCCGGGCCGGGCCGAGGCCACGCTCGACGCGCTGGTCGCGTTCCTGCGCTCGACCATTCCCAGGTTGCGCGACGACAGCGGCCTGGATTCCTCCCTGGGCCAGCAGCTGGATATCTGCGACAGCTACCTGGCGCTGATGCAGGTGCGCATGGGCGGACGGCTGTCATACGCGGTGGAGGCAGACGGCGTGTTGCGCGCGCTGCCGTTCCCGCCGTCGCTGCTGATCACGCTGGTGGAGAACGCGATCAAGCATGGCATCGAGCCGCAGCCCGGACCCGGGCGCATCGACGTGTCGGCGACCCGCGAAGGCGGGCGCCTGCGCATCCGCGTGGCCGACGACGGTGCCGGCCTGCAGCCCGGTGTCGGCAGTGGCATGGGCCTGGCCAACGTGCGCGAACAGCTCTCCCACCGCTTCGGCGCACGAGCCAGCCTGCGCCTGCATCCCGGCGAGGTAGGTGGCGTCGTCGCCGAGATCGAACTGCCGTGCACCGCAGTCGAAGAGATGGCGACATGAGCACGACGGTTACCGCACTGATCGCCGAGGACGAGGCGCCGCAGCGGCGCGCGCTGCACGAACAGCTGCTTCAGGCCTGGCCGGGGCTGGAGATCGTCGCCGTGTGCGAGGACGGTGTGTCCGCGCTGGAAGCGGTGCAGGCGCAGCGGCCGTCGGTGGCCTTCCTCGACATCCGCATGCCCGGCGTGAGCGGGCTGGACGTGGCCCGCGCGGTGGTGGCGCACGGTGGCCTGGTGGTGTTCACCACCGCCTACGACGACTACGCGGTACGTGCGTTCGAGGCTGGCGCCGCCGATTACCTGCTCAAGCCGGTGCAGCCCGGGCGGCTGGAACAGGCGGTGGCGCGACTGCGCGAACGGCTGGACCAGCGCAGGCCCGGTGACGCCGGCGCCGGCCTGCAGGCGCTGATCGAAGGGCTGGAGTCGCGCTTGCGCCCGCAGGGCGAGCGGCTGATCCGCTGGATCACCGCCAGCGCCGGCGACAGCGTGCGCATGATCGGCATCGACGAGGTGCTGTTCTTCCAGGCGCAGGAGAAATACGTGCGCGTGGTGACGGTCGATGGCGAAGGCGTGATCCGCACGCCGCTCAAGGAACTGCTGGTCGGACTGGACCCGGATGCGTTCTGGCAGGTGCATCGAGGCACCGTGGTCCGCGTGCAGGCGATCGACCGGGTGTCGAAGAACGAACTGGGCCGGCACATCCTTGGCCTGAAGGGCCATGCCGAGCGGCTGCCGGTCAGCGGCGCATTCCTGCACCGCTTCCGCGGGATGTAAGTAGCCGGCGCGATCGCGCCGGCAAGGCACTCAGAACAGCAGCGAAGCCATCTTGCGCCGGTACTGGCCGACCAGGTCTTCGTCCTCGACGATGCGGAAAGCATCGATCAGCGCCTTCTTCGGCAGGCCGTCCTCGTAGCCGCGATCGCGGCGCAACATCTCGATCAGCTGATCGAGCCCGGCGGCCGCATCGCCACCGACCAGATGGTGCACGGCGAGCAGGTGGCGGGCCTTGAGGTCGGCTTCGTTGGCGGCGATCGCCTGCTCCAGCACCGGCACCGGCGGGGCGTCCTTGAGCAGGCTGGCGAAGCCCAGCCGCGCGCGGGCACGCACGGCGCGATCGTCGGTGGACAGGTTGGCCGGCAGCGCGTCGAGCAAGTGCTCGGCTTCGGATGCCGCACCGGTCTTCAGCAGGGCCAGGGCCAGGTCCAGGCGCAGCTCGGCCTTGTCCGGTTCGGCGTCCACGGCGTGGCGCAGGCGCACCACCTCCTCGTGCGGATCGAGCGGCGCCAGTTCGGCCGGTTCGGCATCGCCGCCGGCCAGCGGCTCGATGCCGTGCTGCTGCAGGAACTGGCGCAGCTGGCCTTCCGGCAGCGCGCCCTGGAACGCATCGACCGGCTGCCCGCCGACCAGCAGGAACACGGTCGGCACCGAGCGGATCTGGAAGGCGGCGGCGATCTGCTGCTCCTTGTCGACGTCGACCTTGGCCAAGGTGAAGGCGCCGCCGTACTCGCCGGCCAGCTTCTCCAGGATCGGGGTCAGCGACTTGCACGGCCCGCACCAGGTCGCCCAGAAATCGACCAGCACCGGGGTCTGCATGGACTTCTGCAGGACCTCGGTCTCGAAGGTGTCGGTGGTGATATCGACGACGTGGGGCAGGTCGGCCATGGCGGTTCCGGGGGAAGTGATGGCGCCGAGATGGTGCCGGGTGGGCAAGCTTACAAGGGGGAACGTGGTATCGAGGTGGTCTGCAGTCGCGGCCAGCCACGGCATCGGAAGCAGGGGGTTATGCTCCGTTGCCCGGCCTTCGCGTCACGCGCACGGCCTATGGCTTCCACCGGAGGATGCATGGACCTGTCCGCGCGCTTGCGCCTGCCCGTCGCACTGTCTGCCGTCGGCAGCTGCGTGGTCGCTGCCCTGGTGGCAGGCGCGGCCGCCGATGGCTATTCGCACCTGCGTCATCCACTGGCCTGGCTGGGCGCGGAACAGCTGGGCACCGCAGGCGTCCTGTTCGGGCTGTTCGCGTTCGTGCTGCCTGGACTGGCCGGTGCGTGGATCGCGCTGGAACTGCGTCGCCGCCTGCCTGCCGGAAGCGGCTGGGCAGTGCGGGTCGGGGCGCAGCTGGCGTTGCTGGCGGCGCTGGGCTTCGCGGCGCAGGGCGTGCTGCCGCTGGATCTGGAAGCGATCGACGAGGGTGCCAGTCGCTTCCACGCGGTGGCTTGGGCGCTGTGGGCGCTGGCGTTCCCGCTGGCGGCCTTCCTGCTGGGGAGTGGCGTGTGGCGGGTCGCAGGCTGGCGCGGGTTCGCCGTGCTCACGGTGCTCGCCGGCGTGGTGGTGGTCGCCTGCGGCTTCCTCGGCAGCGGCTGGGTCGGTGCGGCGCTGGCCCAGCGGGCCGCGTTCGCGGTCTGGCTGCTGTGGGGCGTGCTGGCCGCGATGCGCCTCAGCCGTGGCGGATCTTGAGCGCGAGGATCACCAGCGCCAGCGCCAGGGTGATGATGTTGGACAGGATGATCGGCCAGGAACCGAGCACGATCCCGTAGGCCAGCCAGAAACACAGGCCGATCGCGAACACTACGTACATGCCCAGCGAGATCGCCCGGGTATCGCGCGTGCGCAGGGTCTTCAGCGCCTGCGGCACGAACGCGAACGTGGTCAGGCTCGCGGCCACGTAACCGACCCATTCCCCGCTCATGGCATGCCGGCGACGGCGGTCGCTTCCGGCTGGCGGTAGACGGTGCCGTCCTTCATCACGAAGTCGACCTGCATGACCCGGGCGATGTCGGCCAGCGGATCACCGGGCACGGCGACGATGTCGGCGCGCTTGCCGGTTTCGATCACGCCCTGGTCGTCCACCCCGAGCACCTCGGCGGCGCGGATCGTCGCCGCCTGCAGCGCGACCGCGGCCGGCATGCCCGCTTCGACCATGTAGATGAACTCGCGCGCGTTGTCGCCGTGCGGGCCCACACCCATGTCGGTGCCGAAACCGATCTTCACCCCGGCCTTGTAGGCCCTGGCGAAGGTTTCCTGGATCTGCGCGCCGATCCGCGCCGCCTTCGGCCGCACCACGTCCGGGAAGTAGCCATCGATTTTGGCCTTGTCGGCGACGAAGCGGCCGGCGTAGATGGTCGGCACGTACCAGGTGCCGTGCTGCTTCATCAGCCGCATCACCTCGTCGTCCATGTAGGTGCCGTGTTCGATGCTGGTGACGCCACCCAGCACCGCGCGCTTCATGCCTTCGGTGCCGTGTGCGTGCGCGGCGACGCGGTAGCCGTAGTCGCGGGCGGTGTCGACCACCGCCTTGATCTCGTCGACGGTGAACTGCGGCGCGTCGCCGGAACGGGCGTAGCTGAGCACGCCGCCGGTGGCGGTGATCTTGATCAGGTCGCTGCCGTCCTTGTAGCGCTGGCGCACGGCCTGGCGCGCGTCTTCCACCGAGTTCACCACGCCTTCGGTCGGGCCCGGCGCGCCGGCCAGGTCGGAGAGCATGTGGTTCCAGCCATTGGTCGGGTCCGCGTGGCCGCCGGTGGTGGCGATGGCGCGGCCGGCGGCGAAGATCCGCGGCCCGCGCACGCGGCCCTGGTTGATCGCGTCGCGCAGGTGCGGGACCACGTCGCCGCCAAGGTCGCGCACGCTGGTGAAGCCGGCCAGCAGGGTCTTCTCGGCGTAGCCCACGCTGCGGTAGGCGTAGTCGACCGGATCCAGGCGGAAGCCCTCCGAATAGCTCTGCGGGCTGGACTGGTCCTCCAGGTGCACGTGCAGGTCGGTCCAGCCGGGCATGCAGGTGTGGCCGCGCAGGTCCACGGCGCTGGCCCCGGAAAGGGCAGGGATGCCCGCGACCACCGCTGCGACCCGGCCGTCGCGGACCTGGACCGTATGCGGCCCGAGCAGGCGGCCGCTGCGTGCGTCGAACAGCTGGCCGCAGTGCAGGTCGGCGCTCGCAGGCGCTGGCGGGTTCACCGCATGCGCGGCGGGCGGCAGCAGGGCCAGCGTCAGCAGGGCCAGCGTCAAGGCAGCGATACGCATGCGGCGGGGTTCCGGGCGGTGTTGTCCGGATGTTAGCCGCAGCCGGGACGGTCCATACGGATATCCGCGGGGAGTCATGGACGCGGCCCCGGCCCGGGCCATGAAGTGGAGCGCCATGCTGCGCTGCGGTACCCTTGGCGACTTTGCCGCAGCCACCGCGACCCGCAATGTCCGCCGTCCCCGAAAACGCCCCGTCCTACGATCCCCGCGCGGTGGAATCCGCCGCCCAGCAGTTCTGGGACGCCAGCCGTGCCTTCGAGGTCGACGAGGCCTCCGACAAGCCCAAGTACTACTGCCTGTCGATGCTGCCGTATCCGTCCGGAGCGCTGCACATGGGCCACGTGCGCAATTACACCATCGGCGACGTGATCAGCCGCTACAAGCGGATGACCGGCCACAACGTGCTGCAGCCGATGGGCTGGGACGCGTTCGGCCTGCCGGCGGAGAACGCGGCGATCAAGAACAGGACCGCGCCGGCGAAGTGGACCTACGCCAACATCGCGCACATGCGCAGCCAGCTGAAGTCGCTGGGCTACGCGATCGACTGGAGCCGCGAGTTCGCCACCTGCACGCCGGACTACTACGTGCACGAGCAGCGCATGTTCACCCGGCTGCTGCGCAAGGGCCTGGCCTACCGCAAGAACTCGGTGGTGAACTGGGATCCGGTCGACCAGACCGTGCTGGCCAACGAGCAGGTGATCGACGGCCGCGGCTGGCGATCCGGCGCGCTGGTGGAGAAGCGCGAGATCCCGCAGTGGTTCCTGCGCATCACCGACTACGCCCAGGAGCTGCTGGACGGCCTGGACGAGCTGCCGGGCTGGCCGGAGTCGGTCAAGACCATGCAGCGCAACTGGATCGGCCGTTCCGAGGGCCTGGAGATCCAGTTTGGCGTGGAAGGCTGCAGCGAACCGCTGACGGTGTTCACCACGCGCCCGGACACGCTGATGGGCGTGACCTTCGTGTCGATCGCCGGCGAACACCCGCTGGCGCTGAAGGCGGCCAAGGGCAATCCGGCGTTGGCTGCGTTCCTGGCCGAACTCAAGCAGGGCGGCGTGTCCGAGGCCGAGCTGGAAACCCAGGAAAAGCGCGGCATGGATACCGGCTGGAAGGCGGTGCATCCGGTCACCGGCGAGACGCTGCCGGTGTGGGTCGCCAATTTCGTGCTGATGGGCTACGGCACCGGCGCGGTGATGGCGGTGCCGGGCCACGACGAGCGCGACTTCGAGTTCGCCAACAAGTACGCCCTGCCGATCCGGCAGGTGGTCGCGCTGAAGTCGCCGAAGAACGAGGCCGAGGCCAGCTACGATCCGACCAGGTGGCAGGACTGGTACAGCGACAAGACCCGCGAACTGGAGCTGGTGAATTCCGGCGAGTTCGACGGGCTCGACTACCTGGGCGCGTTCGAAGCACTGGCTGAGCGCTTCGAGCGCCAGGGGCGCGGCCAGCGCCGGGTCAACTACCGCCTGCGCGACTGGGGCGTCTCGCGCCAGCGCTACTGGGGCTGCCCGATCCCGGTCATCTACTGCGAAAGCTGCGGCGCGGTGCCGGTGCCGGACGACCAGCTGCCGGTGGTGCTGCCCGAGGACGTGACCCTCGACGGAGTGAAGTCGCCGATCAAGGCCGATCCGGAATGGCGCAAGTGCAAGTGCCCGGACTGCGGGCGCGACGCCGAGCGCGAGACCGACACCTTCGACACCTTCATGGAGTCGAGCTGGTACTACGCGCGCTACACCTCGCCCAAGGCCCGCGACATGGTCGACCGGCGCGGCAACTACTGGCTGCCGGTGGACCAGTACATCGGCGGCATCGAGCACGCGATCCTGCACCTGATGTACTTCCGCTTCTACCACAAGCTGCTGCGCGACGCGCGGCTGGTGGACAGCGACGAGCCGGCGACCAACCTGCTGACCCAGGGCATGGTCATCGCCGAGACCTTCTACCGCGACAACGCCGACGGATCGAAGGACTGGATCAATCCGGCCGACGTCGACATCCAGCGCGACGACAAGGCGCGCGTGGTTGGTGCCACGTTGCGCGCGGACGGCCAGCCGGTGCGGATCGGACCGGTCGAGAAGATGTCCAAGTCGAAGAACAACGGCGTGGACCCGCAGGCGATGGTCGACAAGTACGGCGCCGACACGGTGCGCCTGTTCTCGATGTTCGCCGCGCCGCCGGAGCAGTCGCTGGAGTGGAACGAAGCCGGCGTCGACGGCATGGCGCGCTTCCTGCGCCGCCTGTGGACCCAGGCGCAGAAGCACGCCGCCGAAGGCGTCGCGCCGGCGCTGGACACGGCGTCGCTGGATGCCGGGCAGAAGGCGCTGCGCCGCAAGACCCACGAGACCATCGACAAGGTCGGCCACGACTACGGTCGCCGGCACAGCTTCAACACCGCGATCGCCGCGGTGATGGAACTGATGAACGCGGTGGCGAAGTTCGACGACGCCAGCGCGCAGGGGCGTGCCGTGCGCCAGGAGGCGCTGGAGGCGGCGGTGCTGCTGCTCAATCCGATCACGCCGCATTCCAGCCACGCGCTGTGGCAGCTGCTCGGCCACGACGAGGCGCTGCTGGAGGACGTGCCGTTCCCGCAGGCGGACCCGGCCGCGCTGGTGCGCGACGCGGTGACCCTGGCGGTGCAGGTCAACGGCAAGTTGCGCGGCACCATCGAGGTCGCCGCCGACGCCTCGCGCGAACAGGTCGAGGCGCTGGCCAAGGCCGAGCCGAACACGGCCAAGTTCCTCGAAGGCCTGGCGGTGCGCAAGGTGATCGTGGTGCCGGGCAAGATCGTCAATATCGTCGCCGCGTAACGGCGACGATATCGACGCCGGGCTCGCGCGGGCTGCCTGTCGGCACCTCGCGCCGCCCGGACTTGCTGCGGAACTCCGGACGCCGGCCATCAGCCTCCATCCCCATCCGCGCTGCGCGCGGACCGTCCCCCGACTCGGGGGGCGTGTGATCGGCCACGGCCGATCACACCCCAAGGTTCCTGCGGGACTTCGGGCCCCGGCCATGAACTCCATCCCCCATCCGTGCTTCGCACGGATCACCCCCGGCCCGGGGGCTGGGCCGCTTCGTGATTTGCGCCGATGTGCCGCGTGGGTTGGGGCCGGTTGCGGCGGGTCCTGGCGGCCATATCGCGGCCGGGCTTGAAGCCTCAATGGGTGTTCACACCGGATCGGGCACGCTGCAGGCTGTTGCCGCCCCCTGCCGGCTCGTCCAGACTTGCGTCCATGATCCGACACGCGTTACCCGTCCTCATCGCCCTGGCTCTGGCTGGCTGCGGTTTCCACCTGCGCGACAAGCTGGCGCTGCCGGCGGATTCGCCGCCGGTGCAGGTCATCTCGACCACCCCGTACAGCCAGCTGGTGACCATCCTCGAGCGCAGCTTGCGCAACGCCGGTGCGACGGTCGCCGAGCGCAGCACGGACAACAAGCCGGCCGATCCGAAGGCGAAGGTGGCGCGGCTGGACATCCTTTCCGAGCGCTGGGGCGACCTGCCGATCGCGATCGACGAGCAGGGCCGCGCCCAGGAGTTCAGCCTGCGCTACGCGACCATCTTCACCTTCCGGCTTGCCGATGGCCGGGAGCTGGTGCCGCAGCAGGTGGTGGAACTCTCGCGCGACTACGTGTCGCCGCCGCAGGACGCCACCGGCACCAGCACCGAGCGCGAGATCCTGGCCGACGAGCTGCGCCGCGAGATGGCCGCTTCGATCTTGCGCCGCATCGACAGCGTGGTGCGCGCGAACCTCGCGCACCAGGCCGCGGCGGACGCGCAACCGCCCGAAGCGCCGGCTTCGACCGCGCCGGCCGACGAGGCTGCTCCTCCAGCCACGCCCAAACCCTGATGGAGCTGCGGCCCGAACAGCTGGCCGCGCAGGTCGGCAGCCAGCCGCTGCAGGCGGCCTACCTGGTGGCCGGACCGGAGACGCTGCACGTGCTCGAGGCCGCCAACTCACCGGAAGTCCCCTGCG
>JAGHZW010000044.1:14827-32930 GCA_017745195.1 Pseudoxanthomonas sp. | reverse complement strand
GGATCGGGCAGCCCCAGTAGCGCTGGCGGCCAGCTTCAACGCGCCGAGCCTGTTCAGCAGCCGGCGCCTGATCGAATTGCGCCTGCCCGGCGGCAAGCCAGGCAAGACCGGCGCCGAAGTGATCAGCGGATTCTGCGAAAACCCGCCAGGCGACGTGACCCTGATGATCGTCGCCGGCGACTGGAGCAAGGCGCACCACGGCAAGTGGGTGGATGCGGTCTCGCGCCGCGGCGTGGTCTCGATCGCCTGGGCGCTCAAGCCGCACGAGCTGCCCGGCTGGATCGACCGTCGCCTGCGCGAGCGCGGCCTGCGTGCCGCACCCGAGGCGGTGCAGGGCCTGGCCGAGCGGGTGGAGGGCAACCTGCTGGCCGCCGCGCAGGAGATCGACAAGCTTGCGTTGCTGGCGCCGGAAGGCACGCTGGACCTGGCGACGATGCAGTCGCTGGTCGCCGATGCCGCGCGCTACGACGTGTTCCGCCTGATCGAGGCGACCCTGTCGGGGCAGGCGGCGCAGGCGCGGCGCATGCTCGCCGGCCTGCGCGCCGAGGGCGAGCAGGTGGCCGGGCTGATGCCGATGGTGATCCGCGAAGTGCTGCGCGCGGCCGCGCTGGCGCGCGCACAGGCGCGTGGCGGTAACCTGGCCGCGGAAATGAAGTCGCAGGGGCTGTGGGAGTCGCGGCAGGCGCCGTTCAAGCGCGCACTGCAGCGCCATGCCACGCCGCAGCGCTGGAACCGCTTCGCCGCCTACGCCTCGCGCGTGGACCGCGCAGCCAAGGGGCGGGGGCCGGGCGATCCATGGCAGCTGCTCGAGCGGCTGTTGCTGGCGATCGCCGAGGCACCCGCGACCGGCCTGCTGAGGGGCGCGGGCCTGCTGGCAGGCAGCGGCCGCTGATCGCGCACGCCGGCGTGCTCACGATCTGGTACGGCGGAACCTTCGATCCGGTGCACGACGGCCACCTCGCCGTCGCCCGTGCCGCCGCCGATGCGTTCGACGTGCCGGTCACGCTGGCGCCGGCCGCCGATCCGCCACACCGTGGCCTGACCGGCGCCGACGCGGCCGAGCGGGCGCACATGCTCGATCTCGCCGTTGCAGGCGACCGGCGGCTGCGCGTAGACCGGCGCGAGCTGCAGCGCCCGGGACCGTCGTGGACGGTGGACACGCTGCACGAACTGCGCACCATGCTGGGACCGGCAGCGCCGCTGGCCCTGCTGATGGGCGCCGACAGCTTCCGCTCGCTGCCGACCTGGCGGGAGTGGCGCCGCCTGCCGGAGCTGGCCCACCTGATCGTGGCCGCCCGCCATGCCGACGGTGACCTCGACGACCTGCCCGCCGTCCTGGCCGAGGCGGTCGCCGGCCGCTGGAGCGACGATCCCGCCGAGCTGTTGGCCGCGCCGGCCGGGCGGGTCCATGCCTTGCACCAGCCACTGCGCGCCGAGTCGGCCACCGCCCTGCGCCGGGCCATCGCCGCTGGCGATCCAGGCTGGCGCAGCGAGGTGCCAGCGGCGGTGGCGGCCTGGATCGACGCGCGTGGCCTGTACCGGTCCCCAGCGCCGTGAACACGGGTAACGCGCCGGCGCCGGTATAATCGCCGCCTGTCCCGCTCCCCCGTTCACCCGAGCCCTCCTTGAGCAGCCAAGCCCACGTCATCAAGACCCGCCTCCCCGAACCGCCGCCGCCCGTGGAAGTCCTGCTGGCGTCCGTCCGCGCCGCGGTGGAGGAGATCAAGGCCAAGGATGTCGTCGAGATCGACGTGCGCGGCAAGACCAGCGTGGCCGACCACCTGGTGATCGTCTCGGGAACCTCGACCCGCCACGTGAAGTCGATCGCCGACGAGGTGATCAAGTTCGCCAAGAAGCTCGGCGCGATGCCGCTGGGCGTGGAAGGCGAGCGCGAAGCCGAGTGGGTGCTGGTCGACCTGGGCGACGTGATCGTCCACGTGATGCTGCCGCGCGTGCGCGAGTTCTATGCGCTGGAGCGGCTGTGGACCGTCGGTGACCAGCCGGAACACCACGACGCCTGAGCGTCGCGGCCTGCGCCGGCACTGATGCCGGCACCATGCCCGTACTCCATGCCGACGCCTACGGGGCTTGGCCCTGGCGCGCGGCATACACGCCGAACACCGCGCCGGTGAAGCCGCCGGCCACCGACGTGCTGAGCAGGGTGCCGTCGAGGTCGCGGGCCAGCGTCCGCCAGCGGCCGTCGCTGCCGGCATATTCGAAGTCGTAGTTCGCCCCGCGCGCGCGGATGCGGAGCTGCAGCGGCCGTTCGCCGGTCGTGGCCGGCAGCGGCGCGCTGGCCAGGCGCGTGCCGGTGGCCGCTTCCTGTTTCAGGCGGCCGTCGCGGCGATCGAGCACGACGACCGGCTTGCCATGCTCGCGGGTGACTGCCAGCAGGTACCAGTAGTCCTCGTTCTGGAACGCGGCCAGGCCGGCGGTGTCGCCGTCGCGTTGCGGCGCGAAGTGCAGCGCGGTGGTGGCGGTGGCGTCCTGGTGCTGCTGGCGACGGGCGAGGAACGAGGGATTGTCGCGCTGGCCGAGCAGCACGCCGCGCGCCTGCAGGCGCAAAGCGCCGTCCTCCAGCCGGTACCAGCGCTCGCGCGGATTGCGCACGGTGATCCAGTGCAGCGGCAGTCGCCCGCCGTCGAACTCGTCATCGACCGCGAACGCACCGCTGGTCGGCAGCGCGGCCTCGCCCGCGGGCAGGGCCGGTGCGTCGAGCACGTAGGGCACCGTTTCGCCGGGGGCGGTGATCCGCGGCCAGCCGTCCTGCCAGTGCACCGGCAGCAGGAAGGTCTCGCGCCCGGTGTTGACGTAATGGCCTTCCAGTGGAGGGTAGGGCCGGTTGCCGAGGAATACCGCCCACCAGTCGCCATCCTGGGTCTGCACCAGGTCGGCGTGGCCGGAGGAGGTGGTCGGGAACGGACGTTCGCGCGGCAGGTCGCGCTGGGTCAGGATCGGGTTGTGCTCCCACGGCGCGTACGGGCCGTTCACGGTGCGGCTGCGCAGGATCACCTGGGCGTGCATTTCTCCCGTACCGCCTTCGGCCGCGCTCAGGTAGTACCAGCCGTCGCGCTTGTACAGGTGCGGGCCCTCGACGTACTCGGGTTTGGCTGCCGGATCGACGCCGCCATCGAGGATCACCGTGCGCGGGCCGACGGTACGCATGGCCTTCGCATCGAATTCCTGCAGCCAGATCGCACGGTGCCCGGTGTAGCGTTCCTTGCCGCCGGCCGGCAGGTCGTTGTTGACGATCCAGGCGCGACCGTCGTCGTCGAAGAACAGCGACGGATCGATGCCGCCGGCCAGGTCCGGCAGCCACACCGGATCGGACCACGGCCCGGCCGGGTCGGTGGCGGTGATGACGAAGTTGCCGCCGCAGTTCGGGAAGCAGGTGTTGGTGATCCAGAAGCGGCCGTCGTGGTGGGTGATCGACGCGGCGAACACGCCGTTGACCAGGTTGTGGTGGCCGAAATCGAGCTGGTCGACGCGATCGATGGCATTGCCGATCTGGGTCCAGTGGACCAGGTCGCGGCTGTGGAACACGGGAATGCCGGGGAACCAGCCGAAGGTCGAGTTCACCAGGTAGTAGTCGGCACCGACGCGGACCACGCTCGGGTCCGGATAGAAACCCTTGATCACCGGATTGCGGAACTGGCCGGGGCCGGGCGCGTGCGCCGCGTCGGCCGGGTCGCTGCCTTCGTAGCGGAACCAGTCGAACACGGCTTCCGGCGCGATGTCGCCCGTCGTGGCGCGCACCGGCGCAGCAGCGGCGAGTGCGCCGAGTGCGGCGATCAGCAGGGTGCAGGCGGACGGAATGCGGCGCATGTCGTGTTCCCCGGTCGGCACGTCGATGTGCAAGGCGCAGGACCGTAGCACGCGCTCTCGAGGGCATATCAGCGCTGTCGTCCGGTAATAGCTGCGACGCGGCCCTGGCAACGGCGGCAGGCGATGGCCGCTGCATCCCGGCGATATCATGGGCGCATGAAGGCACGACTGATCGCGACCGGCGAACGCGCTCCATCCTGGGTGGCCGAGGGCTTCGGCGAATACCGCAAGCGGCTCTCGCACTGGCTGCCGCTGGAGCTGGTCGAAGTCGAGCCCGGCCTGCGCGGCAAGGGCCGCGATCCGCAGCGCGCGATCGAGGACGAAGGCAAGCGCGTGCTCGCCGCGTTGCCGAAGAACGCGCACGTGGTCGCGCTGGACGTGCCCGGGCGTGCCTGGTCGTCCGAGCAGCTGGCGCAGCGCATGGAGCACTGGCGCCAGCAGGGCCGCGACCTGGCCTTCCTGATCGGCGGGCCCGAAGGCCATGCGCCGGAGGTGCTGGCCGCCGCATCCGAATCCTGGTCGCTGGGCCCGCTGACCCTGCCGCACATGCTGGTGCGGCTGGTGGTGGCCGAGCAGCTTTACCGGGCCGCGGCGCTGCTCGCCAACCATCCCTACCACCGCGCCTGACCGTGCTTTCTCTTTCGTGCGTCGTGCGAAGGAGCAGGGCCGGGACGGGTGCCCTCTGCGGTCGCATCCGCCCGGCAGAAACGAAAAGTGGCGTCCCTTTCCCGGCTTCCCTCGCCGCACCACGGCGAGGGAAGCGCAGGAAGCGCTACTGCAGGCTGAAGCCGATCGGCACCAGGCCCCAGGCCTGCACCGGCTGGCCGTCGCGCACGGCCGGCTCGAAGCGCCAGCGCTGCTGCACCTGGCGCGCCGCCTCGCGGTCCAGCGAGCGGTTCCCGCTGCTGCGGTCGACGATCACCTGCAGCGGCCTGCCGTCGACATCGACCAGCACGCGCAACAGCACCGTGCCCTCGACGCCAGCGCGCATCGCATCGCGCGGATACGCCGGTGGCGGTGCGACCGCATAGCGCAGCTGCGCGCCCTGTAACGGCTGGCCGTCGGAGGGCGGGGCGATATCGGGCGGGCCGACCACGTCGGTCGCCGGATCGGCCGGCAGCGAGCCCTGGTCGACGATGGCCGGCGGCTGCTGCACGGGGGGCTGTTGCCGGACCACGGTCGGCGGCGTGCGCGGCGGGGTGACGTGCTCGTGCTGCACCGGTTGCGGTGGCAGCGGGGGGACCGGCACTGGCGTGCGCACGGTCCAGCGTGGAGGTTCGGGTTCGCGGCGTATGTCGGGCAGCGACGTCTGGGTCAACGGCAACAGCAGGACCAGCAGGGCCAGCGCATGGACGGCCATGGCGAAGCTGATGGCGAGGATGCGCGAGGCATCCAGGCGCGGGGACACATCGGACGGCAGCGTGCGAACCATGATCCACCTCCATTGCGGGAATGACGGGAGGAACAACGCACGGACAGGGCGGCCGGGGTTGGCCGCGATGGCCGATTCCAGACTGCGCGCGGCCGGATCGCGGAGACAAGGGGGCGGCTGGCCGTTTCGACCAAAGTCTGCGGAAGGCTGACAGGTGGCATTCAGCGCGCCGGCAACGAAGAAGCCCGGCCGGAGCCGGGCTTCCCTGGGACAGGCAGGCCGGACGTGATCAGCGGCCGAGTTCGAACACCACCTCCAGCTGCACCGACACGCTGCTTTCGCCCGGGGCCACCGGAGTGGAGTCGAAGGCTTCGGCCTTGGCCATCGCCATGCGCGGCATCGGCACCGGCATGCCGCCACCGCCCTCGTTGATGCTGACGATGCGGCGCACGCGCAGGCCCAAGGTGTCGGCGTAGGTGGCGGCGCGCGCCTGCGCGCGCTTGAGCGCCTCGATCCGCGCCTGGTCGTACAGCGGCTCCGGATCGTCGATGCCGAAGCTGGGGCCGTTGATCTGGTTGGCGCCGCTGGCGACCAGTGCGTCGAGCACCTTGCCCATCTTGGCCACGTCGCGCAGCTTGACGGTGACCGTGTTGCTGGCCTGGTAGCCGGTGATCCGCGGCGGCTGGTTTTCCTCGTAGCGATACTGCGGGTTGAGGTTGATGCCGCTGGTCTGCACGTCCCTGTCGGCGATGCCGGCCGACTTGACCGCGGCCAGCACCCGGTTCATCTGCTCGGCGTTCTGGCGCATGGCGCTGTTGCCGTCCGCGGCCTGGGTGACCACGCCGGCCGAGATGGTGGCGATGTCCGGCGCACGGCGGGCTTCGGCCTGGGCCGAAACCGAGAGCAGGGTCGCGTCGGCCGGGATGGTCGGGACAGACTGGGCCTGGACTGCGGCCAGCGGCGCCGACAGGGCGACGGCGGCGAGCAGGGCGGCGAAGGGGTGGCGCATGGTGTTCCTCCTTGGACTGTGACGGTGCGCAGGGTGCGCGGCAGGGTCGATTCGCAGGGATGAACGCGCCGTGAGCCCGCATGGGGTCGATGCTTCGCAGGCGGCCATGGGCCACGGTTCAGCCCGCTGCCGCAGGTTATCCTGTGCCCATGCTGTATCTGGCCTCGAAATCCCCCCGCCGGGCCGAGCTGCTGCAACGGCTCGGCCTGTCCTACCGCCTCCTCGATGTCGACGTTCCGGAAGTCCGGGCGCCGGGCGAGGGTGCGGACGCCTATGTGCGCCGCGTGGCCCGCGACAAGGCCCGCGCCGGCTGGGCGGAAGTGGCCCGGGTGGCCGACCAGGCCGGCGCGTGCGTGCTCGGCGCCGACACCGAAGTGGTGCTCGACGACGAGGTCTTCGGCAAGCCGGTCGACGCCGCCGACGCGGCGGCGATGCTGCGGCGCCTGTCCGGGCGTACCCATGCGGTGCTCTCGGCGGTGGTGGTGATCGACGCCGATGGCGAGCGCGAGGTGCTGTCGCAGACCCAGGTGCGCTTCGCGCCGCTTTCCGATGCCGACATCGCCGCCTACGTGGCTACCGGCGAGGCGATGGGCAAGGCCGGTGCCTACGCGATCCAGGGCCGCGCCGAAGCCTTCGTCGAACACCTGTCCGGCAGCTACTCCGGGGTGATGGGGCTGCCGGTGCACGAAACCTCGCGCCTGCTCGGCAATCGCGCCGGGGCGCACGAACACTCCGGCGCCTGCGTCGCCACGGCCGGGTGAGGGCGCCGATGTCCGAAGAGATCCTGGTCAACGTCACCCCGCGCGAAACCCGCGTGGCGGTGGTCGAGAACGGCATGTTGCAGGAGCTGCACATCGAGCGCGGCTGGCGGCGCGGGGTGGTCGGCAACATCTACAAGGGCCGCGTGCAGCGGGTGATGCCGGGCATGCAGGCCGCGTTCGTCGAGCTCGGCCTGGAGCGCGCCGCGTTCCTGCACGCCAACGACGTGGTCCGGCCGGCGCCGGTGGATGCCGGCCAGGCCGATGACACGCCGTCGCAGCCGCAGTCACAGTCACAGCCGTCGATCGTCGAGCTGCTGCGCGACGGCCAGGAGATCGTGGTCCAGGTGGTCAAGGATCCGATCGGCACCAAGGGCGCGCGCCTGACCACGCAGATCAGCATTCCCTCGCGCTACCTGGTGCTGCTGCCGCAGTCGCGCAGCATCGGCGTGTCGGCGCGGATCGAGGACGAGGCCGAACGCCTGCGCCTGAAGACGCTAGTGTCCGACCTGTCGGCCACCCATGGCGGCCACGGCTACATCGTCCGCACCAATGCGGAAGGCCAGCCGGCCGAGGCGCTGGCCGAGGACATCGCCTACCTGTCGCGGGTCTGGAACGTGGTCGAGCGCCGCGGCCGCGAGGCCGCCGCCGGTACGATCATCTACGAGGACCTGAGCCTGCCGCTGCGCGCGGTGCGCGACCTGATTCGCCGCGACGTGGAGAAGGTGCGCGTCGACTCGCGCGACACCTACGACCGGCTGCAGGCGTTCGTCGCCAAGTACATGCCGGTGCTGGCCGAGAAGATCGAGCTGTATTCCGGCGACCGCCCGATCTTCGACCTGTACGGCGTCGAGGACGAGATCGGCCGCGCGCTGGACAAGCAGGTGCCGCTGAAATCCGGCGGCTACCTGGTCATCGACCAGACCGAGGCGATGACCACCATCGACGTCAACACCGGCTCGTTCCTCGGCCAGCGCAACCTCGAGGAGACGGTGTACCGCACCAACCTCGAGGCCGCGCAGGCGGTGGCCCGCCAGCTGCGCCTGCGCAACCTGGGCGGGATCATCATCATCGACTTCATCGACATGACCGATCCGGAGCATCGCCGCCAGGTGCTGCGCACGCTGGAGAAGTCGCTGGCCCGCGACCACGCCAAGACCACGGTGTACGACTTCTCGCCGCTGGGCCTGGTCGAGATGACCCGCAAGCGCACGGTCGAGAGCCTGGAGCGGCAGCTGTCGGAAACCTGTCCGCAGTGCAGCGGGCGCGGCTCGGTCAAGACCGCCGAGACGGTGACCTACGAGATCTTCCGCGAGATCACCCGCGCGGTGCGCCAGTTCGACGCCGCGCGCCTGCTGGTGATCGCTTCGGCCAAGGTGGTGGCGCGGATCACCGAGGAGGAATCGGCGGCGGTGGCCGAGCTGGAGGAATTCCTCGGCAAGACCATCCGCTTCCAGGCCGACGAGCAGTACCTGCAGGAGCAGTTCGATGTGGTCCTGCTCTGATCGCAAGCCCGACGTGGTGGCGTGATGCCGACCGCGTTGCACCATCGACTGCGCCTGGTCCGCCGCTGGGCGGTCTACCTGCTGGCGATGGTGCTGGTGCTGATGGCGCTGGTGCTCGGCGCCGCCAGCCAGCTGCTGCCGCTGGTCGAGCGCCATCCCGACAGCGTCGCCGCATGGCTGACCGAGAAGGCCGGCCGGCCGGTGCGCTTCGAGCGCATGCACACGCAATGGACCCGGCGCGGACCGCTGCTGCAGCTGGAAGGCCTGCATATCGGCGAGGCCGACGGCGGCGTGCACATCGGCCAGGCCGAAGTGCTGGTGTCGATGTATGCCGGCCTGCTGCCCGGGCGCTCGTTCACCGAGCTGCGCCTGCGCGGTCCGTCGCTGACCCTTGAGCGGGCCGATGACGGGCTCTGGTCGGTGCGCGGCCTGCCCGCGGCGGGCAATGCCGATCCGCTCGACTACCTGGAAGGGCTCGGCGAACTGCAGGTGATCGGCGGCCAGCTGGACGTGCGCGCGCCGCAGCTGGGCCTGCGCACGCGCATCCCCAAGATCGACCTGCGCCTGCGCGTCGATGGCCGCCATGTCAGCGCCGGTGCGCTGGCGTGGATCCGCGAGGATGCGTCGCCGGCGGCGCTGGCGCTGGAATTCGACCGCGCCCGCGGCAACGGCCGCACCTATTTCGACCTGGACACCGAGGCGCTCGGCGCCTGGGCGCCGCTGCTGCACCACGGCGGCATCGCGCCGGTCGACGGACGCGGCCGGGTGCAGGCCTGGGCCGAAGTACGCGGCAAGCGCGTGGTGCTGGTCACCACCGCCTTCCAGCTGCGCCACCTGCAGCTGTCCGGCGCGCCACTGGCCGATGGCGAGCTGCCGAAGGTGCGCCTGGACGAACTGCGCGGTCGCGCGCGCTGGCGCGTCACCGCCACCGGCTGGCGGCTGGACGCGCCGCTGCTGCGGCTCGCGGACGAGCGCGGCGCGCAGACGCTCGATGGCCTGGCCGCGGCCGGCGGCACCCGGTTCGCGCTGCTGGCCCGGCATGTCGATGCGCGGCCGCTGCTGGCGATCGCGTCGCTGGGCGAAGGCCTGCCGCCGTCACTGCGTGGCTGGATCCAGCGCGCCATGCCGGAAGCGCAGGTCTCGGACCTTGAAGTGGCCGGCGTGCGCGGTGGCGCGATGCATGCGCAGGGCCGGCTGGAACGTGCGGCGTTCGCCGCGGTCGGCGACGCGCCCGGGATCGACGGGCTGGCCGGCACGTTCCAGGGCGATGGCCAGGGCTGGCAGCTGGCGCTGGATCGGCGCAGCGCGCTGCGCTTCGACTGGCCCAGCGGCTTCGGCGTGGTCCACGACCTCAAGCTCGATGGCCAGCTGCTGGCCTGGCGCGAAGGCGAAGGCTGGGAAGTGTCAACGCCGGCGCTGCACCTGGACGGTGGCGATTACGGCGCGCAGGTGCGCGGCGGACTGTGGTTCCAGGGCGATGGCACGCGGCCCTGGATCGGCCTGGCCGCCGAGATCGACGACGCGCCGGTGCCGGTCGCGAAGAAATTCTGGATCCACCACAAGATGCCCAAGGCGGCGGTCGACTGGCTCGACATGGCGCTGCAGGGTGGCACCCTCACCGGTGGCCGCGGCCTGGTCGCCGGCGACCTGGACGACTGGCCGTTCGTGCACGACAACGGCCGTTTCGAGGCCACCGCGACGATCCGCGACGGGCGCCTGCGCTTCCAGGCCGACTGGCCGGAAATCGAGGCGATGCAGGCCGGCGTGGCGTTCGTCGGCAACGGCTTCAGCGTGCTCGGCCAGGGTCGCGTGGCCGGCCTGGAGGTGCAGCGCGTGCAGGCCGGGATCGCCGATTTCAGCCATGCGCCGCTGCAGGTGCGGGCCGAGGCCAGGGGTGATGCGGCGCGCATGCTCGGACTGCTGCGGCGCAGTCCGCTGGAGAAGCAGAACCGCGAGACCCTGGCCAATCTCGAGGCCGCGGGCCCGTCCGCGACGACCTTCGCCCTGGACCTGCCGCTGGGCCACGACCACGCCCCGGCGGTGATCGATGGACGGGTCACGCTCGATGGCGTGCGCCTGGCGGAGAAGCGCTGGAACCTGGTGTTCGACGACGCGCGTGGCGAGGCGCGCTACGACGGCAGTGGCTTCGCCGCGCCGGCGCTGGCCGTGCGCTACGGAGGGCAGGACGGCACGCTCGCATTGCGCTCCGGCCGCCACGTGCGCGATGCCGCCAACGTGTTCGAGGCCGGCCTGGATGCGCCGATGGATGCCGCCGACCTGCTCGCGCGCGCACCGGACCTGGGCTGGCTGAAGCCTTACGTGCACGGGCGCTCGCCGTGGTCGCTCGCCGTCGCGTTGCCGAAGCAGCCGGTCGGTGCCAGCGCCGGCACGCTGCGCCTGCATTCCTCGCTGGCCGGCACCCGGTTGGAGCTGCCCGCGCCGCTGGCCAAGCCGGCGGACGAGCCGCTCGCCGCCACCGTGCAGGTCGACCTGCCGCTGGGCAGCGGACCGATCGACGTGGCCTTCGGCGAGCGCATGGCGATCCGCGCGCGCCAGCGCGACGGCAAGACCGGTGTGCGCGTGACCCTGGGGAGCGCGACGGTTGCGGCCGAGCCGCCGGCCGCGGGCATGGTGGTCGGCGGACGCGCCCATTCGCTCGATGCGCTGGAGTGGATCGGCGTGGCCAAGGGCGGGAGCGGCGGCGTGCCGCTGAACGAGATCGACGTGATGGCCGACGAGCTGCACCTGCTCGGCGGCGTGTTCCCGGCGACGCGACTGAAGCTGCGGCCTGGCGCGCAGGCGTTGGACGTAACGGTGGACGGAGCGGCGCTGGCCGGTAATGTCACGGTGCCGGATGCGGCCGGCTCCACCGTGCAGGGACGCTTCGCGCGGCTGCATTGGCAGCCTCCGGCGGCGGCCACCGACGCGGCGGGCCATGCCGGCACGCGCGACAACGGCGATGCGGCGGACACGGCGAAACCTGACCAGGCCGCGGCTGCCGCGGGGACGAACGATGCGGCGGCGACCGCCGATGCCGGTTTCGATCCGGCCGCGATCCCGCCCCTGGCCATCGACGTGGACGACCTGCGCTACCGCGACGCCACGCTGGGCCGCGCCACGCTGCGTACGCGCCCGGTGGCCGGCGGACTGCAGGTGGAGCGCCTGCAGGTGCAGGCTGGCGAACAGGCGATCGGAGTGACCGGCGAGTGGCTCGGCCGCGGGGCGGGTGCGCGCACGCATGTGACCGTGCAGGTCGACAGCCGTGACATGGGCCAGCTGATGGACGGACTCGGCTACCGCAACTGGCTGGCGCGCGGCGAAGGCGAAGTGCGCTTCGATGCCAGCTGGCCGGGCGCGCCCGAAGCCTTCGCCCTGGCCGGGTTGCAGGGCAACCTGCACATCGCCGCACGCGACGGCCAGCTGCTGGAGCTGGAACCGGGCGCCGGCCGCGTGCTCGGGCTGTTCAGCCTGGCCCAGCTGCCGCGCCGGCTGATGCTCGACTTCCGCGATTTCTTCTCCAAGGGATTCGCCTTCGACCGGCTCGAAGGCCGGGTGGATTTCGCCAATGGTGAAGCCCACACCGAAGACATGCTGATCGACGGGCCGGCCGCGGCCATCCATATCCGCGGCAACACCGACCTGCGCGCGCAGCGCTTCGACCAGACCATCGACGTGCTGCCCAAGTCGGGCAACCTGCTGACCGTGGTCGGCGCGGTGGCCGGCGGCCCGGTCGGCGCGGCGGTGGGGGCCGCGGCCAACGCGGTGCTGTCCAAGCCGCTGGGCGAGATGGGCGCGAAGACCTACAAGGTCACCGGCCCGTGGAAGGAGCCGAAGGTCGAAGTGATCAGCCGCGAGCAGTCGCGTCGCGACGAAGACAGCGCGGACCGCCACGACGCCGGCATGCACTGAACGGCGTCGTCCAGAGTCAGTCGTCGTCGTTGCCGCCGCGGCTGAAGCCGGGCAGGCGCAGCTTCACCCTGTGCTCCCCGGCCGGGCAGCCGTGCATGTCCACGCCGCGGAAATAGCCGCGCTGCCACTGCTCGCGCGCGGCCGCCGATTCGGGGTCGGGAAGCTCGCCCAGGAAGTGGCCGCGGCTGTCGGTCCAGCGCCGATGCTGTTCGGCCAGATCCGGCGTCTCCGAAATCGGTCGCCATTCGGCACGTGCATCGGCCAGCACCGAGCGCTGCAGCGGCAGCAGGTGGCAGAACGGCTCGCCGGCCTCGAAGCGCACCCGCCCGGGCCGGGTGAACTTCCAGTTCATGGTGAAGGTGTACGGGCTCCAGTCGGTCTCGACCAGGCCGGTCAGCGCGGCGATGCCGTCCTTGGGCCGGTTGATCGGGCCGGTGGCCATCAGCTCGATGCCGGCGTCGGTGCGGAACAGGCACGGCACGTGGAAGGTCAGCACGCCGTAGCCGAAATGGCTGACCGCCGGCGCATGGCTTCCCGGATCAGCCAGGACCCGGACCGATTCGAGCGCATCGCCGCCGTCCCATTCGGCGCTGAAGCCGGTCTGGCACAGCAGCTCCCAGCCACAGGCGTTGGCCATGTCCAGCGGCAGGCAGCGGTAGGCGTAGCGCTGGTCGGTGCGGTCCATCCAGTCGCGCTCGCGCGGGGCCGGGCGGATGTCCAGGGTGTGGCCGTCGAGGACGTGGGCAGTGACCTTCATGCGCTGTTTCCCGGAGCCGGTAGCTGGTGGTGGGCGCGCGGATAACGGTCCGTTGCGGCCGGGCTGTCATCATAGGCGACCGCACCATGCAGGCCGCACCGATCCTGGCCACGCCTTGCACGGCCGCCCCGACCGCGCTTGCCCTGGTCACTTCCCGCCCCCATCCAATGACGATGACCGAATCCGCCCTGACTCTTGCCGAAACCCGCCTGCTCGTCCCCGGTGGCCTCGATCCATCCGGCCTGGACCGCGCCTTCGGCGCCCTGCTCGGGCCGGGCATCGATTTCGGCGACCTGTATTTCCAGCATTCCCGGCGCGAGAGCTGGACGGTGGAGGACGGCATCGTCAAGGACGGGGCGCACTCGATCGAGCAGGGGGTGGGCGTGCGCGCGATCAGCGGCGAGAAGACCGGCTTCGCCTATTCGGACGACATCAATGCCGATGCGCTGCGCCTGGCCGCCGGCTCGGCGCGCGCGATCGCCCGCGACGGCAGCGCGCACGCGCCGCGGCAGCTGGTGCGCAGCGGTGGCCATGCGCTGTACCCGGCGCTGGATCCGGTCGAAGGCATGGGCAACGAGGACAAGGTCGAGCTGCTGCGTTCGCTGGACCGGCTGCTGCGCGCGGCCGATCCGCGCGTGATCCAGGTGTCGGTGAGCCTGTCCGGCGGCGTGGATACGGTGCTGGTGGCGCGCAGCGACGGGGTGATGGCCGCCGACGTGCGCCCGCTGGTGCGGCTCAACGTGCAGGTGATCGTCGAACAGCAGGGCCGCCGCGAATCCGGCTATGCCGGCGGTGGCGGCCGCTATTCGTACGAAGAACTGTTCTCCGGCGGGCGACCGGAGAAGCTGGCGCGCGAGGCGCTGCGCCAGGCGCTGGTGAATCTCGACGCGATCGATGCACCGGCCGGCACCATGCCGGTGGTGCTCGGCGCGGGCTGGCCCGGCGTGCTGCTGCACGAGGCGGTCGGCCATGGCCTGGAAGGCGACTTCAACCGCAAGGGCACCTCGACCTACGCCGGCCGCATCGGCCAGCGCGTGGCCGCGCCGGGGGTAACCATCGTCGACGACGGCACGCTGGAAGGTCGGCGCGGTTCGCTCAACATCGACGACGAGGGCACGCCCACGCGCTGCACTACGCTGATCGAGGACGGCGTGCTGGTCGGCTACATGCAGGACTCGCTCAACGCGCGGCTGATGGGCATGGCCCCGACCGGCAATGGCCGGCGCGAGTCGTTCGCGCACCTGGTCATGCCGCGCATGACCAACACCTACATGCTGGCCGGCACGCACGACCCGCAGGAGATGATCCGTTCGGTGAAGAAGGGCCTGTACGCGGTCAACTTCGGCGGCGGCCAGGTCGACATCACCAGTGGCAAGTACGTGTTCTCGGCGACCGAGGCCTACCTGATCGAGGACGGCAAGGTCACCGCGCCAGTGAAGGGCGCGACCCTTATCGGCAATGGGCCCGAAACGATGCAGAAGGTGCGCATGGTCGGCCATGACCTGGCCCTGGACGAGGGCGTCGGCGTGTGCGGCAAGGACGGGCAGAGCGTGCCGGTCGGCGTGGGCCAGCCGTCGCTGCTGATCGACGGCCTGACCGTGGGCGGGACGCGGGCGTGAGGGGCGGCGCGTGAGCCGCGCAGGCTCAGTCCTCGCGCGCTTCGGCCTCGTCCGCGCCGTCGAAGTCCGGCGAGTCTTCGTCGACTTCGGTTCCGTCGCCGGCCAGCAGCAGCGTGCGCAGTTCGCGGAACAGTTCGCGGAACGCGCGCGGCGGCTTGTTGCGCAGCTTTTCCTCGTTCGCGTTGCGGACCAGCTGGCGCAGGTGCTGGCGGTCGGCCGCCGGATGTTCTTCCAGCAGTTCGGCCAGCGCCGCGTCGCCTTCGGCGAGCAGCCGCTCGCGCCAGTCCTCGACCCGGTGCATCGCCGCCACTTCGCGGCGCGCGGCCTTGCCGTCCTCGTCCAGCGCGTCGCGGATCGCCTCCAGCGTTTCGTCGTCCTCGCGCCGCATCTGCTTGGCCAGGAAGGCCAGCTGGCGCTTGCGGGCGATGTGCGCGGTGATCTTGCGGGTGTGCTCCAGGTGCGGCAGCAGGTCGTCGGGGATCGGCAACTTGGCCAGCTGGGTCGGGGTCAGCGCGGCCAGTTTTTCGGCCAGCTCCAGCACTTCCAGCGCCTCGCGGCGCTGCTGGCTGCGGCTGGGGGAAAAGAATTCGCCGGTGTCTTCGTCGCGTCCGCGCATGGGGTCGGGGCTCTGTCGGGTAGCGCGGATTCTACCCGGCGCGGGCTGAATTGCCTTTCCGCCGCGTCCCGGCGCCCGTAGCGGCGCGCCGCAAGCACGGCAAATCACGGCACCGGCGCGATGGCGGCCGGTTTCCGTTCCGAATCGACAATCCGTTTTTTCAGAGGTGCAACACGTGAACGACATCGCGCGCAACGACGACAGCCACGCGCGGCTGGACCAGCTGGCGGAGATCTCGCAGCGCCTGCTCGACCGGGCCAGGGCGCTCGGCGCCAGCCAGGCCGAGGTCAGCTGCAGCGAGGAGTACGGCCTGAACGTGTCCGTGCGCATGGGCGAAGTGGAAACGGTGGAATCCAGCCGCGATCGCGGCATCGCGGTCACGGTCTATTTCGGCCAGCGCAAGGGCAGCGCGAGCACCGCCGACCTGCACGAAGGCAGCCTGGAGGCCACGGTCGAACAGGCCTGCGCAATCGCCCGCTACACGGAGGACGATCCGGCCGCGGGCCTGGCCGACGCGGCGCTGATGGCCAGTGAGTTTCCCGACCTCGACACCTGGCATCCGTGGCGGCTGGACGCGGACGAAGCAGTCGACCTGGCCCTGGCCTGCGAGGCCGCCGGTCGCGAGGCCGATGCGCGGGTGAGCAATTCCGACGGCGCCTCGTTCGGCAGCGGCGGCAGCCTGTCGGTGTACGCCAACAGCCACGGCTTCGTCGGCCGCGAGCGCGAGACCCAGCATTCGCTCGGCGTGGCCCTGATCGCTGGCCAGGGCGACGGCATGCAGCGCGACGGCTGGTACAGCATCGGCCTGGCCCGCGACGACCTGGAGGCGGCCGCGGCGATCGGCCGCCGCGCGGCCGAACGCACCGCCGCGCGGCTGGATCCGCGCAGCGCGCCGACCGGCCAGTTCCCGGTGCTGTATTCGGCCGAGGTCGCGCGTTCGCTGGTCGGGCACCTGCTCAACGCGGTCTCCGGCGGCGCGCTGTACCGGCGCGCCAGCTTCCTGCTCGACAGCGCCGGCACCCGGCTGTTCCCCGAATGGTTCGCCATCGACGAGCGCCCGCTGCTGCGCCACGGCCTGCGCTCGACCGCGTTCGATGCCGATGGCGTGGCCACCCGCGACAGCGCGCTGGTGGCCGGCGGCGTGCTCCAGCGCTACGTGCTGGGCAGCTATTCGGCGCGCAAGCTCGGTTTGCCGACCACCGCCAACGCCGGTGGCGTGCACAACCTGCAGGTCGCGGCCAACGCCGGTTCGCTGGAGGAGATGCTGAGCGGCATGGGCCGCGGCCTGCTGGTGACCGAACTGATGGGGCAGGGCGTCAACGGCGTGACCGGCGACTACTCGCGCGGCGCGGCCGGTTTCTGGGTCGAGGACGGCGCGATCGCCTACGCGGTCGACGAGCTGACCATCGCCGGCAACCTGCGCGAAATGTTCGCCGGGATCGAGGCAGTGGGCAGCGAGTACGACCCGCGCTCGCACGTCCGCACCGGCCCGATCCTGGTCGGGCGCATGACCGTGGCCGGCGGCGAATGACGTATCCTCGGATGCGGGCGCCACGGGAGAGAAGGCGTCCCATCCGACCGGATCCATCAAAAACGCACAGCAAGGGGAATGCAATGAGCGATTTCGAAACCCAGGCCACGTCATCCGTCGAAGCGACCGGCAAGCCCGGTGCCGAGGATCGGCAGTGGGCGATGTTCGGCCACCTGTCCGCCCTGATCGGGCTGTTCACCGGTGGCATCGGCAACATCGTCGGGCCGCTGGTCATCTGGCTGGTGAAGAAGGACACCCTGCCCTTCGCCGGCGAGCAGGCCAAGGAAGCGCTGAACTTCAACATCACCCTGCTGATCGCGGCCGTCGCGCTGGTCCTGGTCACGGTCGTGACCTTCGGCATCGGCATCATCCTGACCGGGCCGATCGGCGCACTGCTGGGCCTGGCCTGGCTGGTGCTGACCATCCTCGCCGGGGTGAAGGCCAACGAGGGCGTGGCCTACCGCTACCCGTTCACGCTGCGGCTGATCAAGTAAGTCCGCGCGCGCCAGCTGCCGCACGACACACGTGGAAAGGGCCCGGTCATGCCGGGCCCTTTCTTTTCCGGTGCATGTGGCAAGACCTCAGTGCGAGCGCATGACCGCCAGCTCGCCCAGCGCGGCCAGTGCGGCGGTGCGGTCACCGAAAAACGGGGCCAAGGCGTCGCGCATTGCAACGGCCAGCTCGTCGAGCTTGCTTCGTGCGCCGCCGACGCCCAGCAGCGCCGGATAGGTCGACTTGGCCTGGGCCACGTCCTTGCCGGCGGTCTTGCCCAGCTGCTCGGAACTGGCCTCGATGTCGAGCAGGTCGTCGCGCACCTGGAAGGCCAGGCCCAGCGCGTCGGCGAATGCGTCCAGCTGGGCCAGGGTGGTGGCATCGGCGCCGCCGGCGAGCGCGCCCATGCGCACCGCGGCGCGGATCAGCGCGCCGGTCTTGAGCGCATGCATGCGCTGCAGGTGCTCGAGGGTCAGGGTGCGGCCGGTGGCGTCGATGTCCAGCGCCTGGCCGCCGCACATGCCGGCCACGCCGGACGCGTCGGCAAGCGCGCGCACCCAGTCGATGCGCAGCCGGGCCGGTGCATCGGCTTCGGCCAGCGCGGAGAAGGCGAGGGTCTGCAGGGCGTCGCCAGCCAGGATCGCGGTGGCCTCGTCGAAGGCCACGTGCACCGTCGGCCGGCCGCGCCGCGCGAGTAGTCGCCGGTCACG